>DAOUMB010000138.1:0-25996 GCA_034414335.1 Dehalococcoidia bacterium
CATAGAAGCTCCGAAATCGGAGTAATATCGTAGTTGGCGGGGACGGCTGTCACCTCAATTCGTTTGAAGTCAGGAAAGCTTGACTTCGCCGGGTCATAGCTGGTCAAACTAAGAGAGTATAAGCTAAACGGCATATAGCCCATACCTGATTTATTGTTGGGGTCTGATTTCGCCTGCACCACTATAGAGCCGGCAGCGCTTCGCAATTCCACGGCTTCCCCTTCATTAACTTCTAAGAGTTTGAGATCGTCTGGCGAAAGCCACAGCACAGCCGCAAGCTTCTGATAAAGGCTGCCTAGTCCCTCCCTTGTCTCAGCTATTTTTAAAAGGCCCTCATGATAGGTCACCAGGACCAGCTCCAGGGGTGCGCTCATTTCCCGTCCTCAAACAGTCGCTCAAGCACTTCTTCCTCGGAGGGATAAGTGCTCTTCTTAACATCGAACAGGTTGACTTCTTCCCCATCCATTCTTACTACCGTGCCATTGCTTTCCAGTCCGGGAGCTGCCGTGGCTATAACCACTTCGGCGGCATTTGTTGTCGAAGTAATAAGACTACCAAGGTAAATAATCTTAGTGCTCGCCAGCTTTCTGCTAAGGGACTGAGGTAGAGTTGAGAAAGGGTCTGAACCCGCAATCAAGACGCAGTCGGGAAGCCCTTTGTGTACTTGTTCCAGAAATGAGAACTCGGTGCCATGAATAATGCCACCATCAAAGCTTACTTGATTGACATAGCCAGCTTCTTCACGCAAGGATTTGTTAAAACCAAGCATATTGATTTCATCTATCATCGGAATCACGCTAGCTTTAGTCCATTGGCCAAGCCCCTCCATCATTTCGTTGAACAAGTCAAAATTACCATTAAGAGCGTAGAGCAGGCCTTTCCCGCAAAATATTACGCAAACCTGAGAGTCCTTGATTAATTCCAAGAAGGCCTTTGCTTCATCCGTGCCCTCCCCGCCTTTTATTATAGACAAAATCTCTCGAATGAATTCCCTGTCTCCTCCCGGTGCTAGCCTAAAAGCGGGCCTACAAATAGAGTTGAGCTCGGTCTCCCTGACCTCAACGCAAGTCAGTTTTACCTTGGGTATCCAACCTGCTTCATCATAATCGGTATATGAATAATAGGAAAATTGAGATAGATGCCTGGGGTGCGAATGGAGGGGATTGGAACCCCAATATATAAGCAAATCGGTTTTGTCTTTGATTTGCGACAGGGAGCAACTCCGTGGAGAACCCTCCAGCAGGCCCTGGATTAGCTCACCATAAGAGAAAGATGAAACATCATCAATGACCGCACCTAGCTTCCGAGCCAGACTAATTGCCTTTGCCTGTGCTTCCAGCGTGGAATTATCTAAGCCAAATATAAGAGGCTTCCTTGCCTCCCACAGGAGGTGTTTCGCCTCTTCAATCGCTTGCTCTAAAGGGACTTCTTTATGGCGCACCAAGCAGCTGGTTCTTCGATTTGGGTTATCCAGGGCATAAAGAAAGGCAGCGCCTTTTGCGCAGGCATTCTCAATTCTAGCAATACGGTTTTCTGCGATTTCAACCTGAATGTCGTCACACAAGGTCCCACAGCCTGTGCAAACTAAATTCACCATTGCATCCACCAAGGCTATAAATTATAGTGTAAATCTTGCAAGAACTCCAATCCTGCATCTCTTCCTCGTGCTTGTGTTGGGTATTAGGTGTTTACCTCTGCCATCCTGGAGCGGTCGCTTGACCATAGTGTAGTGATTAACATCCGTGGGCGCTCTTTATAGGCTCCGTGACAAGCTCCAGACAGGAATAGCCAATGTTTCTATCCAGACTGAGCCCACTATACCAGTGTAGAGAAAGCAATGAACGGCTTGTAAAACTCTAACCATGAAAGGGTGGGGGAATTTAAGCTGCCCTTGATATGCAAACTAGCTTTGTCACTTTGTGGTAGAATGGAGAGCATTTTTCAAAACGCTACAATATGAGTATACCTGTGCGAATACGAGAGAGGACATAATGGTAAGGTTTCGCCATTTCGGTGAGGGAGTCTGTAATCAAGAGAGGCTTCAGCTGAATAGTAGATAACAAGGGAGTAGTAAGATGCTAGGCGGTTACATGGGTAAGTTGCTTTTTGTGGACTTGACCTCGGGATTTATCAGAGAGTATAGCCCTGAAGAACAAATATACCGCGACTTCATTGGAGGGCTTGGGCTGGGGATCCGGATCCTCTACGAACATATGAAGGTTAACGCAGACCCTCTGAGCCCCGATAACTGGCTTGGCTTTGTCACTGGTCCATTAACCGGAACTGCAGCTCCTGGGACTGGGAGATTTATGGTAGTAACAAAGTCCCCCCTGACTGAAACGTGGTGCGACTCGAATGCTGGCGGACGCTTTGGGCCGAGACTGAAGGCAGCCGGCTATGATGGCATCTTTGTGACCGGTTGTGCTCCAAAAGCCGTCTACCTGTGGATAAATAACGGCAAGGCTGAACTTAGAGATGCCAGGCGCATATGGGGCAAAGATACGGTTGAAACGGAGGAAATTCTCCGTCAAGAATTAAATTCTCCGAGAGCTGAGGTTGCCTGCATAGGTCCGGCAGGAGAATTGCGATCGTTGATAGCGGCGGTAATTCACGATGGAGGAAGAGCAGCAGCTAGAGGTGGGGTGGGAGCGGTTATGGGGTCAAAGCGGCTCAAGGCAATTATAGTAACGGGCGAGGCGAAAGTGCCGGTGGCGGACCCAAAGCGCCTTGTTATACTGCGACGGGACGTCATTCGAACTTCCTCAGGAAGCGCAGCACATAAACTCTTTAGCACAGAAGGCACTTGCGCTCATACTAGTCCATCTGTTAAGCAAGGATTGCCCGGCATAAAAAACTGGAAATTGATCGGTGAGGAGGGGATGCCCAATCATGCCAAAATAAGTGGTTCCGAAATAAACAAATATAAAATCAAGAGATACACTTGCTACGGCTGTGCGATAGGCTGTGGCGGCAAAGTCCAAATAAAGTCCGGCCCATACGCCGTGGATAAGTCTCATAGGCCTGAGTATGAGTCGATTGCTGCCTTAGGCACGATGTGCCTCAATGAAAACCCAGAGTCAATAATAAAAAGCAACGATGTCTGCAACCGCTTTGGTTTAGATACGATATCTGCAGGTTCAGTTATTGCCTTCGCTATGGAGTGTTATGAGCATGGCATCATCGGAAAGACCGAGACGGAAGGTGTGGAACTTACCTGGGGCAATAGTCCAGCGATAGTGGACATGTTGGAGAAAATAGCTCGGAGGCAGGGGTTTGGTGCAGTCCTTGCCGATGGAGTGAAAAAAGCGGCAGAAAGAATCGGCAAGGGCACTCAGGAATACACAGTGCACGTTCATGGTGCGGAATTACCCATGCATGACCCTCGGGCTTTCCCTGGCCGAGGTGTTCTTTACATGGATGCTAACCCCGGTCGCCACACTATTGGCACTTTGCCAGCAGCGCAAGACCGTGGCACTGTGATAGGACCCTACTCAGTGCTGGAGACCCCGAAGCTGGAAGTGCACGGGGACTACTTGGCTAAAGGGCCTATGTATACCTTGGGTGCTGAGTATTTCCTTTTCTACAGTTCCGCTGGGCTTTGCACTTACGTGGCTATACTCGACACAACATATCCTGTGGTTGAGTTCATGTGTGCAGTGACAGGATGGGACTTCACTGAATCCGAAGTACTTACTGCGGGACAAAGGATTGCCACACTTCGGCAGTGCTATAACATCCGTGATGGTCTAAAGCCTGAGGACTTGCGATTGCCCGACCGGGTGAGACGGCCGGCAAACATGGGGCCGTTCGCGGACGTCATTGTTGACTTTGATGCAGCCCTGGCCACCTATTATGCAGCCATGGGTTGGAATCTGAAGACGGGCAGGCCTTATCGGAAGACATTGGCAGGTTTAGGATTGGACGAGCTTACTAAGGACTTGGAGGCTACAAGTAAACGGCCATCTTCTGGCACTTAGCAGCTTCGGGGAGGGATAAGCAGGGATATTCAGTCTGCGCAGATGTGATAAGCAGAACCCAGTTTATCGGCATGTCATATGCCACCTCGCCAGCCCTGACAGTCTCAGGCATGTGGCCGTAGATGAAATCAATATTCTCTTATTAGGGCAGGGCAGTAATGCAGACAATAGGACCTAGGAATCCAATATGTCCAAATTGAGGCATTGCCAGCGCCATTTTGACATTCTTTAATTGGCGCTGAGCCGGTTCTGCCTTCCCCTGGAGCTGTTTGTAACACTCGTAGACCATCCTGACTCCGGTGGCGCCAATAGGATGGCCGAAGGACTTTAAGCCACCATCAGTGTTCACCGGCAACTCGCCGGTCAGTTCAAATGTGCCAGCATCAATATCCTGCTTGGCTTGGCCTCGAGGTGAGAACTGGAGTGCCTCATACTCCATCATCTCGGCAATGGTGAAGCAATCATGCTGTTGGGATATGCTGATTTCCTTTCTGGGGTTGGTTATTCCTGCCTGTTCATATGCCAGCTCGCCAGCCCTGGTAGTCTCAGGCATGAAGTCATAGCTGAAATCAATATCCTCTTTGCCCCATCCCGGGCCCATGGCCAGCCCAATCCCCTT
This sequence comes from Dehalococcoidia bacterium, assembly GCA_034414335.1. GTDB lineage: Bacteria > Chloroflexota > Dehalococcoidia > GIF9 > AB-539-J10 > RBG-13-51-36. Next base: position 4,597 of record DAOUMB010000138.1, read on the forward strand.
GATTAGGATATAATCCTCGCGGAAATTTTTAGCCATATCAGCTCGGCAGACCACAGCCGCAGCTGCCCCATCGGTTACAGCACAGCAGTCGAATAGTCCTAGTGGCCAGGCGATAATAGGAGCACTCAGCGCCTGCTCGAGCGTTATCTCCCTCCGTAAGTGAGCCTTGGGGTGCAATGAACCGTTGTGATGGTTCTTGACTGCGATCTTGGCCAGACATGTCTTTCCCTCTTCGGGAGTCAGACCGTAGCTAGAAAAATATCTGGTTGCAGCCATTGCCCAGCGCCCTGGCGCAGTAGCGCCCTGGTTGTAGACAGGGTCGAAGAAGAACTCAGGCAAACCGGAGAATCCCGACTCCTTGAGCTTCTCAACCCCAACGCACAACGCAATGTCATATAGGCCACAGGCAATTGCGTGGACTGCTTGCCTAATGGTATCTATTCCGGTGGCACAGCCATTTTCAACTCTGGTAATAGGTATAGGGCCGAGCTTTAACGGCTGGGCCAGTAATAATCCATTGATGCCTGTTTGTTGAGTTCCAACCCAGGCAGCCTCAATATCCTTCAGTCCTATCCCAGCATCTTCAGTGGCCTCAAAGGTGGCATCAATCATCATATCCTCGGCGCTCCAATCCCAGTTCTCACCGAACTTGGTGCACCCCATTCCAATAATAGCAACTTTGTCTCTTATCGCAGCTGGATTTCCCATTTTTAATCTCTCCTTATCTGATTATCTAATTGGGCTCGGTTTCCAGAAGTAATTAGGAAAGCCTGCCCCTTCATGGATCTTCCTGAACGTCAGCTCCACTGGCATGCCAACATCAACCTTGTCTGGGTCACGGTCTGTCATCCGGGCGTAAAATCTGACTTTCTTCTCATAATCGGCGAGGCAGGTGATAACGGGCGGGTCAGGGCATAGAGCCAGATTGTCTTTGGAGAACGTGAATAATTCCCCCTTCCAGTCAGAGATGTCGACCAAGTCGAAGTCATCCTTCGACTGGCATCCCAGGCAGACCCTTTGTGGTGGGAACTGATGCTTGCCACAGCGGCGACATCTGGAGGCATTGGCACCCAAAATCCATTCTCGACCCCTCCACAATTGGACGGCTGAGCTAACAATCATGGGCCGCCTCTGCATCTCCACAGGCATAAGCTCACGGAAGCGTATGTAGCTTTCATAATTGGGAAGTTGCATCTTTGACGCCAGATGGCCCTTAACTCCCCTGTGGTTCCGGCTCTTGTCTATCTCGTCAGTTACCTGAAGGATAAAGGCATCGGCTCCGTTACCATAATTAACAAATAGTATCTTGTCGCCGGATTTGGCCTCCTCCAAGGCAGCCACCAGCATCATCAGGGCAAAGGCACAGCCGGTATTCCCCAGACGGTCAAACATAGGCTCTTGAACCTGACTCTTGTCTAGGCCCAGCTCCTTGGCCATCTCTCTGTGCCTTCTCTCATCGGGGGCGTAATAAACAGCCTTGGCGAAATCCTTCGCCTGGAGTCCATACTTGTTCATAATCCCTGATACAGCTTCTCTGAAGTTGAGCTCATATCCCCTGGTCAAGACAAAGCGGTCTTCCCACATCTTGACCATGTCATCTTTCGTTCTCCGCCAGTTATCGTAGATTTCATCAGAGTGAGAATAAACCCCCTCGATGGAGGCAACAACGTCTGTGTCGCCAACCATAATGGCAGCGGCGCCATCACCAAAAAGCCGCTCATACTCCGACTTAGGTTCCCCCAGGCGGCTATCGGAGGCTACCACGAGGGCTCTTTTGGCTGAGCCCGCCTTCACGGCATCGATCGCTGCCCTGAGGGCGATCGTCCCTGATCTCAGAGAATCGGTGAAGTCTCCGCTGAAGACATCTCGACGCATATTTGTCGCGGTGGTCAGTATTGTTGAGCACTGGCTTTCTTTAAAAGGCGATGTGGTTGAGGCGAAGTAAAGGCTATCGACGAGCTTGTGGTCAATGCCCTTGAGACAATCCAGAGCCGCAGCTACTCCCATGGTGATGCTGTCTTCATCCCAGTTGGCCACCGATCTCTCGCCACTAGACGGTCCTCCAGCCCAGGCCCGGGCCAGTTCACCACGGCTCAATCTGTAAATGGGTACGTAAGCACCATAAGAAATTATTCCTGACAATTTTAAGGCCTCCTTTTTTAATTCATTGAAACTCTAAAGTTGCTCAAAACCATGCTTCTTAACGGTCCGAATTTCCCTTTCTCTCGGCTGCCGTAGATAGTATATTTTCTACTGAAATAGCCTTCTATGATACCCTAAAAGCTTCGTTAAGGCAACTTGTAGTCCAGTCGTTGGTTTGACAAATCCATATGATAATGTTATCCTGCAGTGTTTTTTGTATTGACAAAGAATATTGGGCACTGTGAATTACAGGTGATCCAGAGTTAGGGAAGAAGATTTGAGTGGGGCTCATTTCCGAATTTTCATAAGAGGGCAATCAGGGCTGGGATAGGCTGGTCAATGTTATAATCTGGATACTAGCTTGAGAGTCGGTAGTTTCAGGAAGTTCCTAAGGCAGATTCGGCAAAGTGACAACCCAATTGACTGAATATCACGAAGGAGAGAAATGGTTGGTATAGTTTCATATGGAGCTCACATTCCTTTCTATAGGTTAAGTCGGGATGAAATTGCTAAGGCAATGGGTAGGCCTTCAATGGGAGGTGAAAAAGCAGTAGCAAGTTATGATGAGGATAGCATAACAATGGCGGTATCCGCTGCTAGGGAATGTATCAGAGGAATAGAAAAGGAGAAAATAGACGCTTTATTTTTCGCCTCTACCACCCCACCCTATAGGGAGAAACAATGTGCCAGTGTGGTGGCCATGGCTGCTGACCTGAGAGCGAATGTATCAGTTGCTGACTTTGCCAACTCGCTGAGGGCGGGGACGAATGCTTTGAGAGCGGCTATTGATGCCGTCAACAGTAAATCTGCGAGATTGGTTTTGGTAACGGCAACAGATTGCCGTTTGGGAAACCCGGGCTCGGAACTGGAGCAGGTCTTTGGCGCCGGAGCAGCTGCCCTATTAGTTGGCAGTGAAAACGTAGCTGCGGAAATTGAGGGGAGTTTTACCTACTCAGATGAATTTATGGACCAATGGAGGATGGACGACGATACTTTTGTGAGGTCATGGGAAACTAGGTTTGTGCGGCAGGAAGGATACACTAGAATCGTCCAGGAGGGGGTCTCCCAATTCATGAGCAAATATGGGCTCAAGCCCAAGGATTTTGCCAAGGTTGCCATTTACGGCCCAGATTCGAGAGGCCATAGAGATCTGGTTCGTCTTCTGACCTTCGACCCTAAGACTCAAGTTCAAGACCCTCTTTTTGACCGAGTGGGAAATACTGGCTGTGCTTTTGCCCCCATGATATTTATGGCCGCGCTAGAGGCCTCAAAAGCCGGGGATAGAATACTTTTGGCCAACTATGGTGATGGATGCGATGTTTTTTCCTTCAAGCTTTCTGATACAATAGCAAAACTCAAAGACAGGAGAGCAATAAATCATTTTCTTGCCCACAAGGCAATGCTTCCTAATTACGGAGCATATCAAAGGATTCGACACCTGATAACAAGTGAGGTGACTCCTCACCCGAAAGATGATATGTTTGTGCCTGTCCTCTGGAGGTCGAGGGCTGAGATTCTCAGCCTTCATGGTAGTAGGTGTCACAACTGCGGTGAGGTTCAATTCCCCAAGCAACGAATTTGTGCCTATTGCGGCAGCAAGGACAATTTTGAAGATGTTGTGTTCTCTGACAAGAAAGGTAGCATTTTCACCTATACGATAGATAACATGGCTCCGTCTGTTAACCCACCGACGGTACGCTGTGTAGTAGATTTTGAGGGTGGTGGAAGGATGGTTTGCGTCATGGCAGATTGTGAACCAGAGAAGGTGGCTATTGACATGCCAGTAGAGATGATATTTAGGAAGTTGCTTGATGTTGAGAACGCAGGCCTGCATAGCTATTTCTGGAAATGCAAACCCTTGATATAGAGGAAGGGCGCTAATCTTTCGCAAGGTGAGCGAGTAATTGAATCTAATATGAAAAGGAGGCAGTGATGGAGGCCATCAAAGATAAGGTTGCTATCGTGGGGATGGGGTGCACCTACTTTGGAGATCGTTGGGACAAAGGCGGCGAGGATTTGATTGTCGAGGCAGCCTATGAAGCCTTTGAGGATGCGGGAATAGAACCCAAGGATATTCAAGCCGCTTGGCTGGGGACCCTCTTATCTGCTGGGTCCGGGTGTGGTCTGTCACGTCCCTTGAAGCTGAGATATATCCCTGTTACCAGGGTGGAGAATGGATGTGGCACCGGCATGGATGCCTTCAGAAATGCCTGTTTTGGAGTGGCCTCGGGCATGTACGATCTAGTTTTGGCCCTCGGTTTCGAAAAACTCAAGGATTTTGGCATGAACATCTTGCCTGAATGGTTCTCTGGCGTGAATCCAGTGTTCCGCTTTGGGCATAGCTCGGCGGGCGATTTTGCCCTAACCGCTGTAAGATATTTTTACAAATACGGAATAGGCCGAGAGACCCTCGCTAAGATCGCGGTCAAGAATCATCATAACGGCGTATTATCCCCCAAGGCCCAGCTTCATCGAGAGATAACTATTGAGGAGGCATTAAACGCACCTATACTTGCTTGGCCGCTTGGCCTTTATGATTGCTGCCCTCGAACAGATGGAGCTGCTGCTGCTATTCTCACCAGGGCTGATATGGCAAAGAGCTTCCGGGATGATTATGTCTTGGTCAAAGGTATGGGGGTGGCTGCTAATCCAGGCACAAATCGGATAAGGCGGGACTACGATTTTGTGCACTACGATGAAACTGTGAGTGCGGCCGAACAAGTATACGAGCAGGTAGGAATCAAGGAGCCTTTTAAGGAGTTGAGCCTAGCTGAGGTTCACGACTGTTTTACTATTACCGAACTCATTACCTACGAAGATTTGGGCCTCTGCCCCCGGGGTAGAGCCAAGGAATATATTGATGCTGGTGCTTTTACTCTGGAGGGGGAGATGCCTGTGAACTCGGATGGAGGGCTAAAGTGCTTCGGACATCCCCAGGGCGCCAGCGGGCTTAGAATGATTTACGAATCATACAATCAGCTTCGGGGCAGGGCTGGAGCCCGTCAACTCAAGGACCCCAAGCTGGGGCTGTCTCACAACATAGGTGGTTTACCCTGCGAGGGAACCACCGCCACTATTGCCATAGTTGGGCGTTAGCATCCGCCGCTTGGGCTAAAGCGGGGATTCCGAAGCAAAGGTAATATCCCTTGCCACTGAGGGAGCTCTGCGCCAATCTGAAGCTATTGAAATGGAGCAAAGGTGGCTTCGCCCCAAAATTGAGCATTGGAACCTAATTTGTGTCCCAGCATGTGTAGTGCTTGTAAATTGCTCCATGCTGGGGTTTAGACCTGAAGTTGTTATATTTGGACGAATATTAGCCTCGTCAAAGTGAGAATCCTTCGCTATAATAAAAGCAATTCTTCAGGAGATTGATGCCGACTAAGGTAGATGCAGGGAGCCTGGAATGTATTTTCCATCCCAGGTCAGTTGCAATCATTGGGTTTCCGAGCGACCCGGCTAGTCCCACAGCGAGTGCGCTGCTTAGTCCTTTCTTTGAATTCGAATTCGATGGGAAAATTTACCCTGTCAATCCGAAGGGGGGAGAATGGGGGAGTTTGAAGGTATATCCAGGCCTTAAGGAAATCCCAGGGCCGGTTGATTATGCCGTAGTAGCAATTCCAGCTTCTGCTGCTCCTAAGGTAATGGAAGAGTGTGTAAAAAAACGGGTGAAGACTGTCTTTTTCATTACAGCTGGATTCAGTGAGGTTGGAACTGAAGAAGGGAGGAGGTTAGAAAATGAGATTACAGAGATTGCCAGGAGTGGAGGAGTTAGGATACTCGGCCCAAATTGTTTCGGGATATACTGCCCGAAAACCAAGATATCTTCCGGTTTAGGACTTCCTAAGGAGTGTGGAAAGGTTGGCTTCATCTCGCAGAGCGGTGGGGGTTACTTCTATACAATTCGGGAGGCAGCATCCAAAGGAGTTCGCTTCAGCAAGGCGGTAAGCTACGGAAATGCCTGTGATCTAAATGAGAGCGATTTCCTGGAGTATTTTGCCCAGGACCCTGATACAGAGGTAATAGCAGGCTATATTGAAGGTGTGAAGGATGGACAAAGATTTCTGAAAGCGCTTAAGACGGCTGTAGAGGTAAAGCCTGTGATAATATACAAGGGAGGGTTCACTGAAGTTGGAATTAGGACGGCGGCATCTCATACAGGATCCCTGGCGGGAAAGAATGTAATATGGGATGCTATTTTCAAGCAGACCGGGGTAATCAGGGTCTACAGCATGGATGAACTGATTGACGTTATTCTGTTATTCTTATTCATGTCCCCTCCGAAAGGGCGGAACGTGGGTGTTCTTGGGGTTGGTGGTGGGGCAAGTATTCACATTGCTGATGAATGTGAGAAGGCAGGACTGCACATTCCGAAACTTCCAGCGCAGTTGCTAGCTAAGCTGAGGGAGCTTACGCCTGAAGCAGGCAGCATGTTGGGAAATCCTTTAGATTCCCAGTCATCCTTCTGGGATGCCAAAAAATTTGCTGAAAGCATAAAAATCCTTGCCAGCTGGGAGGGAGTCGACCTGTTGGTCTTGCATTTGGGGGTGTACACCGGTCCTTCTCCACAGATTCATATAGCTTCGATGAAAGCTCGGAGGGCGGCTTATGTAAGTGCTGCCAGTGAATGTGCTAGGCCTGTGGCTATGGTGTTACACTCAGTAGTTTCTTCAGCTGAAGGTTGTGAGGAGACTGAAAAATGGCAGCGAAGCTGCATTGAAGCTAAGCTCCCACTTTATCCATCGATTGGCCGAGCAGCCAATGCAATTAACAAGTTCATCAATTACCATGAGGACCACAGGGAAGGAAAGTGATTACAAGCAGAAAGTGGAGGAGTATAATATTTAAGCAAACAGGGGCACAGTCCTTCAGCCGCCAGAGCGGACAAAATTGGGGGGTTGCCAAATTTAGCAGGGAAGGATTATACTTGCGCAATTATCAGGAATGCTTCTAGAAGTTAGAGATCTAGTTAAGGACTTCGGAGGGCTAAGAGCTGTTAATGGGTTCAGCTTCACCGTTGCTGAGCGAGAAATACTAGGTCTCATCGGCCCCAATGGCTCAGGTAAGACAACCTGTATTAACATTATTGCCGGCTACCATAAGCCAACAGAGGGCAAGATCATTTACAATGGGGAAGAGATACAGGGAAAAAAACCCTGGGAGATTGCCCAAAAGGGCATTGTTCGTACCTATCAGCGCACCAAGCTCTTTCCTTCGCTAACAGCTCTTGAAAACGTGCTTTACGCCTCTCATATGCAAGGGAGAAGCGGTACCATAGATGCCGTATTTCGGCCGCGAAAGACAACAAAAGAGAGACAGTCAATACAGGTTATGGCAATGGAGGCACTCGAGTTTGTGGGATTGCAGGGGCACTTTCACGAATTTGCGGGAATCATGAGTGCAGGTCACCAGCGGGCTCTATCCGTAGCTATGGCTGTTGTCTCAAAGCCTAGACTGCTTTTATTGGATGAGCCAGCGTCTGGCTTAAGCCTGGAAGAGGGACGCAGATTGATTGCTTTGATGCAGCGGCTTAAAGATAACGGGGCAAGCGTGCTTTTGGTTGACCATGATATGCGAGTTATCATGACTGTCTGTGATCGAATCGTGGTCGTGGACCATGGTAGCGAGATTGCAGAGGGCAGACCGGAGGAGGTGCGAGCCAATGAAGATGTGGTCAGGGCCTATATGGGCGCTGGCTGACATTAGGCATGCATTGCGGACTAGGAGAGTGATTATTAGGAGTGGGGATTAGGATGCTGGAGATCAAGGACCTATATGTCTACTACGGACCGATGTGCGCTCTTAGAAGGGTAAGGATTTCTGTGGCTGAAGGTGAGGTGGTTGCTGTCATCGGAGCCAATGGAGCTGGCAAGACAACTCTGATGAAGACAATATCAGGGCTGCTCGAGCCGGACCGGGGTACCATAGAGTTCATGGGGCGCGACATAGCTGGCATGCCGGGACATTCCATAGCTAGTCTGGGGGTCATACATATACCTGAAGGCAGGGGGGTGTTTCCTGAGATGACTGTCCTTGAGAACCTGGAGATGGGGGCTTATATTTTCAAAGACGAGGCGGTCATCCGCCAGACGCTTGAACAAGTATATGGGATATTTCCTGTTCTGGAGCATCGCAGGCGGCAGAAGGCTGGGACTCTAAGTGGGGGGGAGCAACAGATGCTGGCTATAGGCCGAGGTCTGATGGGCAGACCGAAGCTGCTTCTTCTGGATGAGCCATCGCAAGGGTTATCGCCTCTGCTGGTGAAAAATCTCGCTCAAACCATTGAAGGCCTCCACAAAAACCAGGGCCTTAATATATTGATGGTGGAGCAAAATGTAAAGATGGCTCTTGAGATAGCCGATAGGGGCTATGTGCTCCAGAGTGGGGAAGTGATTTTGGAAGACAGTGCCTCTGCACTGTTAGAAAACAAGGCAGTTAAGGAGGCATACCTAGGAGTTTAATGATATGAGCTCACTGGTCTTACAGCAGTTTGTGAACGGCGTGAGCTTGGGCAGTATCTACGTTTTGCTGGCTGTTGGCTTCACCCTGAGCTTGGGCGTTCTGAAGTTACTTAACATTGCTCATGGCCACTTCTATATGTTGGGTGCCTACTTTGTTTTTTCCTTTGCTGAGCTCGCCGGACTTGGCTATTGGCCTGCCGTTCTTCTAACGATACCTTCTATGTTCGGGGTCGGGGCCCTAGTTCATCTGGCGGGAATTAAGCCTCTGCACGGCAAGGGCTATTTAGCCCCCATACTTTCGACGCTAGCCATAGCCTTCTTACTAGAGAGTGTTGCCTTATTAGCCTGGCCTGGAAAGGTTCGTCTGATTAATACGCCCTATAATTACGTCACATACTCCATAGCGGGAGTAAGCTTCACTGAGCAGAGGCTGTTGACTTTTGTGGCAGCCGTGGCCTTGACGGCTGCTTTGTATTTCTTTTTGCAGAGGGTAAAGATCGGCAAAGCATTGCGAGCAACTACCCAGAATGAGGACTCTGCCGAACTAGTAGGTGTAAATACTGGGTGGATGCATTTATTCGCACTGGGCCTCTCTGCGGCACTAGCTGGTGCTGCTGGAGGTCTTATCGGCCCTCTATTCGCGGTCTCTCCAGCTATGGGCTTAACTGCTCTATTTAAGGCTCTGGTGGTAGTTCTGCTAGGTGGTCTGGGTAGTATCCTGGGTGCGGTTCTCGGGGGATTTCTCCTGGGGTTGTTTGAAGCATTCTTTGGGGGCTTTGTGAATGCTTCGTGGACGCCGGTAGCTACGTTTGTCTTGATTATAATTATCCTGGTAGTCAGGCCTCGAGGTCTGTTCGGGCGCGAGGAACTGGAATAGATGGACATTGAGCTAAATCTGAGGACGTATTCTCTGATAGGAATGCTGGTTTTGCTTGGTCTGGCCATAGGGCTACCTTTCCTATTGAACCCATATTGGCGTTATTTATGTGTGATTATCCTCATATACATAATACTGGCTATGTCTCTAAATATCTGTCTAGGGTATTTGGGCCTGCTGAACCTAGGCTACACGGCTATGTTTGGTGTGGCAGGCTATGTCACAGCTTTGCTTACCATTAAGGCAGGCCTTTCGGAATGGATTGGTCTTATCGCTGCCCTCGGGGCAGTAGTGTTGATTAGCTTAGCAATTGGCTCTATTGCCCTCAGGCTCAAGGGGGTCTATTTCATCCTGGTTATGGTGGCTTTCCTGGGAATTTGCGGAGGCACGGCCACAAGTGCGTCTAGCATTACTGGGGGCTCAAGCGGGCTCGGAAGGCTTCCCATCCCCAGCATCATGGGACTGGAGTTTTCAACCACCCTTAAGTATTACTACCTGGCGCTGGTCGTGCTACTGATTTGCCTTTATGTTGTTTACCGTCTGGTTAATTCTCGCGTTGGCCGAGGCATGATTGCTGTTCGGGACAACGAGGACCTGGCGAATTCGCAGGGTATCAACCCTCTTAAATATAAGATGATTGGATTTGTAACCACAGGGCTCCTTGCCGCTACTGCGGGATGGCTATATGCTCACTTCCTGAGGTTCATAGACCCAAGCTTATTCGGCTTTGCAATGCTCTTTGATACTGCATTTGCGGTGCTGGTTGGTGGTGCGGGCACGCTAGGAGGGCCAATAGTGGGAAGCCTCTTTGTAGTCATCGTACCGCAGTTGTTGACTAAGCTACCAGTGGCGCACATTGAGGGTATCCGCTATATCATATTCACTGTACTGTTGGTAGTGACAATCGTACGCATGCCCCAGGGGATATGGGGCTGGCTTAAGGCCAAGTATAACTATCGCTACAAGATGGCTAGGTTCATTACTCTGCGTAATCCATATTGCCTGTTAGACGAGGATTTGGTCCCCTAGGCTTGACAAAATGAGTAAAGAGATTACAACAATTAACAGTTTGATAAGAGGATAAATATGCCTGTTCCAGAAGAACTGCAAAAGCTGTTAGTAAGATATATAAGTTTTGGCTTGTTGGAATTAGGAGGGTAAGGTCTTAATTCCTATTAACCCTATTAACCCTCTTGGGGCGGCGAAGGGTTAACGAGTCCTTTGGTTATCTCCCTGGGCATTATCTCTATTAGCTCCTCAAGGGTCCACATGCCTTCTTTATTGATGCTCTTGATTTCCTGGGGCTCGGAGAAGAGGGATACGGAGCCGCCATGGGCACTGATTACCTTGCCATTCACATTTGCTGCCTCATCGGTGCATAGATACAGAACTACAGGAGCCACATATTCCGGCCCGGGCATGCCCATGAATGCTTCATAGTGTTCTTTGGACATAAGGCCGGCTTCGAATTTCTGCTTTATTCCGGCTACTACGGTGGGGTCCATAGTCATCCTTGTCCTGGCTCCAGGGAGAATAGCGTTGACGGTTATGCCTCGTCTTCCAAGTTCCAGGGCTGCCGTCCGGGTAAGGCTCACGATTCCACCCTTTGCCGCTGAGTAATTAGCTTGACCTACATTGCCGAGCCAACCCTGAGATGCAAAGGTTATGATTCTTCCCCACCTCTGCTCTCTCATGTAAGGAGAGGCATGCCGCATGCAGTTGAAGGTCCCCTTTAGGTGGACATCCACCACCACATCCCACTCCTCCTCGGACATATTATGTAGCATTCGGTCTCGCAATACGCCAGCCGGGGTGACCAGGATGTCTATCTTGCCAAACTCCTTTACGCAGCTATCTATGATATTCTTGGAGGCATTAAAATCAGCAACGGAATCGTAGTTAGCTATTGCCTTGTGGCCCTTCTTCCTGATCTCCGCAGCTGCTTCATCGGCTATAGAGGTGCTGCCGCCCGCGCCGCTTCGCTCAACGCCTGGGTCATTAACCACAACGCTAACCCCTTCTTCAGCAAGTGCCTCTGCTACAGCCCTGCCGATTCCTCGGCCGGCTCCTGTAACCACCGCTGCCTTGCCCTTCAATTTCTCGCTCATTTTTACCTCCTGTTTACCAGCAAACTACAAGCGACTTATTATAACAGGCCAGCTACAGGTCATCAATCCGCGCAGGCGTCTTGACCTTCAGCTCAAAACTACTCCCGCTTTCAGTCCCTCTTTGGTGCTTCTTGGGTGACTTCACGCTTTCGTCTTGAAGAAAAACAGCCTATCTATCCCTGTTCAGAAGGGCAGTGTCCTCTCACATCAGGCCGAAGGTCGCTATTCCGGTACTTGAACCGGGGCCAGTCTCTTGTCTTGAATTTGTGCAAAGAGGGGGCGTATATAGCCTGGCTCCCCGCATGTAGTGAAGTGGAGAGTCCCTACGGGTGCCTCCCACTCGAGCTTTCCCGAGCGAGTTGCCTCAGCGACCTTCACCCGGTCAGTAGTGCCTGCCAGTTCAATGGCATTTATGGCTGACCACACGCAGTTGTAGAAGAACACTATCAAGGTAACGGAGATTTCAGCACCATAGAGAGCGTAGTAATCCAACTCGAGTTTCTTGCCTCCAGGCGTGTCGAGCCCGGGGTACCACAACGCCCGAACGTACCAGCCCTGAGCACCCTGTTCAGACATCGCGGTCTCAGCCGGGGGGTCGCACATTATCTTAGTGTCACCTAATCCGCCCAGCCCAACTATCTGTTTGGCTATGGCCACATAGCCTTCTTGTTGGGATATAAGCATTAGCACATCCGGGTTGAGGCTCTTGATCGTGGTGAGGTAGGCGGAGAAATCGGTAGTAGCTGGAGGATAGTATTCCTCGTAGAGAACATCTACCCCGGCGGCTTCAAACCTCTCTAACCAGCCGGACATATAGGCGCGCGCGTCCGCAGTATCATAGGCAAGGCCAGCTACCGTCTTGGGGTTGAACAGCTTCATCGTATCATCGGCAATGGTCATCATGCTGTCCATGGCAAGCGTATTCCGGGCACAGAACTTCTTATCGCAGATATCTAAGGGTATGCCGCCCCAAAAGAAATAGGGTAGTTCGTTCTCTTCGGAGAAGTCGACTATGGCATTAGCGTCGGCTGCCGTAAAACCTCCCCAGCACGCGGCTGAGACGTCATTCTCATAGAGCGCTTGTCTAGCGCAAGCTACGCATCCTGCCGTAGTGGAACCACTGTCGCATGGAATGATATCGAGTTGTCTTCCACCCAGTAAGCCTCCCCCAATTTCATTCACCTGGTACTCCACTAAACTTATACATGTGTCGCCTAACGCGCCTGCCATTCCTGCAGGGCCACTCCATGCTGTTATACCGGCGATCTTCACGGGTCCGGTGGGTGTAGGTGTGGGCGTAGGTGTAGCTTCCTCAACGCAAGCCGGTAGGAGAGACAGTACGAATATCAAAGCTACACTGACTATTATCCAACGTTTTAACATGGCTTCCTCCTTCCCCCCGAATATCTTCCATAATAGTCAATCTAAGAACCGTCTCTGTGGCAGGGTAATCACCGGCCTTTATTGTCTGCGACATCTTGATCCCTAACTCAAAATAACTCCCCTTTAGTCCTCTCTTGTTCGCTTTCCAAGCTGGCTTTATACTGCCGCCGCGAACTAAGCAGGCTATCTGTACCAGTCGGATGTGCAGTGCTATCTTACATCAGGACGGACATCACTATTCTGGTACTTGAACTGGAACAATCTTCTTATCTTTAATTTGCACATAGAAGCCGGCTAGGTGACCTGGTTCCCCGCATGTGTCGTAGTGGCGAAACTCTGTGGGTGACTCAAACTCGAGATTTCCGGAGCGAGCTGCCTCAGCCACCTTTACCCGGTCATCAGTACCTGCCAGCTCTATAGCATTTATGGCTGGCCACAGGCAATCGTAGTAGAGCGCAAGATAGCTAACAGTGGGTGTCACGCCGTAGAGAGCTTTGTAATCCTCCTCAAATTTCTCGGTCCCTGAGTATGGGAATCCAGGATACCAGAATACATAGGCGTACCAGCCCTGAGCTCCCTCTTCAGACATGGCGGTCTCAACCGGAGGGTCGCACACCACCGTAATGTCCCCCAATCCGCCCAGCCCGACTACCTGTTTGGCCATGGACACGTAGCCTTCGTTGCTTTGTATGAGCATTAACACATCTGGGTTGAGGTGCTTGATCGTAGTGAGGTAGGAGGTGAAATCGGTGGTAGCTGGGGGATTGTACTCCTCATAGATAATTTCTGCGCCGGAGTCTTTGTACCTGCCTATCCAGCCATTCATATAGGCATGCGCATCCGCCGTATCATAGGCAAGGCAGGCTACTGTTTTCGGGTGAAACAGTTTAATATAATCATCGGCAAAAGCTGTTATGCTTTCTAGCGAATGCGAATTCCGCACGCAGAACTTCTTATCGCAGATGTTCGCGGGTAGGCCACCCCAGAAGAAATATGGCAGCTCGTTCTCTTCAGAGAAGTCGATGATGGCAAGAGCGTCAGCTCCCGTGAACCCCCCCCAGACTATAGCTGCCACGTTATCCTCGTAGAGTGCTTTATTGGCAGCAGCTATACACCCCGCCGTGGTAGAACGACTGTCACAGCCAATGAGGTCGAGCTCTCTTCCACCCAGGATGCCCCCCATCAGATCATTCACCTGGTATTCAACCAGATTCATGCAAACGTCGCCCATCGCACCTGACATCCCTGCCGGGCCACTCCACGCCGTTATACCGGCGATCTTCACGGGTCCGGTGGGTGTAGGGGTGGGTGTGGGTATGACTTCGGGAGCGCAACCTGTTAGGAGTGATAATGCGCATATTAAAGTTAAGCCGAATATTATCCAGCGGTTTAGCATCGCTTCATTCCTCCGCTCCGAATATTTCCGTTAATAGTCTATCTAAGAACCGTCTCTATGCGTAAACCAATCGCAGGTCCTGGGTTGGCCCCAGGACCTGCTCCTCAAATCACAAACCTATCATCCCCTTCTTCGCTCCCTAGGCTGACTCTACACTGCTGCCTCAAAAGAAGCGGGTTATCTGTGCTGTTCAGAAGCGTAGTGTTATCTCACATCAGGCTGAACGTCGCTACTCCGGTATTTGAACTGGGACAACTTTTTTGTCTTGAATTCTTACAATAAAGGGGGGCATAGTACCCGGCTCCCCGCAGGTATTGATTTGGAGAGTCCCTGAGGGCGCCTCCCACTCGAGATTTCCGGAGCGAGCTGCTTCAGCGACCTTTACCCGGTCGGTAGTGCCTGCCAGCTCAATGGCCTTTATGGCTGTCCACACGCAGTTGTAGTAGAACGCAATCAAGCTAACGTAGACTGGCCCACCAAAATTAGCTTCGTAATCCGCCTCGAGTTTCTTACCTCCAGGTGTGTCGGCCCCGACATACCACAGGCACCAGTAGTACCAGCCCTGAGCTCCCTCTTCAGACATCGCGCTCTCAGCCGGAGGGTCGCACAGCACCTTGGTGTTGCCCAATCCACCCAGCCCGGCCATCTCTTTGGCTAGGGCTAAGTAGCCTTCATTGGTTGATATGATCGTTAGCACGTCCGGGTTGAGGCTCTTGATCTTGGTGAGATAAGGGGTGTAATCAGTTGTGTCCGGTGGGGCATATTCATCATAGACGACCGTTGCCCCGGCGGCTTTGAATTTATCTATCCAGCCCTCTGTGTAGAGGTGGCCATCAGTGGTATCAAGTGCCAGGCAGGCTACCGTCTTGGGATTGAACAGCTTGATTATGTCATCGGCAATCAGCATCATGCTGGGCATCGCTTGCGTACACCGCACGGTGTACTTCAGATCGCAGAGCTGCTGGGGTAAGGCACCCCAAAGGAAATACGGCAGTTTGTTCTCTTCGCAGAAGCCGGATATGGCATTAGCGTCGGCCGCCGAAAAACCTCCCCAGACCATGGCTGTGGCGTTATCCTCGTAGAGCGCTTTTCTAGCACAAGCTACGCATCCTGCCGTAGTGGAAGCACTGTCGCATGGAATGATGTCGAGTTGTCTTCCACCCAGTAAGCCTCCCCCAATTGTATTCACCTGGTACTCCACTAAACTTATAGTTGTGTCGCCCATTGCGCCTGACATTCCCATAGGGCCAGTCCATGCTGTTGTGCCGCAAATCTTCACGGGCTCGGTGGGAGTAGGTGTGGGTGTAGGAGTAGGTGTAGGAGTGGGTGTACCTTGCTGAACGCAAGCAGGAAGCAAGGATAACAAGACTACCAGAGCTACACCGACTATTATCCAACGTTTTAACATAGTTTTCTCCTTTCCCTCCGAATATTTTTCATAACACTCTGTCTCATGAACTTATCTTTTGGCATTTATCTCATAGCTATTACCTCCTTCAACCTATGTATGGTTCACTCCCTAAATTAATTTTACACCTACGCCCTGGGCGAGTCAATAGGTGCTGGCTTATTTGGTAACGAAGCCTTGCCTTAAATCACCTCTTCGTCCTTCAGCTTGGTGAGTTCTTCCCAGGTGAAGCCTAAGGTGTTTTGAAGCACTTCCTCGGTGTGTTCTCCAAACTCCGGCGCTGGCATCCTGACCGATTCCGGGGTCTGGCTGAAATGCATGGGAAAGCCAGTGATGGATATTCTTCCCAGGGCCGGATGCTCGTAGTCTATGATGTAGTCATTGGCCCTCATCTGTGGATCCTCTGCCACATCGGACATGGTGTGGACTGCCTCAAAGACGAGGTCTCCGCTGTTCCTCAGAATTTCAAGCCATTCTGCCCCGGTCTTGGTAGCAAAGACGGCGTCCATGATGGAGACTAACTCGGCGGCATTCTGTCCTCGTTCTTCCATAGTGCTAAACTTGGGGTCTTTCTCCAAATGTTCCAGACCCAATGCCTTGCATACTCCAGGCCAATGTCTGTCAGATTGAGCCATGGCCAGCATTATCCACCTGTCATCCTTACATTTGTAATGGTTCCAGAGTGGGTTGCCTGCTCTGGCTCTGACAAAGGGTGCAAATTCATGTCCCATGGCGAGCCTGTATTCGAGGTTCACACTCAATAGGTGGGTCAAGGAGCCCAGCAGGGAAGCCTCTACCTCCTGGCTTATCCCCTGCCGCTCCCGCACCAGCAAAGCCACCACTATAGCAAAGGCAGTCATTATGCCTCCCATCTGGTCGCCCACACCACCTCGGAGTGGCATGGGGGGCATTCCAGGCTCGACAGCGACGGTCATTATGCCTGATCTGGCCTGCCCAACTAGGTCATAAGAAGGGATATTGCTGATAGGGCCTTTGGGCCCCCAGCCTGAGCCTGTAGCGTATATCAAGCGAGGGTTGTATTGGGAAAGTGTTTCGTAGTCCATCTCTAGCCTCTCAGCAACACCCTTACGCATGTTTTGGATAAAGACATCTGATTTCTCCACTAACTTGTATAAGATTTCCTTACCACTCTCTTTTGTCAGGTCTAGAGTGATAGATTTCTTATTACGGTTGTGGTGTTCAAAGACGCAATTACGTCCATGTATACCCGTGGTTGCACCCATGATACGGCCGAGCCCCCGCATCGGATCTCCCCCGACTCTTTCCTCTATTTTGACTACCTCAGCTCCAAGGTCTCCCAAAATCCTTGCAGCCAGTGGGCCCTGATGCCAGTGTCCCCATTCCAGAACCCGTATACCTTCTAGCGCCATGCTCATGATGTACGCTCCTTTCTGCTGTGCTTAATGAGGCCTTGCACCTTTCAGTTGCTTTACGTTCGCTTTCTGAGCTGATTTTATTACTTCTGTCCGAAACAAGTCAATGTTAGGCATGATTTTTGTTGAGAGTCAATCAGGGGATTGGAGCTAAATTTCATGGGGCGCATCTATGTAGAGATTGATTGGGGTGATGGTCATCACGATGTTTATGCCACCGGATATCTTGTCTCGGTCTTTGCGTCAAATATTATAGGCGTTCTTATCCCGTATGTTATGACGAATGCTGCTTCGGAAATCTCATCGCCTACGCCTGCGACACCTGATAACGCTCCCGAAATTACGATATTCTTATCACGTGTATTTGGAACAACATAACTTGGGGCAGACACGCCTCCACGGCTGGCATTGTAAACAAAAATGGTCTGATTTCTCACCATGCCTGCTTGTTTCATAATGTCTGCAGGTAATTCTGCATTCATTTCAATACAGCGTCTTTCAATTGCTGATACTCCTAGCCCTGTTACCAAATTTGATAGCATTATCCTTGGGAGCTTCGTTCTTTGCTCGAGAATATCTTTTTCAGTGCACTGAAATTGTTGGACAGCTGGGTTATATTCCAGGACTTTCTTTGCCAGGGAGATATCGTTGTATCCTATTCCTCTATCAGGATCAAACCTAATGTCTATAGCTGGGATTGGTAATTCGCCGGGACAATATGAGTCGTACTGCTCTTGGTTGAGATATGTTCCTGATATGATGCAGCATTCGTCTCCTCTTGCCAACAAGTGACCAATGGATCCTCTTGCCTCTACGTCATTCCCAGGTATAACCCATGTGTACATCCTATTTTTCCAATTATCTCCTCCAAGCCTAGTTACAATAACTCTTTCGTAGGGTGCTATATCAGCTAGCTTCATCCATTCTCTAGGTAGGACTAACCCTTCCCGTAATCCGTCTTTCGGGCTTATAAGTGATGATTCTACCCTGACGTTATGAATACAACTTCTTTTGAAAGGATAGAGGCTTTGGTTCATTTAATTTTTTTTACCTTCGCGTAGTTGTTTGCCCACAAATGCTCTCTGCATGTACAATTCCGCATAACAAAAATTGCATGTAACATAATGTATGGCCTTGAACATTGACTCGAGATCTGTGGCTTCAGTATAACAGGAGATTCTCAAGTATCGCAAGAAGTTATTTAGAACAAGGGCTCTCAGGCTTTCCAAAGTAAAATTCTATTAGGGGAAAGCAGACATTTTTCTTAATTTGCTGTGTCATTACATACTATCATTAACAGCAAAACTTGTTACGACCCTCACTCCCCCAGCGAAAGGGAGAACTCACCCTCAACCTAATCCTCGTCCTTAAAGGGAGGATGACTTTGTAAGACAGTATGATGTGGACCGTCTAAATCATTCAGTTCGCTACATTTATTGACAAAGTTTCCTTGGTGAGCTAAATTGTTAGTGTTAAATTCGTCACGAGTAACTATAAATCCAAAAACGAGAGCTGTTTGGAAAGCAGCTTCGAGTTTAAGGAATTTCCAAGCAAAGTTGGAACTTAGTGGGGCTAGGCAGGTTTGATCAATATCAGCCAGTTAAAGTGTATTGGTTGTGGTACTTGCGTTATATCTTGTCCCACCTATGCGCTCTCTGTTTCCTGCGATAACTTCCAGTGCCAGGTCGACCGGGACTTATGTAACAATTGCCTGGAGTGTCTCGATTACTGCCCTACGGATGCCATCGAGGAGGCATAGGATGAACAGGAAGAGTTGCGACGTGGCAGTGATAGGTTCAGGCATCGGCGGTTTATGCGCTGCCGCCAGGCTGAGCTATGCCGGATATAAGGCGGTAGTGATAGAGAAAATGCCCATTTTGGGTGGGCGATATACCTGGGTAGATTACAAAGGCTACAAGATTAAGCTTGGTGCTCATTATCTCATGTATGGGGAGAAAGACCCGCCTCTTGTCACTCTGAAAGATGTCCAGGGCAAGATAGACTTTGAGATGAGGACAAAACCCCCCCCTAAATGGCGAATTGGCGGGAAGGACTATGAGATGCCGGCTGAAGGAGTGGCTGGAGGGACGTTGCTGCGCTTGGTTTCTTTGACCAGCAGAGACAAGGCAGAGGAAGAAAGGGTGCTCACGGCTCTCAAACGCTGTTTCAGTGGCGATGAGCCTCCTGATGACATTACCTTCAGCGAATGGCTACTGGGGGTGACGGACAACAGAACTATTTATAAGATTCTGAACACCCTGTGTGTCCAGCAACTGGGCCCGAATTTACATGAGATTGCTGCTGGCGAGATGATCAGACAGTTTTCAAACCTCGCCAGCAAACTCGCTGGCACACAGAAACTCATTCCTGAGAATGGCACCAAGCCCATCGTTGACTCCCTGGCCAAGGTGGTCACAGACAATGGAGGAGAGATTCTGCCCCAGGTAAAGGTTCGGAGAATAATTGTTCGGGACGGAGTAGCTGAGAGAGTCGAGGCCAAGGGGCCTGATGGTGAATTTCAGATTGAAGCCAGGGCAGTGGTAAGCAATATTGGTCCCAGGAAGACTGTGGAACTGGCTGGGGAACAGAATTTCGAACGGGGTTACCTCGAGGAGGTTAGAAAGCTCAAGCCGTTGGCGGGGTTTGAGTTCTGGATAACGAGTAACGGGCCACTATGCGACTGGCCAGGAGGGCTTTATACTATTGATACCAGAAGGAGCGGTCTCTGGATAGATACCTCTCTGATTTGGCCTGATTTTGCTCCTAAGGGCAAGAATTTGATGATCTTCTACCTCAAACCGGAGCACCCTACCCACTATGACCCCGGAAAAGAATATGAGGTATTTCTGGCTGATCTACATGAGACCTTCCCCCGCTTCGAAGAGCAAGGTGGTGAGATATTACTGGCCCGCCACTACCAGTCGGAGTGGCCCTTACTTCGTGGCTTTCCCAGTGCTGAGCGTCTCCAGAAGACGTCGGTGGAAAACCTTTATAATGTCGGGGATGGGGTAAGCCCGCGAGGCTGGTTTGCTGGTGCCGGTGCTGCTGAAAGCGCCAGGATGGTAGCTGAAGAAATAAGGAAGCGGATCAAAGTTTAACCATAAATGACCTGACTTCAAGAATAGAGTTTTGAAACGGCTATAGGATTCAAAAGACAAAAATAAAGGAGGTAGTAATCATGGGAGCAATGGAAAGGCTTTCGGAGCATCTCAGGGGCAGGATGGTTGACCTGAGAAAAGCAAAGGACGAGGGGAAGAAAATCATCGGCTACACTCCCGGAGGCTACTTCCCGGAGGAGTTGGCATTGGCTTCTGGTGTCGTACTGGTGGGCCTCCTTCGGGGTGGTGAACATGAGCCGGTACTTATGGCGGGGGCTTATATGCCACGCTGGTTTGACACCTTCGCCCGTGCTCAAATCGGTTACCGTGTACTGAAGGAGGATGCAGCTTATCAGCTCATTGATCTTCTTGTCGTTCCGGTGACTAACAACCATATGAGGGCAATAGCAGATGCCTGGGATTTCTATACCGATGTGGAGGTCTTCAGATTCGGTGTCCCTCATCGCAAAAACGACCGTAGTTGCGAGTATTACCTCGATGGGATAAAGTCATTTCGAGAGAAATTGGAGAGCCTGACTGGAGCCAAGATTGAGGACTCAAAGCTTCGGGAGACGATAGAGCTCTGCAATAAAGAGAGGGGCCTCCTCGAGGAGATAAGCCTTATGCGGAAGTCAGACTATATCCCGATCAGCGGCCGGGACTTTGCTCGACTGAACCATGCCTCATTTATCGCCGATAAGAAAGTAATGGTGAATGTGTTGGAGTCTCTCCGGGATGAACTAAAGGGCAAGAAAGGCAAGAAGCCTCGAGTTCGAATCCTCCTCACCGGCTCCACCATGGCTTTTGGAGATTATAAGATTTACGACCTTATAGAGGAGACGGGCGCTGACGTGGTAGTGGAAGAATTTGCCGAGGGGATAAGGCATTATTGGTGGAAAGTAAAGCCAGATAATGACCTCATGTATGCCCTCGCTGACCGGTATTTTAGAAAGAGGGTCTGCCCTGGATGGTTTCGACCGGGCCGGGAAAGGCTAGATTACGTTTGTCAATTGGCTAAGGACTTTAGAGCCGATGGAGTTATCTGGTATCAGTGCATGTATCATGACTGTTACGATACGGAGTCCTACTACCTCCCCAAGATTCTAAAGGAACAAACGGGGCTTTCTATGCTGAAG
>DAOUMB010000139.1:0-4684 GCA_034414335.1 Dehalococcoidia bacterium
TTTCCGGTCCAGCTATAGTGCGGTCGGCAGCATCCTCAAGCTCCTTTAGTGTGATGTCTTTACGGTTGCGCCGGGCGGCTAGGATGGCTCCTTCATTAATTAGGTTAGCCAAGTCAGCGCCGCTGAATCCCGGCGTTTCGTTAGCTACTGTTTCGAGGTTGACTTCCTTGGCCAGAGGCTTGCCTTTGGCATGTACCTCCAGAATAGCCTGGCGGCCTTTTATATCAGGTAGATCGATGACAATGTGGCGGTCGAAACGACCAGGGCGTAGGAGAGCCGGGTCGAGGATATCGGGGCGATTGGTGGCGGCTATAACAATGATATTAACATTGGTATCGAAGCCGTCCATCTCAGCCAGAATTTGATTCAGGGTTTGCTCTCTTTCGTCGTGTCCTCCACCCAAGCCGGCACCACGGTGACGGCCTACGGCATCGATTTCGTCAACAAATACGAGACATGGTGCATTACGCTTAGCTTGTTCAAATAGGTCTCTGACCCTTGCGGCACCGACTCCCACAAACATCTCTACAAATTCGCTACCGCTGATAGAGAAGAAAGGCACCTTGGCTTCTCCAGCTATAGCTTTAGCTAGTAAAGTCTTGCCTGTTCCTGGTGGGCCTACCAGGAGTACTCCTCGGGGTATACGGCCTCCCAGTGCAAGGAATTTCTGAGGAGACTTGAGGAATTCAACTATTTCTTGAACCTCTTCTTTTGCCTCATCTGTTCCAGCGACATCGGCGAAAGTTACATTGGGCCTGTTTTCGAGACTTAGTCGTGCCTGGCTTTTGCTGAAATTAAAAGCTTGTGTGCCAGCGCCACGGGCTGAACGGAAGAAAAAGTAGAATAATACCCCAAGTAGCACTATGGGCAGAACGATATTCAGGGCTATCATTCCCCAATCATAGCCACTGGGTTTTACGTCGAGTTTTATTCCTGCTGCTCCCAGGTTTATCCCTTCTGCTTCGAGGTAACTGCGCAGGTCATTGGTACCACCTATAAATGCCGCTTTGATTGTGACTGTGCCATCTTTCAAGCCGAGGAGGTTATCGCCATCTTGCCTAATGGTGTCAATTTGCCCTTGTTTGGCACTCTCGACGAACTCAGCCAGGGCTACTTCTTTAGGCCCCCCGCGGGGCATGAAGGCAAATACAAGAGCCACTACCACTACAAGAAGCAGTAGATAAAAGAATCCACTACGCCACCATCTTGATTGCATAGTCTTAATCCTTTTATATTATAACAGATATATTGCAAATCGAGAAATTCAAGCTCTCTAGTTTGCAAGCGAAGTGGCATTGCTGTGGAGTTCTATGCTTCGTAGTGGTGCATTATGTCCAGATATGTCATATATGTATGGTAAGATAGTCTTAGTCAAATTTCATTATAAGTGCTATGATATAGATTGAAGGGGGTTAGTGCTTTTCTGGAAGCGGAAGAAATAGCGCACTTAGCTACAGAGCTTGCTTCTGAGAAGCAAGCAACAGACATTACTATGCTGGATGTTAGAGCTTTGTGTTCCTTTGCGGATTATTTCGTTATTTGTACTGGAGATACCAAGCGACATATTGAAGCCATTTGGCAGGGGATCAATGAAATGTTGAAGAGCAAAGGTGTTATGCCTCATCATAATGAAGGGACCCCTGACTCTGGTTGGATGCTTGCTGATTTCGGTTCGGTTATTGTTCATGTATTCGCCCCGCTGGAGCGGGATTATTATCAGCTGGATAGATTATGGGACAAGGCGACCCCTGTAGTTAGAATTCAATAGAGCCATGTATCGAGTGCCCGGTCATAGCTGAGTATTTCTTCTGCTGAGAAGAATAAGTCTATTTCCTGTGAGGCATTTTCTAGTGAATCAGAGCCATGTACTAGGTTATGTCCAATATCAATGCCCAAGTCACCTCTAATAGTGCCGCTATGCGCTTTGGCAGGGTCAGTTTCTCCCATCATTTGTCTTATTATTTCCACAGCATTTTTACCTTGGAAGACGATGGCGATGATTGGACTAGAGGTGATGAAATTTACCAAATCGTCAAAGAAAGCTTTCCCTTTATGAACGGCATAGTGGCGTTGGGCCAAAGCTTTATCCATGTGCAGCATCTTCATAGCCACGATTTGTAGCCCCTTATTTTCGAGACGAGAAATGATTTCCCCTGCCAGTCCCCTTTGCATGGCATCAGGTTTGATAAGGACTAAACTTCTCTCCATTGTTGCTCCGCATAATATCTTATAAAATCCCTCTCCTTTGAACTAAGGCCGTGCAAAACAATATGCAAAAGCGTGAAGAGGATCTTATTCGTTGACAACCCCTGATTTCCTTCTTCGCCATATTCCCTTTATCACCTCACCCACTCTCTTGAACTCCTGGTATGTAAATTTATCGCTCTTGCCCATATTACACAAGGCACATGCCAAGACGCAATTTGTGACATTGTATCCTAGACCGTTGTCTATACGGTCTATCTCCAATATTCTACCCCTTTTAATGCCACCGTAGAAAGTATCCCCCCATAGTATGGGAAAATCCTTCTCTTCAATGCCGCAATAGTGGCACTTTCTTCCATCCCTTTCATAGAGTTGACTCCGCAACTCCTTTTTCTCCTTGCTACTTAGTTTGACTCGCATCCTTTGCTCCTTTCCCTTCCTTTTTAGTTAGCTGGTTTGCTAAATTCTACACGACTCTACTTGTCTTGTTCCACATAATATAAAATCCTTATCCCTTGAAGGGAGAGGGTAGGTAAGAGTGAAGCCTTAATTTAAGACCTCCCTTATCTTTTCCAGAACACCCTCGATGTTTACCAGAACCTCATTATCCCAAAACCTCAAAACCTGGTAGCCTCTCTTTTTCAACCATGCTGTTCTCTCCCTATCCCTTTCCTTGGTTTTTTCTCATTATGTTGACCACCATCAAGTTCAACTATGATCTTCCTTTCAAAACTTATGAAATCAATAATATATGGACCTAAAGGCTGCTGCCTTCGGAACTTTATGCTCCCTAGTTGCCTCGCCTTCAATTTCGCCCAGAGAGCTTTCTCTGCGTCTGTTTGGCTCTGGCGAAGCTTACGAGCGAGAGCTATTTGTCTTCGACTTCCCCTTATTGGAAATCCCCCTCTCTCTAACTCCCTCCCGCCAGGGGAGGGAGAACTACAACGATTTTTACGATTAACTATGATTGGCTCCTTCCTAAACCCTTATGAGTAGCGCGATTAAATCTACGTTTTCTAAAGAGTCGACTACTTTGTCAGCCTCCTCTAGCTCTTGTTGAGGGTGTGTATTGGTTACGGCCAGGCATTGCATCCCCGCGCTTTTGGCTGCTTTGACTCCCAGGGGAGAATCTTCGATTACCACGCAATCCTCAGGTGTAACTCCCAGTCTCTCGGCGGCTAAAAGATATATCTGGGGGCTGGGTTTGCTTTCGGATACTTCTTGACCAAAAACAATACAGTCAAAGAACCCCTCCAAATTAAGCTCGCCAATGACCAAATCGATATTTTCCTTTGGCGCTGAAGAAGCCAAGCCTAATTTGAAATTCCCCTTCTTAATGGCATTCAGCAGCCTCACTGCCCCGGGAAATGGCTTGATGTTGCCTTTCGCCTTCCGCCGAAAATTTTCCTCTTTCTCTCGTACTATGATTTGGACAGCTCTCTCAGGGAGTTCCTCTCCCATAATGCTGTGGGTTATGAAGTCATTTCTGGTGCCAAAGAGCTTGGTAAAATCTTCCTTAGTAAATTTTACTCCCCTTCTAGCGAAGGTCTCCTGCCAGGCAGCAAAGTGGAAGGGATTGGAATCGACAATAACCCCATCCATGTCCCAAAGGACTGTCTTTTTTGACTCTTTCCAGACGTAGAACAAGAAATCGCCTTCGACTATAACTTTATTATCCTTGGTAGTAAGCACTCCTTTAGTTTCCACTAGCCTTTTTGTCACTTTAGTGACCCAGGCAGAGGCCTGGATTGGTTCATTGATAGGCGCTAGCTGTTTAAATCTTATCTCGCTTCTGGCGGTAACGCCAAACTCAATCCCATGACAAAGCATGGCGTAAGCAGTTACTTCGTCGAGGAGGCTGTAGAGAATACCGCCGTGGATGGCATTATTCCAGCCTTGATGAAACTCCCCGGCGGTGAACTCTGCGGTGACTTTTTCTCCATCATGAACAGGTTTCAACTTTAGCCCCATAGGGTTCTCCTGACCACAGCCAAAGCAAAGCTTTGTCGTGTACTCAACATCTAATCTGGGGATTTTCACTTCCTGGGTTCCTTTACTTCACTCAGAGTGACAAAGGGGGGTGTCTTATCCCTGGGCTTCGTTATATGAGGGGGGCGAAGGTATAATGGCTGTAGGGTAACCGGGTCGTCTTGTTCTCCTCTACTCAATTTTCCCCAACCTAATGTAGCCAGAGAGCTAGCGCGGGATAGGCTATTACTTTGGGAAATTATAGCTTTCTTGCCCAGGGTTTGCTGTATTTCGTTTATTATGTCAGGGGGGATTTCACCACAAAAAAGCGTTTTTCGCTTAATTTGACGGCATAAAGTCTTAACCGTGGTCAGTTTTTCCTTTTCCAGACATTGCCATTCATTATCTTTTTGCTGGTAAAGGGCAGTGGCTATCTCCTCGTGACCAGCCTTGTGAATAGGGCGCAGTGGCAATCCGGTGGAGGCAAAGGGATGGGCTTCAGCTTCTAATG
>DAOUMB010000140.1:0-5747 GCA_034414335.1 Dehalococcoidia bacterium
GGGCGGTATCGTGATAGCCTTTTTCAGCGGGGCTGAAAAATAACCAACTTTTGAACACAACTGAGGATAAGAATATACTTATCGATTAGACAAAGGGAAAGATACAAAGTAAGGCAATCAGTAGTGATATCAGCAGTACTTCTGGCGGCTGGTAAGTCAGCGCGCATGGGAAAGCTCAAATAGCTACTGCCCTTCGGCACGAGCACTATTTTGGAACAGGTTATTGACAATTTCTTAGGCTCAGTGGTAAAAGAGATTGTGGTGGTAGTGGGGCACAGGGCTGAAGGAGTCATAAAAAGTAAAGATGAACATAAGAAGATAATATTCGATGATCGAAGGGGTGTGGTGTGGGTGGAAACCAAAGAGGATAAAGGATTTGCCGAATAGTCTTTGTTCAAGCCGTTTGTAACTTCATGTGGCGGTAGAGGGGTGTCTTTTATATATAGGCAAAATATTGAAAGATAAAAGATGGGAGTGGGTTGAATATATAGAGGTTAATACAGAAGTCACTGAAGTAAAAGAAAGGATAGTGAGAGAAGTCGGTCTGTCAATTTTCCTCAACAAAAAGCGTTTTGTTACAGCAATGATAATGTCTACGATGGAGAGGGAGTTTATCATAGGACACCTATTTGGGCAGGAGATTATAGAAAATATCAGGGACATGGAATTGACCTGCCCCCCGAAAACGATACCAGTTATAATCTCACAAAAAGGGGGGATAAATGGCCAAAAAGGGATTTACAGCGGAACAGATCATCAATAGGCTTCGCGAGGCGGAGGTTCACTTAAGCCAGGGAGAAACGATTGCTGTAGTCAGCAAGAAGATCGGGGTAAGTGCCCACACCTACTACCGCTGGCGAAAGGAGTACGGTGGTATGAGAGTAGACCAGGCTCGCCGGCTTAAAGAACTGGAACAGGAAAACTCCCGACTCAAGAAGCTGGTAGCTGATCTATCTCTCGATAACGCTATTCTCAAAGAAGCCTCCCGGGGAAACTTCTAAGCCCGTCGAAGAGACGTAAGATAGTATTACAGGTATCTCAGAGGTTAGCGGTCTCAGAAAGGCGGGCATGTAAGGTACTAGAACAAGCCAGGGCTACTCAGCGCCGCACTCTATCGCCACCATCCGATGAGAAGCAGCTTACCGATGATATTGTTGCCCTGGCGACCAAGTATGGCAGGTATGGTTACCGCAGGATAACGGCCTTATTAAATAACGAGCATGGTTGGAGGGTCAACCATAAAAGAGTAGAAAGAATCTGGAGAAAGGAAGGGCTCAAGGTGCCAAAGAAACAACCCAAGCGAGGTAGATTATGGCTGAATGATGGATCATGTGTCCGGCTCAGGCCGGAATATAAGGACCATGTCTGGAGCTACGATTTCATGATAGACCGCACGGCCGATGGTAGGGCTTTCAAGATACTGAACATCATCGATGAATACACCAGAGAATGTCTGGCGGTACTGATAGCCCGCAAGATTAAAAACCAGGACGTGATTGATCTCCTGTTTAACCTGTTTATCTTCCGGGGGATACCGAAGTATATACGCTCTGATAATGGTCCGGAGTTTACGGCAAAAGCGGTGAGAAAATGGCTTAACCGGCTGGGGGTAAAGACTCTGTTTATAGAACCGGGTAGCCCTTGGGAGAATGGTTATATCGAGTCATTCAACGGAAAGCTACGGGATGAGCTTCTGAACCGTGAGATTTTCACGACTCTTGAAGAAGCCAAGGTCTTGATAGAGCAATGGAAACGAGACTATAATCAGGTACGTCCGCACAGCTCTTTAGGATATCGGCCTCCAGATCCCGAGGCTATTCTAAGTGTGTTTATGACTTAGGAAGTGGTATCACTATTGGGGGCAGGTCAGAATCAATAACAATAAAAGATAACGTAGCTGAGGTGACGTTATCCAAAATGAAGGGAAAGGGACTTTCTAGGACACATTCTGATTTTAAGTTTGGTAGAGGGGAAAATGGTAACGAGATGTATGTTAGAGGGCTGTCTACGAGAGATGTAGAGAATCTGTTTATCCAGACCCTTGGAGAGCGGCTGCTCTCCAGAAGTAGTGTAAGCAGGATTACCCGTCACCTTCAGCAGGACTTTGGCACCTGGAGGAAGAGAGACCTAGCCGGACTCAGGATACTCTACCTCTTCCTGGATGGTGTATACCTCCCTTACGCCAAGGGGTGAAAGAGAAGGAAGGCGTGCAGTGTGCCTACGGTATTCTGGAAAACGAGAAGAAGGTGCTCTTGCACCTGGCTCTGGGCAGTCGGGAATCTTACGATTCTTGGCTTTCCTTTCTTCATGATGACCCCAAGAGGACTTGAGGAGCCGCCGCTGGTAACGACTGACAAGGGATTAAGGAAGGCAATTAGGTAGGTATTCCCTCATGCCTTCAAACAACCCTGCCTGGCGCACAAGATGCGTAATATTCTGTGCAAGCTGCCTAAGAAGATTGAGAAGGAGATGAAGCCGCTGATAAAGCAGGTATACTATGCCTCTAGCTACGAGGAAGGGCTGAAACTGGGTCGTGAGCTTATTGCCCGCTTCCAAGATAGGTATAACTCGGCTATCGAGTGTCTGGAGGAGGATCTGGCAGAGTCCTTGACCTATCTTAGATTCCCACAGGCTCATTGGAGAGTAATTCGGACTAGCAACCTGATGGAGCGGACATTCGGTGAGGGTAGATGAAGAACCAAGGTAATTACACGTTTCCCTACCAAGAGTGCGGGATTAAGGTTGCTCTAGGCTGCGCTAATAACAGCTTCACGAACCTGGAAAGGTGTCAGGATGCTCCCTGACATCTGGTTTGAAATAGAACTCTTGAGACGAGAGGAATTTGGAGAGCGAATCAAAAGATTGAAAAAGAACTGGTGATGACCTAGAATGCTTAACATCGGAGGTACCCAGACCAGAGCTTTTACAGGAGAATTGAAACATAACCTCCAGTTGCGGCGACAAAGACTGCTGTAACAAAGTTGGGACTCCAAATTGGCGAAAAGTATGGATTAACAATCATAGGAGCCGTACAAGATATAGGGATGAAGATCAAAACAGATATGGAGGTAAGAACTGTAAGAGAGAGGGGAATGGAAATTTACACAAGTGTAGAAAGAATAGTCTGTGGATAAAAGATTACGTAAGGATATCAATCCCCAGATTGCTGCCTTAGTGGACTAAGAATGACGCTGACATCTGATTTTGAACCAAGGATCCTAGGATTTTTATGTAATTGGTGTTGTTATGCCGGGGCAGACCTTGCCGGCGTTTCTCGATTTCAATATCCAACAAACATAAGGATTATCAGGGTGATGTGTTCGGGCAGAGTAGACCCAGCATTTATATTCCATGCTTTTGCTAAAGGAATAGATGGGGTTCTTATTGGCGGCTGTCATGTTGGTGGGTGCCATTATATCAGCGGTAATTACGAAGCATTAAAGATAGCGAATATTTGTAAGAAATTGCTGGAACAGATAGGACTCAACCCTGAAAGGCTGTGGATTAAATGGGTGGACGCTTCTGAAGGGATTCGTTTTGCCGGTATTGTTTCTGACTTTACTAAGAAGTTAAAGGAGTTAGGACCTCTTGGAACAAGCGAGGGAGAAGACATAAAGGTATTGGAATTAAAACTTCAAGCAGCTAAAAATTTAAGCCCCTATATTAAGTTTGTCGAAAGGGAAAAGCTGAGATTATCTCTGAGCACGGACGCGGAGTATGAAGAATTCTTTAATGATGATGAAATGAAGAGGTTATTTCAAGAGTTGATTATAGATAAACTGACAATGAGCGAGATTTTGCTATGTTTAAGACAGGGATACTTTTCGACAGAGGAAGTCTCTGGAATTTTAGGTTTAAGTTCAGCTGAAGTATCAAGGCTCTTTGATAGTTTAATGGAGAGAAGATTGATCACTTTTGATGAAAGTGGAAATCGATTCTTACCTATCTAAAGTGAAAGATAAACATAAAGTAAAAAGGGGGGTTGGGGAGTTAAGGAGGCAATTATGGATCCAGATGAAGTTGACCAGATCATAGATAAATATCAGGATAGTCCTAATTTGCTAATCCAAATATTATTAGAAGTACAGCGTGAGAATCACTGGCTTTCCAAGGAGGTTTTAGATAGGATTGGCGGAAGATTAAACATTCCACTAAATAGGATATATCATATAGCTAGCTTTTATAAAGCCTTCAGTTTGACTCCTAGAGGACGCCATGAAGTTCTTATATGTATGGGTACTGCTTGCTATGTGCGAGGGGGGCCAAGGATTTTGGATAGTGTTGAGCAATTTTGGGGTATTAAATCTGGTCAGACAACTCAGGATATGAAGTTTACTCTAAATAGGGTTAATTGCCTTGGTTGCTGTGCCCTGGGACCGGTGATGGTAGTTGATGGTAAGTATTATAGCAAGCCTTCTACCAAAGAACTTGGGCAGATTTTTGCTGCGTGTGAATAAGTCTGAGGGAGGAAAGAATTATGCCTAGATTGAACTCAGCCGCTGACCTGGAGAAAATTAGGCAAGAGATATTAGATCACAGAGACCCAAACAAGCCTTGTGTGACTATCTGTGCGGGTACGGCATGCCATGCTTATGCTTCCGAGAATGTTGCTGAAGCGTTCGTTAAGGAGATTGAAAGAAACGGACTTCAAAAAGAGGTAGATGTTCGGCGCACAGGATGCCATGGTTTCTGCGAGAGAGGTCCTTTGGTGGTTATCTTTCCAGACGAGATATGCTACCTTCGGGTAAAGCCAGAAGACATTCCTGAAATAGTAGCCACAACTTTGATGGAAAAGAAGCTTGTTGACCGATTGCTGTATGAGGATGATAGCGGTCAAAAGATTGTGCGCGAGGGGGAGATACCCTTCTACAAGCATCAGAGCCGAATCGTTTTCGGAAATAATAGATTCGTCGACCCTAAAAGCATAGATGATTACATTGCTCTTGGTGGTTATAGCGCTCTAGCTAAAGCACTTTTTGAGATAACCCCAGAGCAAGTTCTGGACGAGGTTAAAAAGGCTAATCTGAGGGGTAGGGGAGGTGCTGGTTTCCCTGCCGGCATAAAGTGGGAGACCACCCGCAATGCCCCAGGGGAGCCAAAGTATGTCATTGTCAATGCTGATGAGGGTGACCCTGGAGCCTATATGGACAGGAGTTTACTTGAGGGCAACCCTCACAGCGTGCTTGAGGGCTTAATCATCGGTGCCTATGCTATTGGCTCTCATCAAGGGTTTGTCTACGTGCGGCAAGAATATCCTTTGGCAATAGAAAATCTTGAAATTGCTACAAAGCAAGCGGAAGAATATGGATTCTTAGGGGAAAACATTCTTGGCTCGGGTTTTGATTTTCGGGTTAGCATTCATCATGGTGCAGGCGCTTTTGTCTCCGGTGAGTCAAGCGCTTTGATGACGGCAATAGAAGGGAGGGTAGGGGAGCCAAGGCCAAAGTATATCCGCACTGCTGTTAAAGGGATTTGGGGAAAGCCTTCAAATCTTAATAACGTAGAGACTTGGGCTAATGTGCCGCTTATTATCAATAAAAGTGCCGATTGGTTTAACTCCATTGGAACAGAAGGGAGTAAAGGAACCAAGATTTTTTCTTTAGTTGGTAAGGTGAATAATACTGGGTTAGTAGAAGTTCCTATGGGAATCACGTTACGAGACATTGTCTATAAAATTGGGGGGGGAATTCCCGGAGACAAAAAAATTAAGGCTGTTCAGACTGGCGGCCCTTCTGGAGGTGTTATCC
>DAOUMB010000141.1:0-12047 GCA_034414335.1 Dehalococcoidia bacterium
ACAAGATATTCGCCACCAAGACATGCGATGAATGGTTAAAACTTTTTGATGAAGCGGGGGATTTCGTCTGTGCGCCAGTCAACTCCATCCCGGACGTTTGCAGGGATCCCCAGATGTTGGAAAACGATTACATCGTTGATTTTGACCATCCCAGTATGGGCGGGGTTAAGCTGCCAGGCATTCCATTCAGTTTGAGAGCTACCCAAGGTAAAGTGAGGCGCGCTGCTCCGCAGTTTGGCGAGCATACAGAGGAGGTGTTGATCGAGGTCGGTGGTTATACCTGGGATGATATTCCCAAGCTGAGGGAACAAGGGGTAATCTAAGCTTATGAAGCTGGAGACTAAATAAATGACAGGTAATAATCTCGCACATGCTTTAGAAATTTATCATGCCCGTGACAAGAGGGCCAAAGAACTTAAGGCGCGGGGTAAGAAGATCATTGGTTATTTTTGTTGTTACCCCCCTGTGGAGCTCATGACAGCCTTGGATTTGGTTCCTTACCGCATTATCGGTGATATAAAGGAGCCTATAAGTAGAGCCGATGGTTATATAGAGAGCAATATATGCAGCTTTGTACGAAATTGCTTTGAACTCTCACTCAAGGGCAGATATGACTTCCTTGATGGTGTCGTTATACCCCACACTTGTGATGCCATTGAGAAGCTATATGACATCTGGAGATACTATCAGAAATCGATTCCCACGCATTTTCTCAACGTGCCCCACATAATACACGAGGGAGCATATTCATTTTACCACGCGGAGCTACTTCGCCTTAGACAAAGCTTGGAGGAACTAGCTGGGAAGAAGCTGCAAACTGAAGACCTCGTTAGTGCTATTCGAGCCCATAATGAAAATAGGGCCTTACTCCGTAGCTTATACAGGTTGCGGGTGCCAGACCCGCCACTCATGTCTGGCAGTGAGGCGATAAAGGTAGCAATAGCAGCAACGGCGCTGCCGGCAACCGAATGCAATGAGATGCTAAGAGGCATAATTTCTGAAGTTAATGACCGAAAGGAATCTCTGCCAAGCGGGATAAGGGTGCTCCTCTATGGTGGGCAGATAGACGATGCCGCCTTTGTGGATATAATAGAAAACTGTGGTGCTAATGTAGTTATGGATGACCTGTGTACTACTGCCCGATGGTTCTGGCGTGATGTAGAACTGGATGGCGACCCTATACACAATCTCTGCCGACACTATTTGGACAACATCATGTGCCCCCGAACTCTCAGACAGGGCAAAGATTACGTCTCCGAGCTGGAGAATCGATTTGGCTACTTGAACAGCTATGCAGCCGAATTCAAGGCTACCTGCGCCATCGCATATACCATGAGACTCTGTGATACCTTCGAGTTCGATGTGCCCGACCTCGAGGATTACCTGACCAAGCATGGACTGCCGTTCTTTAATCTCGAGGTTGAGTACAATCTAAGCAGCATGGAACAACTGCGCACCAGGATAGAAGCATTCCTAGAGTCAGTGGCTGAAAAGGCAGTGCGAAGTTAAGTGGTAAATAGGAGAGGATAGAGCTAGCATGTCGGAGGAAAGACCTAAACAGAAGACGACCGCTATCAAATCGACCCAGACTGCCAATGAGGCATACAAGGTAGTCAAGGCAATGTATGCTCGAGCTCAAGAAGCAGTGGAGCAAGGGGCACCTGTGGCCTGGGTGATGGTGAGCACTTGCTGTGAGGAAATACTCAAAGCAATGGGAGTAGTGCCGATTTACACTGAGAACTTCGGCGCTGTATGTGCTGCCAAGAAGGTGGCCGAGCCATTTCTTCACTCAGCCGAAGCACATGGCTTCTCTAGACACCTCTGCAGTTATGCCCGGAATGGCATAGGGTACGTCATTCAGCAAAAAGAGCTGGGGATGATACCTCCGGAGGCACCTGCGGGGGGTATGGCTTATCCATCTGTCTTGATCGGTGGCAGCCATGTGTGTGACCCCAGGTACAAATGGTATCAAGCCTTGGCGAGATATATGGATGTGCCTTATTACGCTGTTGAGATACTAGAGCCGCCTATTGATGCCGATTTTGAAGCAGTCAAACAGTATTATATCGACTATATGGTAGCTGAGCTAAAAGGACTCGTATCTTTCTTAGAAAGTCATTTAGGCAAGAAGCTGAATCAAGACGTCCTAATGGAATGTGTTCACACAGCCGAGCAAACCCGCACCAAGTGGTGGGAATGCTACGAATTACGCAAGGCCATACCTTGTCCCATGCCCACTCAGGATGCTTTTAGCTGTCTGGTCCCCCATGACTTAGATCCTGCCGATAGAGAGTCACTGGCTTTCTATGAAAGGCTTTATGAGGAACTGAAGTACAGGGTTGATAACAAAATAGGAGTAATACCAGACGAAAAGTACCGGCTACTGTGGGGTGGCGGTATACCACCGTGGCACAGCATGGGGATCTTCAACTACTTTGAGAGTCTAGGGGGGGTTGTGGTCATGGATATCACTTATTATCCCGGCTCACCTTGCCTGGAGGTTGCCGATTGCGCTGACCCTTTAGAGCGCATTGTGAGGTGGATGTTTCACCGTTTTACCGAGTGGCATAGCCGAGCAGCCAGAGGCTGCGGCAATGTTATTGTCCAGCGTCTGTTAGAATGGATAGACGACTATCATATCGACGGCATTATAATGCATGGCAGTGAATCATGCCGTGCCAGCACTTTTGGTCAGCTATTCTTTAAGAATGTTCTTAAGGAGCACAGCAAGGTTCCGGTTCTCTTTATTGAGAGCGACATAGTTGACACACGAAGTTATTCCGAGGCCAGTATGAAGCAAAGGATAGATGATTTCATGGAGGTGGTGGCCTCAAACAAGGGAAAAAAATGATTGGCCACAGCGGTTGCAGCTAAGCAAGAGAAAACTTGTGGAAGATGACAAAATAGACAAGGCAGCTAAATTGGCTAAAGTAGTTTTTACGGGTTATATGGACTTGCCACGGCTTCCTGCCAATGAGGAGGAGTATCACCTTCTGGGAGCCCGATTTATCAAGAAGGCTCCCTGTCCTACAGAAGAAGAGGTTATAGCCGAGGCCGGTGATGCCGACGCAGTGATCGCCCTTCGCTGCCCTTATACCCGGAGGGTAATCGAAAAGCTGAGCCGATGTCGGCTGATCAGCGTACCTAGTGCAGGTTATGAGTGGGTTGACGTTGATGCGGCTACCGAACATGGTATCTGCGTTACTAATGTACCCAATCCAGAGGAGGTTTCTGACCATGCTATGGCCTTGCTTCTCGCTTGCGCCCGCAAGATCAGCCTCTTGAATGACGCTGTTAAGAAGGGATGGTGGGACTCCCTAGAGAAGCCCAAGATAATGCAGCTATTGCCGCCAATAAGCCGACTGCGCGGCCAATGCCTGGGAATTATTGGCCTAGGGCGTATCGGCCGCTCCCTTGTCCCTAAGGCTCAGGGCTTTGGGCTAAAAGTCACTGCCTATGACCCTTATCTACCCTCTGCAGAGGCGGAAAAGATGGGGGTCAAGCTAGTAGAGCTCGATGAGTTGCTCAGCGAATCCGACTTCGTGAGTATTCACACCTTGCTGACTTCTCAAACTTACCATTTACTGGGAGAGGAGCAATTCAAAAAGATGAAGCCCACGGCCTACTTGATCAACGCCGCACGCGGCGCCATCATTGATGAGGCGGCCTTGTATACCGCTCTTTCTCGGCGCTATATTGCCGGTGCCGCTCTTGATGTTATGGATACTGAGCCACCGGCTCCCGACAACCCCTTGCTTAAGATGGATAACGTTATTATCACTGCCCACACTGCATATTACTCGCAACAGGCCTTTGCCCAGGCTCTCCGTCAAACCGAGGAAGAGGTATTTCGAATTTTGCGCGGTGAATGGCCTCTCAACCTAGTAAATCCTGAAGTTAGGGGAAGGTTCAATGCGAGATGGCAAAAGCTCAGATGAGCCGAGCGCAAACTGGCAGGGCTAAGCCCGGCCTAAGGAAGGAAGAAGGAGAAAATATGGCGCAAACGGAAACTGTTTTGATAAGTGGCATGGAAGCAGTAGGTTGGGGAGCCATATACGCCGGCTGCCAGGCTTACTTTGGCTACCCCATCACCCCCCAGAGTGAAATCCCGGAATTCATGTCCCGTGAGATGCCTAAACTAGGGCGACTGTTCTTACAGACGGAAGATGAGCTTGCAGCCGCTGGCATGGTCTACGGAGCAGCTATGACCGGCGCCAGGGCTATGACCTCCACCTCCTGCCCCGGTTTCAGCTTGATGCAAGAATTCATCTCCTTCATGGCGTCCTTCGAGTGTCCGGGGGTGATAGTCAATGTGGTGCGGGGTGGCCCCGGCACTGGTGGGATCAGCGCGGCCCAAACCGACTATCTTCAGGCGACCAAGGGTGGGGGCCACGGAGGTTACCGTTGCATCGTTCTGGCTCCAGCCTCGGCCCAGGAGTGCTTTGACCACACCCAGCTTGCCTTCTACTTGTCGGATAAGTATCGTGTAGTTACCATAGTACTTAGCGAAGCGGCGGTGGGACAATCTCTGGAGCCTGTGGAGCTAAAGACTTTGGACTTTGGCCCCCTCCCTGAGAAGGATTGGACTGTGCGAGGACGGTTCCAGAGAGAGGGGGAAAAGCAGACCATGCCCGTATCTAGAATGTGGATCAGTTATGTCGGTTTTCATCAAGA
The DNA here is from genome assembly GCA_034414335.1 of Dehalococcoidia bacterium. Classification (GTDB taxonomy): domain Bacteria; phylum Chloroflexota; class Dehalococcoidia; order GIF9; family AB-539-J10; genus RBG-13-51-36. The sequence goes on from DAOUMB010000141.1 coordinate 4,675, forward strand.
GCAACTGGAGAAATATCAGAGGATAAAAGACGTCGAGACAAGGTATAGAACTTACCAGGTCGAAGACGCCCAGCTCCTTTTGGTGGCCTACGGTTATGTGGCTAGAATGGCTCAAGAGGCTGTAAGCATGGCACGAGCCCAAGGCCTCAGGGTGGGATTGCTACGGCCCATAACACTCTGGCCTTTTCCTGGTGAGGCTATCAAAGAGGCTGCTTTGCGTATTGGAAAGGTCTTGGTAGTAGAAGATAGCTCTGGGTTGATGATAGAGGATGTTGAGTCGGCGGTGCAGGGGCAGGTGCCAGTCCACCTTCTGGGCTGCTGGGGGCGTAATGTGCCTACGGCGGGTGGTATTATCTACCCTGAAGGAATCTTAGAGGAGGTGAAAAGGCTGTCATGAAGAAAGAAGCACCTGCTAAAAAGGTCATTTGTACCATACCCAGGTTGCATGATGGTTGGATGTTGGCATTTGCCCCCTGGTGCCCGGGCTGCCATATCGGCATTATTAATCGCTTGCTCTGTGAGGTCATGGATGAATTAGATGTTCAAGACCGAGCTATCGGAGTTATGGGCCTTGGCTGCAGCGCTGCTATCACCCCCTCCATAGATACGGATAGGGTTTGGACCCCACACGGACGTGAACTGGTAGTAGCAACAGCGGTGAAGCGTCTTGCTCCCCAATCGGTGGTCTATTCCACCGTCGGCGATGGGGCGCTTCTGGCTATTGGGGCTGCTCACTTTCTCAACGCTGCAGCCCGTGGGGAGAAGATTACCGTTATCTTCATAAACAATGGTGGTTACGGCAGGACCGGAGGACAGGTAGCTCCTACCACTCTAGCGGGAATGAAATCCACTACCACCCCCTATGGCCGAGACCCCCAAGTAACTGGCTTCCCTCTTCACGGTGCCGAGATTGCCGCTGCGATAAAAGGGGTGGCTTACTCAGTCCGGGTCGCGGTTCATACTGCAGCTAACTATCAGCGGACCAAAAGAGCAATAAGAACCGCCTTTCAAAAGCAGATGGATGGTATTGGCTTCAGCATTGTTGAGATTCTCTCTGCTTGTCCTACCAACTGGCAACTGAGTCCCGTGGACTCCTTGGACTTCATCGACAAATGGATGATACCGGAGTTTCCTTTGGGAGAATTCAAGAATGTTGATAGCATTGACTACTCATTCGACCCTGAGCTTACAAAGTTGGGTATGGTCATAAGAGAACGACCCGCAGGATAGACAGACCTGGGCATACAAGTATAAGAAAGGAAAAACTCATGGGACAGAAAGAGCCAGCTCGATTTCAGGTGGGAATGGCCGGATACGGAGGCCAGGGCATCTTAACCATAGGTAAATTTCTAGCTGAGGCCGGGATGTCAAAGTACAAACATGTGGTCTTTTACCCCAGCTACGGAGGAGCCATGAGAGGAGGACAAAGCACCTGTTCGGTCACCATGTCTCATGAGGAGATCGGTGCCCTCGTACCGCTCGACCCCTCCACAGCCATAATCATGAGTCGTGAGGCATTACAGGATTTGGAAAATAGGGTAAAGCCCGGTGGCGTCTTATTTGTGGATAGCTTAATAGCGCCCGACAAGGTAAGCAGAGACGACATCAAAGTGTTCTATATTCCGGCCACCGAAACAGCCCTTGAGCTCGGTGACACCCGTGTAGCTGGCTTTGTTCTTCTGGGCGCATACTTGGCAGCAACCAAGGCAATTCCGCTAGCGCTAGTTGAGAAAGCCATAGAAAAAAAATTCGCAGGCAAGGGAGAGGCACTTGTTTCCCTCAACAAGCAGGCCCTCAGAGAAGGAGCCAGGCTGGTAAGCTCAACTTAGCCTGACATAGTTGGAGCTCCTGTTACGGAGATAGGCACAAGCGCGCAACAGTCTCGAAAGGAGAGATATGGCAAAGGGTGAGATATTTATTAGTGAAGAGCGCTGCACTGGTTGTGGTTTGTGCGAGCATTTCTGTCCCAGAGCTTGTATCAGCCTCGCTGAGGGCAGATTAGGACCCAAGGGGTATGCCTTGCCTGTCGTCATAGCTCCCGATAAATGCACTGGCTGTGGGATTTGTGGCTGGCTGTGCCCTGATTTCGCCATCGAGGTTTATCAGCATATTGAGAGTAAGACCCCCTCCGCTGGGTAGCCAGGCACAAGTCTTGTAAACCTTCAGCTAAAAGACTCGCCCAGAACTACCACCTCCAAAGACAAATACGAAAGCTTTATCCCTCCGAGACATTTCTCTCTTCCGGTCGCTTTGTTTGTTACCTGACTGCAATGTGGATGGCAGACCCTCATAGGCGAGACGGACTGCAGGTGCTAAATTTGGGATGCAGACTCATCCTTGACCAGAAGCCTCTCTCAAGCTTATAATCGTAGGACGAATTAAACGGATGTTCTTTACTCAAAAGGAGCAACGGCTATGCCAGAAGATTTAAAACCCTTGTTCGAACCAATAATAGTTGGGGGTGTGGAGCTGAAGAATAGAATCGTCATGGCCCCCATGGGTAGTGGATTGTGTGCTGCTGATGGTTCTGTGACCCAGAGACTGATTGACTATTATGTAGAGAGAGCTAAAGGACAGGTAGGTTTAATAATAACTGAAGCCGCTAATGTAGATTCTCCCGAATCTGGTCTTGGACTCGGTCCAACGTTGTCAGCTGACCATGATGCTTACATCCCAGGCCTAAGAAAACTGGCAGATGCCATTCACAATAATGGAGCAAAGGTGATAATGCAGCTATTGCATACCGGTCCTTTGAGGATGGTAGGAGTGAGCAGTGTACAGCCAGTAGCTGCTTCGGCGATTCCTTCTCGATTGCTTCCTAAGGTGCCCCCCAGGGAGTTAAGCACTGAAGAAGTGGAAGAGCTGATAGAGAAACACGCCCAAGCCGCTAGGAGGATACAACAGGCCGGATTTGATGGAGTGGAAGTAGGAGCTGGTCAAGGATATCTCATTAGCACATTTCTATCGCCTCTTACTAACAAGAGAACAGATAGGTTTGGCGGTGGTACCCCTGAGGCTAGAGCTGCCTTCCTTTTGGAAATCATACGGCGGATAAAGGAAAGAGTGGGGGAGAATGGTTTTGTCATCGGCTGTAAGCCAAGTGTTGAGCAAGGTGTGCCAGGAGGCATTACCCTTGAAGATACGAAGAGGATAGCTCCCCTTTTGGTTGAGGCCGGCGTGAATATGTTTAACGCCTGGGGATGGTGGCACGAAGCTCCGGGCCACAGCACCATTGCTGCGGCACCGAGGGGTATCTTCGTCTACTGCGCAGAAGCCCTAAAAGAAGTGGTGTCTGTCCCTGTGGGCGCTGTTGGCAGGATCAATGACCCTAGGTTAGCAGCACAACTCATCGCTGAGAAAAAAGCCGATTTAGTGATAGTGGGCAGGGCGCTGTTGGCTGATCCCCACTTCCCCAAGAAAGCATTTAAAGGGGATTTAGACGACATAAGGATGTGTATTGCCTGTAATGCCTGTCTTGATGAAGAGTTTTCAGCCCTCTTAACGCTAGGCGTTGAGCGATGCAATCCTCATCCCATTATTTGCTCAGTGAACGCGGAGATAGGGATGGAAGGGGAAAAGAAAATGCGTCCTAGTGATACTTCAAAGAAGATACTTGTGGTTGGCGGTGGTCCAGCTGGAATGGAGGTAGCCAGAGTGGCGTCCCTGCGAGGGCATAGGGTGACTCTTTGGGAGGCAATAGATAAATTGGGAGGAGCTCTTGTTCCAGCTGCCATGCCTCCACACAAGGAGGAAATTAATAGTATAATTAACTATTTGACCTACCAGATGAAAAAACTTAACGTGAAAATAGAATTAAATAAAGAAGCCACTTTTGAAACTATTCTGAAAGAAGGAGCTGATGAAGTAGTAATTGCTACCGGTGCCTCACCCATAATCCCGAGGATACCTGGTGTGGACGGAAAGAATGTAGTTACTGCAATCGAAGTCCTCACAGGCAAGAAAGAGGCGGGTGCAAAGGTGGTAATCATTGGTGGGGGAATGGTTGGATGTGAGACTGCTGAATTCCTTGCCAGTAAAGGCAAGAGGGTGACCATTGTTGAGCTGCTCCCGCGGATTGCCCGGGACTTAGGAGTTACCAACCGAACAGCAATGAGAGAGCGCATCCAAGAAGCCGGCATCACGGTGTTAACTTCAGCTGAAACGAAAGAAATCTCTGAGACAGAGGTAAAGGTAAAAATGGAGGGCAAAATACAGACTCTTGAGGCAGATACAGTGGTCATTTCTGTAGGCTTCGCGCCCAATAGTAACCTGAGGGAGGCACTTGAGGGCAAAGTCCCTGTGCTACATATTATCGGCGACTCCAATGAGCCAGGCAAAATACTGGGAGCCATTCGCGATGGTTGGCGGTTAGGTTGTGGAATATAACCTCTATATTGAAAACTCAAGACTTTCCCCGTTTAGGACAAGCACATAAAAAGAGGGGCTCCCTAAACTTGGCTACTCGGAGGCAATCAAGCAGTTAGCAGCAGTGAAAGTAACTAGAATCTAAAGCGGAGGTGTAAGAATGAAAAAGGCGAGAAAGGAATTCGGGACTATCCTTCTTTCCCAGGAAGATAACATTGCTACCATTACTCTCAATCGACCGGAAGTACTAAATTCTATGTCTCCGGCACTAATGAGAGATTTGACAAAAGCTGCAGACATAGTAGCCAAAGATGAAGATATAAGGGCTGTAATCATAAATGGGGCCGGGAGAGCTTTTTGCGCTGGAGGAGACGTGCAGGATATAGCTCAAATGTCCAAGATGAATCCTTTGGACTATCCGGAATATATTGACGGCTTCTTCGAATCGATAAGAAGAATAGTATGGATGGAGAAACCGGTGATAGCAGCGATGAAAGGATTTGCCATAGGCGGAGGATTTGATCTGGCAATGGCTTGCGACATTCGTGTAGCTGCCAAGGGGACAAAGATGGGCAGCGCTTTTATAAAAATGGGACTTATTCCCGAATTAGGGGGAATCTATTTCCTACCCCGCCTGGTTGGAGCAGGTATGGCAAAGCTGCTCGCCTTCACAGGAGACTTTATTACGGCGGAAGAGGCCGAGCGTATAGGACTGGTGGAAAAGGTAGTACCGGAGGAGGAACTTGATAAGACTGCCGGAGATTTAGCTGGAAAACTAGCAAAGGGACCAACGAAAGCCATAGGCATGACCAAATTAGCTATCAACAGGTCTCTTAACATGGACCTGGAAAGCTCTACAGATTATTGCTGGCGACTTAACCCCCTGCTGCTTCAAACAGAAGACTATCACGAGGCTTTTAAGGCATTTATGGAGAAGAGAGCACCAATCTTTAGAGGCAAATAGCATAGAACGGTTCCATACCACGTCAAAAAAGATAATGCAATTGACTGTACTATCCTGACCCCAAAGCCCTATTCACAGGTAACAATCCGCGGTGTTGTTGCGCGGTTTTCTCGAGACGCCATACTCTTTTCTCATGCTCTGCTTTCCTTCTCACGGGATTTTGTGTCCTCAGAACCCGACCAGGCTCACCATCTGGCTATGGGATTATGTTAATTGTGTTCCAGTCTCCAACGTAGTGAACGAGACCCAAAATTAGCGGTTTTCTTCAAAAAGTGCAATTTGGGGTGAATAATGGTTCAAGCCAAGGTGAATTTGGGAGAGCATTCAATAGCTGATTTTGGGAAACCATTTAACGTTTCCTGCTGCCTTGTTATACTGTATATGCGCATAAAAAATGAGTATAAAATATAAAAGTAGATGTTATGCACCTGATTTGAAATGCAAAAATTTGTGTATTTTCTGTTTCAGTTGGATGAAGCTAGGCGTTATATTAAGGATGGAAGGCTAGCCCAATTAAGAACGGCTTTGTTACTGCTTGATAATACAGCCGAGATACAACTTGATCGTCAGATTAATCTTGAAATTAGTTACGAAGAGATGCAAGAAAAATTACGTGACAGCATCCTATCACATCCTCATGACGACCTTCCCCGCGAGTTGAGAGAAATCGTTGATTGGACTCCTTTGAGCAAACAGAAGAAAACAAAGATATCTCGTCGTTTTCATGAGAAAGTCTGGTATGTTACCGAACGTAAGCCTTTGATTGACAGTAAATTAGCCCAGCCACTGCTGTACCTTCACAAATACCGAAACGAAGCTTATCATCGAGCACAAGTGCGACAAGAGACAATATATACTGCAGCTTTGCTCTATCTTGAATTAAATTGTCTTCTGCTTAAGTTGATATACGAAAGCAGTCGCGGATATAGCTCTGGGGACGATTTTTCTTGGCTCGAAGAACGATTCGAGGTAAAAATACATGAGATATTGAATGATAGTGGTTTCGTTGACAAAGTAGCAAAAGAACTTCGGTCTGGCCTTATCCCCGATAAAGAGAGCGTATGCACTGTACTAATGGATCATCTGGAAAGCCGTATCGAAGATCTCGCAAATTCTCTTGATTTCATCATAAGTTCTCTGCAGGGGATCGATACCCGGGAAGACGCGTTGAGAGAAAGCCAACTATTTCTTGCGTTCAAGAACTCGACTGCCGATAGTCGTCCTGACCCGTTGTCGTTTCAACCAAAATATCAAGAAAATGATATCATCTTGATATCCAAAGACATTTCTGGCATTGCTGAGGCCACTGATAGCCTAGATGCATTCAGTCGCTTTTCCAATTTGGAGGAGAAGCTGGAACTGATTGAATCTAGTGTTGATGAACTATCAACGGAAGTAGATAAAATGATTCAGCTGGAAATTGATATCCGTCGTGGCAAGTGACAAAATGGTGCATAACAACTCCCTCAAGGCGACACCAAGGGCGCGCTACCTCTAAGCCTTGGATTGCTTCCGAAACTGGTTCTCTTTCAGCTTTTTGGCATGAGGGCCATAGCATGTCCAGTTTACAGTCCTACGCTAATCTGGCATAATCCGAAGCAACCCGGGTTGCCGCAAAGGGCTAGTCAGCATAACACCCTTGACACTCCTGAACTCGGACATTAGCCGTGTAAAAAGGAGGACCTAGGATGAAGAGACCTTTCCTTGTGTTTACAATCGTGCATTGGGGCGCGGTGGGACTGGTTATTTATCTTGCACTGGCGGTTTGGCAGGTTGCGTGGGAATGGATCCTGATTGGGTTTCTGTTGTACATGATCTTTTTTGTGGGTGTCGTCGTCCGGGTTTTGCGGCATATCTATCCTTTCCCTATCCCATCGTTCATGACCCGGTTCATTGACAATCCCATACGCCGGAAATACTCGCAAAATCCGGACGTGATCGCGGAACGAATGCAACTGGCACCGGGTATGGTTGTGGTGGAAATCGGCCCGGGCAAAGGGTCATATACGAAAGCGGTTGCGCAAAGAGTTCTCCCCGACGGGAT
>DAOUMB010000142.1:0-1807 GCA_034414335.1 Dehalococcoidia bacterium
TATTGTTGAATTGCCTTCATCTCCTCAACTTGCCGATACCACTCATTTCCTCTTCATGTTTCCCCCAAACTATATGACGGGATTGGCCGCGCCGTCTAAAGTCGAGGAGATATGGCATGAGGATTTCAAAGGGGCTTATGAAGAGGGGGGTGATATCTACTTCATGCTGATAATGCATCCTTTCGTCATAGGTCACCTCCACCGGATGAGGATGCTGGAGAGATTTATTGGCTACATGTTAGAGCACGATGGTGTCTGGTTTGCCCGGATGGGTGAGGTGGCTGATGATTTCCGGAAACGGCAGAACTTGGGCTGATTTCCTAGACGTAGGATTGTTAGGGTATAAAAAATTACAGGAAACTGCTATAGCAATCTAAGGCCATGAGCATACTTTCAACTTCAGGATTGAGTAAGCATTTTGCTGGCATTCATGCTCTCGATAAATTAGATATTACTATCGAAGAAGGTCAGATCCATGGTCTTATTGGCCCGAATGGTTCTGGAAAAACGACGTTCTTTAATGTAGTTACCGGCGTGCTGCCGGCTACAGAGGGAAAGATTTACTTCGATTCCGCAGATATCACTAACTTTAGTCCTCAAGTTATCACCAAGATGGGTATCGGACGCACTTTCCAGAGAGCAATACTTATGCCGATGATGAGCTGCTTAGAGAATGTAATGGCGGGAATGTACTGCCGCACTAAAACAAACATACTGGGGACATTCTTCCGTTTACCTTTTACTCACTCGGCACAAGAAACCGAAATGAAAAAGCGAGCGATGGAGCTTTTGCAGTTTGTCGGTCTGGCAGATTCTACTGAGCGCTGGAGCAGCGAGCTAGTTTGGATAGAGAGCCAGCTCCTGCAAATAGCCCGCGCCCTAGCTGTCGAGCCAAAGCTCCTGTTACTTGATGAGCCCACGGCGGGGATGGGACCTGATGAAACTGAAAGAGTCGACAGATTAATCAAGCAAATACGGGACGACATGGGGATAACGGTTATTTTGGTGGCCCATGACGTTAAGCTAGTCATGGGAATCTCAGATTGGGTCACGGTTCTAAGCTTTGGTAAAAAGATCGCTGAAGGAACACCGATACAGGTGCAAAACGACCCTGCGGTTTTGGAGGCTTACCTTGGCCAAGAATAGGGAAAGTATCCTCAAGGTTGAGAACCTTTCCGTATCCTATGGGCGTATTAGTGCAATTAGGCAGGTTAGTTTGGAAGTTAATAAGGGGGAGTGCGTAGCCCTTCTTGGAGCAAACGGCGCTGGAAAATCGACTTTAATGGCAGCGGTGCTCGGCGTGAGTCGAGCTATAAGCGGTACTATTCGTTTTATAGGGCACGATATCACACATAAATCTACTGACAACGTCGTGGCTTCTGGCATATCTGTGGTTCCCGAAGGTCGTGGTATTCTGCCATTAATGTCGGTGATGGAAAATTTACAGTTGGGGGCTTACCATCTCAAAGGTGATAGCAATGAACTCTTAAATCGAATGTTTGATCGATTCCCCATTTTATCTAAGCGGAGGGGGCAACCAGCAGGAACTCTAAGCGGTGGAGAGCAACAGATGTTGTCTATAGCCCGGGCGTTGATGGGAGCCCCTAAGCTGCTACTAATGGACGAACCATCTCTAGGACTAGCTCCAATACTGGTAAGTAAGCTCTTCGATACAGTAGTAGAGTTAAAGAACGAAGGGTATACCATAATTTTAGCTGAACAGAACGCCCGAAAGGCACTAAAGTGCGCTGATAGAGCCTACGTTTTTGAAGTCGGTCGTGTTGTGCTTGAAGGCACTGCTCAAGAG
>DAOUMB010000143.1:0-19716 GCA_034414335.1 Dehalococcoidia bacterium
GCATAAGGTCCTCATTGCAGGAGACGTCATATTCTACCAGAGTACCGGTCGGGTGGACCTTTCCGGAGGAAGTGCAGAAGCACTCAAGCAAAGCATTCAGAGGTTATCCGAGCTTGACATTGAATATCTGCTTTGCGGTCACCCATATGGTCACCCAGGGATCATAAAGGGCAAGGATGCAGTAAAGCAGAACTTCGATTTTGTGATGCGAAACGTCTTTCCTTATCTGTAATCGGCGCCCCTAGAGAGCTTCGAATCCCAGGCCTTTCCCTGCGAACCAGCTACCAGCCTATGCGAGAGTGCAGTGCCTCCAATTCTGCAACTTGCTTATAGCCCTGTCTCGAGGTCTTGTTGGTAACCCGCTGAACCTCTAGCATGTGTATAATATGGACAAAGGAGGGACTGCCATGAAGCTTAAAGACAGAGTAGCAATAGTAACCGGAGCTGCCTCGGGTATTGGTCGGGCCATCGCCCTTGCTCTAGGCCGGGAAGGAGCCAGTGTGGTCATCGGCGACCTAGACGTAGCGGGAGCTGGAAAGGTAGCTTTAGAGCTGAGCGACCTGGGCGCCAAGTCTCTAGCGGTGAAGATGGACGTATCAAGACCGACAGAGGTCAACGGCATGGTTGAACAGGCCATCGCAGAGTTCGGAAAGATAGATATTCTGGTGAACAATGCTGCCTATCTAGGCTGGTCCCTGGAGCATAAGTCCTTCATTGACACTGATGAGGCGGAATGGGACAGGCACATAGATGTGACGCTCAAAGGGACCCTCCATTGCTGTAAAGCAGTGATTCCTCATATGGTGGACCAGAACTGGGGAAGAATCATAAACATCACATCCGATGCCGCCAAAGCCATGGCTATCAGGGGCGAAGCGCTATACTCAGGATGCAAGTCCGCTGTGGCTGCCTTCTCAAGGTGCTTGGCCGGGGAGCTGGCCCGTCATAACATACTGGTGAACTGCGTGGCTCCAGGCTTCACCATGACACCATCTGTTATAAAGACCAGACCGGGTGAATGGCAGGACAAAGTGCTGCGTTCGATTCCCCTGCGGCGAGCTGGAGAGCCTGAAGATATAGCCAATATGGTGTTGTTCCTGGCCTTGGATGAATCCAAACATATAACCGGCCAGCACTTCAGCGTCAACGGCGGTGGCTTAATGGTTTGAGCAGTTCGCCTCTAAGCCTGCTGAAAGCTGGAGCGCAATCCACCATCTATCTCGTATATTTTGCCTGTTATCCAGGAAGAAGCCTCGGAGGCCAGGAAGACGCAGAAGGCGCCTACATCCTCGGGTAACCCGAAACGCTTGATGAGAAGTCCCCCTAACCCCTTCTCGGGGTCCGCCATGAACAGGTCCCGATTTGTCTCGGTGAGGACAGGCCCCAGGCACAGGCAGTTCACCCTGATATTATAGGGAGCCAGTTCCCAGGCGAGCGTCTCGGTGAGATTGTTCATACCGGCCTTGGCAGCACTATATGGCCCCAGGTTGATGACACCCTGCTGGCCAGCGCGAGAGGAGATATTGATGATATTTCCCCTCTTCTGCTCTATCATCACCCTGGCGGCTGCCTTGCTGCACAGGAAACAACTGGTGAGGTTTTCACGCACGATGGCCTCAAAGGCATTTCGGCTGGTCTCGATAAGTTGAGAAAAGAAGGTGCCCCCGGCATTATTGACGAGGATGTCCAGGCGGCCGAACTCATCGACGGTCTTCTTCACCATGTTCTCTACCTGCTCGGCGTCTCGGACATCCGCCGGAAGCACCACCGCTTTGCGGTCCCGCTTTCTGATCTCCGCAGCCGTTGCCTCTATCTGTTCCAGACTCCGGGATGCACAGACTATGTCGGCCCCCGCTTCGGCGAACGCCAGGGCAATTCCCTTCCCCACCCCTCTGCCAGCACCGGTGATGATAGCCACCTTATCGGTTAACTTGAACTTTTCCATAATCATTCTAACTAAGCCCTCCTTAATTTGGGCCCGGCTACCAGGCCTCGTTTTCGAAATAGCTTCTACTCCATGCTGGCAATATCATTCGCTTCACTGCTGGCTAACGGGGCTATGCTAGCCAATTATGGCACCCTATTTCATAGCAGTCCATCCCCCACAGGGCTCAGTACCTCTAGCCGGCACCTTGCCACGAGACTGTGCATGAGGACTTTCTGAAGCCGCTTCGCTATGACAACCACCAGTACCCAAATTTTCCTTTGCAAATCCGGCCCATGCTCTATGCGGCTGACTCGCGAGAGAGCGCCTCCACCTCACAGACCCGCTTCCTGAAGAGCCATCGGCCATTGTGCTTCACCAGGCGGTCTTTGTAACGTCCAAATGCCAGTATGTAAAGTCTGCCTTCACTCTCATCCACTCGTAAGAAATAGCTCTGAACAGTGGCCTGGTTTTTACTCCCGAAGCTAATGAGGGGCTCCACCAGCAGATGCTTGTGGTATTTCGCGGGCGCCCTGGTGTGCTCGGCAATGAACTGGGCGAGGCCTTGACTGCCCTCTTTCCTGATTACCGACCCAGCCTGCCGAAGTCGAATCTCATAGATGCCATCCTCGGTAAACAGTCCCACCCACTCTTGCTCCAGACCATAGTCGATACAATGGCCATAACGGTAAAGGGTCTCTAGGATTGCCCTCTCATCCTCCAGCAACTCCAGCCTCTTAATAAGATCATCCACGCTGAGATTTTCGCGCTTGTGCATCCTGCCTCCTTTCGACACAACTTCCGCCAACATCGTGTGTGTCCTGGTGACTAACCAGCCTCCTATCATGGTTAGTCACTACAGGCCACCCTTGGTTTTTCATTGAGTCAACTTTCCCAGCTGAGACGCATTACATATTACCACATGTCCTGACTGGAGCGAAGCTGCCGATGATACCGCTCCAGCTAAGATCTCAGGGATAATTTTGCCTTTTGGTAGTTGGCAGGGATAACAGAGTATTGGGAAAGAAGAGCTATTAATAATTCCATAAGAGGATGAACATAAGGGCAAACGATAATGCAGGAGAAATGAAGAACCAGGGCTTCCACCCAGTTGACATGCCCAGCACTGCCTGTTAGACTCAAAACCACACACGGCGTATGATGGTGTCCATCAACATCAACCCATCGAAGTATATCGGCTGCAGCGTGTGTATCATCTTTTGCCCCACATATGCGCTGTCTGTTCTCGGTGATAATTTCAAGTGCCAAGTCGACCAGTATCTTGCAATAACTGCCTCACTTGCCTGAACAACCACACTTCAGATGCAATTGAGGAGGTATAAAGGTGGAGAAGAAAAGCTGTGATGTGGCAGTGGTAGGCGCAGGCATCGGCGGCTTGTGTGTCGGTGCCAGGCTGAGCCATGCTGGCTACAAGACCATAGTAATGGAAAGGGCACCCATCCTGGGAGGACGATTTCTCTGGGGGGAATACAAGGGTTATCTCCTTCCTGTCGGCGCGGTAACCATTTACTACGGCGAGAGAGACCCCGTCCTTCTCACCCTCAAGGATCTTGGGATGAATACGAACTTCGAGGCAAAGCCAATGCCGGAGCCCAAGTGGCGCATCAAGGGCAAGGACCATGAGATGCCACAGAAGAATGTCCTCTGGCACTTGATTTCGCTGGCCGCCGACAGCAAGGAGGAAACGGAGAGGGTCTTGAACGCCCTCAGGTCCTGCTTCAGGTGGCGAGAGCCCTCGGATTTCATCACCATGAGTGAATGGCTGTTGCGCATCACTGATAACAGACTCATCTACAACATATTCCAGGCCTGGTGTATACAGGTGGTGGGGATGAATCTCTGGGAGTGCAGCGCGGGGGACTTCGTGAGGTCATTCCTCAACTTCGCCGGTACTCACATGATCCTGCTCAAGGACGGACTCAACCCGATAATCGATTCACTTGCCAAGGTAATCAGGGATAATAAGGGGGAGATCATGCCCCTTACGGAGGTGCGGAAGATAGTTGTCCGCAACGACGTCGTCGAGGGGGTGCAGGCAGTTGGTCCGGATTTCGAGGTCGACATCGAGGCCAGGGTCGTGGTGAGCGATGCCGGCCCTCAGGCCACCGTGGAATTGGTCGGCCCCGAGGCCTTCGATAGAGGCTACCTTAAGGAGGTCTCTGAGCTGGGAGCACTGGACGGCCTGTGGTTCGTGTTGTCGAGCGATGAGCCTCTGTATGACTGGCCAGGGGGTCTCTACACCATCGAGACCAGGAGGGGAAACGCCTGGGTAGACTATAGCATGACCTGGCCTGAATACAGCCCGCCAGGCAAGCACTGCATGGGGGTGTATGTGGAACCGGAGAGCCGCCTCTTCTACGACCCCAGAAAGGAATTCGAAATATTCCTGGCCGACCTGGCTGATACCTTTCCCGATTACAAGAAGCGGGGCGCCGAGGTACTTATGGTGCGTCGCTACCAAAAGAACTGGCCCTGCGTCCGCGCCTGGCCGAGTGTTGATCGCCACATGAAGACACCCATTAGGAACCTTTACAACGTAGGCGATGCGGTGAATCCTCCAGAGTGGATGGCCGGATCGGGTGTCGCAGAAGGAGCCAAGATTGTGGCCGAGGACATCAAGAGCAGGATTAAGCTGGAGGCTTAGAGAAACCGGGGCTGTTTAAAAATATGTTTGCTCAACAAATTAAGCAATTACATAAATCTGGAGGTGAAAAGTTCCAGAATGCCCAAATTTGAACGGGAAATCAAAATTGAACACCTTCAAATTTGAAGGGGGGTACGAAGTTGGCAATATGGATTGACGAAAAGTCTTGCATCGGGTGCAATTTCTGCAACATCATCTGCCCCTGGGAGGCCCTGGAGGTTTCACCGGTGACCTTCACCACCCAGGTATATGAAGAGAAATGCGTCAGTTGCTTCATATGCCTGAGCCTGTGTCCGGCGGACGCCATAAGGGTTCCACCATGTATGGTAGCTTGTCCCATTCATATGGATATTCCAGGCTATCTCTCGTTGTGCGCTGATGGAAATTTCCTCGAAGGATATAAGCTGATGCGGAGAACCAATGCTCTTCCAGCCGTCCTGGGCCGTGTTTGCTACCATCCCTGCGAAGATGCGTGCCGCAGCAGCTATGTTGATGAGCCAATAGCCATCTGTGCCGTGAAGCGGTTCCTTGCCGAACAGGTCGATGTAGACAAAGTCGATGTGCCCAGGGTGGAGAAGCTGGGCAAGAAGATAGCCATCGTAGGTGCTGGCCCGGCGGGACTGGCTTCAGCCTATGAGCTTATCCTGCTCGGTTACGAGGTTACCATATTCGAGGCCTCGCCTGAGCCTGGCGGCATGCTCAGATATGGGATACCGGAGTACCGCCTGCCAAAGGACATTCTCCAGAAAGACATCGGCTATATCCAGAGGATTGGCGTCGAGATAAAAACCAGTACTCCGGTGGGGGAAAAGATCCAGCTGGATAAACTTCGGCGTGACTTTCAGGCGGTGTTCCTTGCCACCGGAGCACACGATAGCTTAAAGCTGGGTATTATTGGGGAGGACAAACCGGGAGTTGCTACCGGGGTTGACTTACTCCGGGCCGTTAATACAGGCCAGAAGGTCAATGTCGCGGGCAAGGTATTGGTGATTGGTGGTGGCAATGTCGCCGTAGATGTAGCCAGGGTGGCTATCAGGCTGGGAGCCAAATCCGTGACTATACTCTATCGTCGGACCAGGGCTGAAATGCCAGCATTTGCCTGGGAAGTGGCCAGGGCAGAGGAGGAGGGCGTTAAGGTCAATTGCAGCGTTGCTCCGCGGAAGATTTTGAGCAAAAATGGCAGGGTATCCGGAGTAAGCCTGCAAAAGGTGAAGGCCATCGAGCTTGATGAGACAGGCAGGACTAAGCCGCTCTTTGCAGAGGGCCCGGAATTGGTGATGGATGCTGATACGGTGGTGGTGGCTATCGGCCAGAAGCCTAGCCTATCCTCATTGGGCCTGGACTTGACGATTGACCCCTGGACCCTAACCACAAATCTACCGGGGGTCTACGCTGGCGGTGACCTGGTCACCGGCCCGAGTATGGTTGTTCAGGCCATGGCTGCCGGTAAGATGGCTGCCAGATACATGCATCGGCACCTGAACGGGAAGATTGAACTTGCTGAGCTTGTAAGGAGGCAGACGGAGAAGCTCAGCAAGGAGGAATATCGCAAGCGTCTTGCTCCCCAGAAGAGGTATCCGATACCGGAAGAGGCAGCCAGGAGTCGCACTAAGGATTTCAGGGAAGTTGAGCAGACTTACAGCCGGTCTGAAGCTCAAGCAGAGGCGCTTCGTTGCGTAAGCCGCAGAGTCTGTTCTGAGTACAAGGAACCCCAGGAAACCGTTAAACGGGCAGCCTGATTTGCGCCAGCTAAATCTCGGTAGCATCAATTCGGGCAACCCACATTTTCTGCGCATTCACAGAGTATAGCATCAGCCACCAGACCTGCGGTCCCGGCCCGAAGTACCCCACCCCCCAGTGTGACTAACTGGATGTGTTGAAGATTCGGGCATGGAGGGTGGGAGCAAAGACTGACAATCGTCTCTATTTCGATAGTCGCCACGAGCTAAGCATCAGCATGCCAGCGATGAGGTATGGCAGGCCGATTAGCACCCATGCAAAGACGTGATTGTGGCCGGCATAGCAACCTATGTGTATGCCCAGACCCACTGAGGTAAGAAACAACACTATCCCGGAGATTGCATCTTTCCACCAGGAGAGGATGCCTCCAGCTACTGCCATCAGCCCCAGAAAAACCAATGTGCCCGTTTCTATCGTAATGGGACCTGCCCCTTCAGTTACGGCCGAACCAATCAACATGAGCAAAAACCAGAAGGCTGCAATAGATGCTATAACCCGTCCCGCCCATCTCAGAAGCTTGATAAGCTTGGAGCGGTGTTGCATACAATGAGTCATTTCCGAACGCCCCCCAGGCTGGGGTCCTGTCGGAGACATTGCTGGCTAGCAACGCTAGCTCTTGTAGCTATCCCCTTATCTTCTTTACTTCCTCGACTATCTTCGGCAAAATCTCGCCGGTCTTCCCTCGAATCAGGTAATCGGAAATTCCTTCCGCCGTTAAGGGCGTTGGCTCTGCGTTTACCTCGATGATTGTCACTGCCGGGATTTTCTCCGCCACGTGTATGCCAGCTTCGGTTTTCTTCTCTATTTCCGTCCTCCTTTGCCTTGCAACCCTTGGTAGCTCGGCAAAGGGATAGACCACAGCTGAAGTTCCACAAATTAGCATGACATCACACTGAGAGGCAGCTTCCAGACTCAGATTGTAGACATCCCCGGGAATTGGCTCCCTGAAGTAGACCCCGTCATGCTTCAAGACTCCATTACAGATCTTGCAGCGAGGCGGCAATTTGTTGTCCCTTTTTAGTCCTTCTAAATCGAATTCCTCTCGGTCAAACCTTGAACCACAAGACATGCATCTTAACCTGGCCATGCCCCCATGATACTCAATCACGTTTTGACTGCCAGCTCTCTGATGGAGGCCATCGACGTTCTGAGTAATCACAGCCTTTAGAATCCCCATGCCCTCCAGCTCGGCCAGGGCATAGTGACCGGGATTAGGCAATGCCTTCCCAAAATCTTCAAACAAATTGAAGAAACTGCCGGGAGTCAAGATCTCTTCCCAGTGGGCCTTGGGGTCGTGCAAAAGCTCATAATAGGCGTCGTACGACTTCCTTTCAGCCTCGGGATTTTTGGTCCAGATTCCATCCGGCCCGCGAAAATCGGGGATGCCCGACTCCGTTGACATTCCGGCTCCGGTCAAAGCGATAGCATATTTTGAATTGACCAAATCTCTTGCCGCTCTTCGAACCATTTCTTCCATATTCACTACCCCCTGGCTGTTCTTTTTCTGCTCTGGCGCTCCCTGATAGTCCTATTATAGCGTTTCCGGTCCCTTAATTTGAAGTAAGATGTGCCACAGGCAGCCCGGGAGCCGAATAAGGCCTTGTCGGCTTCAGCCACATCACCGAAAGTCCAGTTGTCCTCTGCGAACATTATGGACCAAAGCGACCTGCTGAATATATAGACTATTGTTGCGATCGGGTAAGAGCGTTACTACAATCCCATCATAGAGACATTTATTTCTTCTTCTGGGCTGTCTTCTGTACTTTCTTTTCCAATACCTGCTTCTTGGGTTTCTTCACGTTTTTTCTTCCCTTAGTACCCATGTCTATACCTCCATCTTTAGTCTCTTCTCAGGGATGAACTGCTCGTTTTGCCCGGCATCCGTTCTAAATCAGATTATAGCGTTTTCACCATGGATGTCAAAAGTCTTTGCTCCATGCTGAAGCCGTCACCCAGCCACCCGGTTTCAGGCTCTATACATGTGACCTTCCGCTATTTGGCGCAGCCGGAGGAAAGAATGGAGTCGGTCAGGCTGATGACCTTCGCTGGTGGGTTCTAGCCTGACCGCCGCCAGCAAACTTTGCGGGGGAGGCTGAATTGCCTCCCCTTCCTGTGTTTCATTGCCCTCGGCTCCTCATTTGAGTTCAGGGCACTAGTTCTTCAGGATAAGTTGGCGGTGTCAGATACATGTCTGACATGACCGGGTCTTGAGACTCCGGAGGAGCCGGATAATGATTAGCGACTCTGGCATGGGCATATGCAAACGCTATTTAAGAAAAACTCGCCACACAATTTGAGCTACTGCTTAACCGTGCTTCACACCCCCGCAACGTCTCCCGTGTTTCTGCCGCGTTCCAAAGCTGCAGCGAACTATTCGTTAAAGGCATTACGCAATGTCTGCTCTGATTGCCTGGTTGCTTCCTCAGCCCCCTTTACCGCTGCCACTCTCAGATATTTCCTGAAATCAATAAACTTCCCCACACCATCTATTACCATGTGTGGGACTTTGGAATCCTTGAGCAGAAAGCTGTACAACTCCTCCCCTAAGTTTTTCCCTATTTCTTCATGAGGGATTGTCGTAGCCAGTGTTGTGACCGCCGTCTTCAGTCCATTATAGTCTTCGCCCAATCGTGCCAGATCATCGGCTAAAGTTGCCTTTTCCGCCGACAGACCTTCTAACTTCGAACCCAGCTCAGCTATTTGCGTTCTCAAGTTCTCTACTTCTGCATTGTGCTCATTCCTCAGCGCCGTTATTTGCGATTCATGACTTTCCTTTAATTCTTCCTTTTCTTTCGTCAGCGTCTTTACCTGTGACCTTAAACCATCGATGTCAGCTAATCTCTCAGCAAGCGCTCTCTGGTCAATCTTGGAGGCCTTAATATCTTCTCCCAGTATTGTCGTTAGTTTTTCCATGAATGCTTTGGAATCAGTTCTTAACTCCTTATACTCCTCTCCCAGTATTCCAACCACCCTTCCCATAAGGTCATCATACCTCGTGTTCGCCCGGTTACGTTCGTCCTCCAGTGTCATTATGTAGGACCTTAAATCTCCCACTTTCCCACCGTACTGTTTGTTTAGAAGGGCATAGACTGCCAAGGCTACTCTCTTGGCCACAGCTTCTCCGTAGCCTTTTATGTCGCTCCCCCTTGGGCCGAATACCTTGATGATAAGTTTATCCTCTTGTTGAATACGTTTGTCGTAGTCTTTCAGCCCCGCATCAACCACAGGGGCCAAGCCCGCACTGTTGTATAACTGCTCTGCTAATTGTGTTTCTTCCAGGCTCATGTCCTCGATTTTTATAAGGTGCTTTTCTTGTGGACCCTTTTCACTTTTCCCCATTTTTGAACCTCCCCTTGTTTGTATTGAAATTGACAGAGATAGCTAGCCTGAAAACACACGCGCCAGGGCCAAAACATCCTCCACAATATTATTATACAACTTTTCGTGGAACTCTATACCGTTCCTCCTGGTAAATCGTGAAACATCACTGCAGCCACAGCGAGCCACCAGAATATTGTAAACATGTGGGGAAGAGTGGTATTGCAGTCGCTCCCGCTTGTTTCCCAAAGTGTGCGATTGGGCAGATTCTACATCCGGCATACACAGCAGAGCGTCCTGCGGGATATCATGCAGGCACGGAGGACCTGTTGGCCTCAGCTATGAACTCGTGGTAGCGGGCAAAACGGTTTAACGCGCGGCAAGCACTGCGTAGGGAACCATAGATAATGATACCGGTATCCTTCATATGCCCGGCAAATTTTGTGGCATTCCGGTATCTCTCCAGGTTCTGCATCGCCATAACCACAGGCTTGCCGCTCCAGCTGCTGTCTGCAAAACGGGCGATAGACTGTTCCACACGGGACGTGAATTCAGTGGAGACCCCCCTTGCCTCCCAGAGGTCAAAGAAGTTGTCCGTCAGATGAATAATGATGAAGTCTATCAAAGGGTCCGCAGACAGCAGGCTGACGGTCCGGACAAGCTGGGGACTATCAATAAGTACGCCCGGCACATCCATGGGATTCATAATACTCTGGTTTACCAGAGGAATAAATTCCAGTAGCTTCGTTATGGTTTCCTGTGAGAGCATCGGCATTTCCAGTCCTTCCTCAGCGCAGATGTCTCCCCTCGCTACGTTGGTCCCTCCGCCTGCATTTCCCAGCACCGCCACGCGTCTCCCTGAACATGGCCTCAAACGGAGGAGTGTCATAGTCACATCGACAATCTCCTCTAGAGAGGCAACCCTTAGCGCCCCGGTCTGCCTGAAGAAGGCATCCCACACCTGTGCATCTCCCGCCAGAGTACCGGTATGGGTGGTGACAGCCCTGGAGCCCGACTCGGTTACTCCGCCCTTCCAAATGATCACGGGCTTTACGGGACTTATCTGTCTCACCAGCCTTGTGAGCTTCCTGCCATCCTTGATGCTTTCCAGATACATACAGATGACCCTCGTCTCGGGGTCCGTAGCCAGGTACTCCAGGTAGTCAGTGGCATCCATGACCGTGGCATTGCCGTAGCTTATCACTTTGCTGACCCCGATTCCCACGCCCGCAAACTGCCGGACAAGGTACATCCCGTAGCTCCCGCTCTGAGAGACGAAAGCCACCGGCCCTGGAAGTAGCGGGACACCTTCATACATGCTCAAGCCCACCGAGGGCACATGATAGCCCATGCAGTTTGGTCCTGTGGCCCGGAGGCCTCCTCTCAGGGCTATCTCGCGCACTCTCTCCTGCAAAACCCCGCCTTCGACTTCCCCGGTCTCATCGAAGCCCGAGGTACAGATATGCACATTGCGCGCTCCTGATTTGGCGCAGTCTTCTAAAACGCCTGGTACGGAGGCGGCTGGCACAGCAATTATCACCAGATCCAGAGGCTCGGGAACCGACAGCAGACTGGGATACGCCCGGGCACCTTCAATCTCGTCCAGCTTGGGGTTGATGGGGTATATCCGACCCCTGAAGCCAGAGGACCTGAGCAGCCGCAGAAATCTCAGTCCCGTATAGCCGGGGTGAAGCGGTCTCTCCCTGCTTGAGACGCCGACGATAGCAACAGCCTCAGGATTGAATGCTTTTTCAAGATCAGAATGCAAGGTCATAATGTGCTCCTCTCCACAGAATAACTGAGGGTGGCTTTGTCACCTGAGCCAAATCGAGTAATAGTATCACATATCAGGCCTGAATTCCTCACCGCCCATACCGCGCCTTTCTCAAAATTGCCAAGAGCCATGCCTGGCGGCGATGGGCCTTGACTTCCTCTTTGTCATTGCGAGGCACGACAGTGCCGAAGCAATCTCCAAGGTGCTGCTGAGTATAGAGCCTGCCACGCCTGACTATGAACGGCGAGCCCGATGAATGGACAGACGCGCCGTAACGCGTTGATGAGCATGTGGGTGATTTCCTGGACATATTGCAGGGCGCCGGCACAGCTTGAGTGGCGCATAATGTCTCAGATATCCTTGACTCAGGTACTCGGTCCCTGTGGCGTAATGGTTCAGATTGTCGTTCCTGGTTGCCATGGCCGCGTGCTTTGTGAATCCTAGAGCTTTTCCAGGATTTTATGGTACTCATCCACGCTGATACCCAGATCACGCAGTATCTTGCGTAGTAAAGGGCGCACAATAACCTGTGCTCCGTGATTCGGGATAACAATTATCCGGCCTTCAGAGTTCTTGAAGGTATTATGACTCCCCTCACAGCGCGCCACTCAAAACCAGACCTCTCTGCTACCTTTCGTAATTCTTTGTAAGTAACCAGGCGGAGCTTGGTCAAGCCGATACCTCAACACGCCAGGTACCAACGAAATCGGGAAGTGGTTCTTCAGGCGAGGCCGTCTTGAGGTACGCAGATATGGCTTCACGGACATTAGACTCGAGGGAGGGCAAATCTGGCGCCTGGGTATAGCAGCCCGGGAGCCCGACGACTTCGCCTACCAGCCATCCGCTTTCAGGGTCCCTTTCCACCACTACGGTATATGAATTTTTCATTCTAGCCCCTAGTCAACATACTATTTATACTATTATTCTATTAAACGCTCGTCTAACACACCTTTACTTCACTAAACAAAAGACCTATTTTTTAATAATACGCCAGTTGGCCCTGATTGGCAACAGAGTATCCTAGTTCACCGCCATAGGACACATTGTCTGCTTGCGTTGTCATTACTATAGGATTTTTTGTCATTGCGAGGCTCCTCCCTCTTTGTCATTGCGAGCGAAGCGTGGCAATCTCCTGAAATTCAGATCTCTAAACAGTTTTGGTCATTGAAACTTTGCTCATTCGGTATTGTTTAGGATTTAGTATTTCGTGCTTAGGATTTCCGTGGCAATCTCCCGGGTGCTGCCGAGTATAGAGACTGTCATCCCTGCGGCATGGTGGTTCAGTTATTCTCACTCCTTGGTGCTAGGCTTTCCCTCCTCCTGGGGAAGGGTATCCTCCTCCAGGATCTTGAGAATTTCTTTTGCGGCATAGGCTTTATTCCGCTTGCCCCCTGTAATCTCAGCCAAAATCCCTTCCTCCTCAAGGGCGTTTATCGCTCTCTGAGCAGCAGGAAACGTTACTTTAAGATGCTCCTGAGCAACCCTGGCATTCAATACCGGCCTCATGAAGATGAGCTCCACAAGCTGCCCTGCCGTCGGTGGTAAATGCTTTGCCAGACTAATCTGGTAATAATTCAGGTGAAGGTCCAGAAGTCGGCGAGCCCGCTGGACAGCATCGCCTGATTGCTCAACTACCGCCCTTAAAAAGAAGTCTATCCACTGTCTCCAGGCCCCTCTCTGACTGACTTCCAAAAGGTATTGGTAATATTCCTGACGGTGGCGCTCAAAGAAAGCGCTGAGATAAAGCAAGGGCTTGGTGAGAATGCCACGCTGGCACAGGAAGAAAGTAATCAGCAATCTGCCAATACGCCCATTGCCATCGAGGAAGGGGTGAATAGCCTCAAACTGGTAATGAATTAGAGCTAGTTCCACCAGGGGTGGTAAATCAATATCGGCGTTCACGAACTTTTCCAGTTGTCCAAGATTCTCCTGCATCTCCGTCACAGGTGGTGGCACAAATACAGCGTCATTTAGGCTAGCCCCTGGGACACCAATCCAGTTCTGGGATTCTCTGAACTCCCCGGGAGTAGCCCGCTCTCCCCGCACCCCCTTCATTAGAATCCCATGTAGTTCGCGAATAAGTCGCAAGCTTAAAGGCAGCTCGCTCAGCCGTTTCAGCCCGTACTCTACAGCAAGCACATAGTTTTGGACTTCCCTTACGTCCCTTTGCTTCTCAACCCTGGTTGCCTCGAACAAGAGCAAGTCGGAAAGTGACGACTGCGTGCCCTCAATGCGTGAAGAAAGGACCGCTTCCCTTCTGATGAAAGGGTAAATTAGCAGGTGAGGATTGGGCAGGGCTTCTCCCAGTCCGGAAAGAGTCCCCAGAGCCAGGTCAGCGGGGGAGACTAAGGACACCAGGGGATTATCCCAATCAAGCTGCGGGGGCAATGGGTTGGGCACGAAAGCCCAGTACCCATCCACAGCGCGGACCAGCCTGCCTGAAGGACTATTCTGAAATAGAGCGATATCCATATTAAACGCCGGTTTAATAAGATTTTACCTTATTAAACAAAATGCCTCTTTTGTTTAATAATAGCACCCGCCGCGGACAATTAGCAAGCCTTAACAGGTCCCCTGAAAATGCCTTTCTCAAAATTGCCAACAGCCATGCCTGAAGGCAACAGGCCATGACTTCCTTTTTGCCACTGCGAAGCCCCCCTTCTTTGTCATTGCGAGCGAAGCGTAGCAATCTCCTCTCCCTCGAACTGATTCCCTCTCCACTTGATGGAGAGGGTTAGGGTGAGGCCAGGTGAGGGTGACCTCCACTTTGTCATTGCGAGGCACCTCCCTTTTTCGTCATTGCGAGGCGAAGCCGAAGCAATCTCCAAGGTGCTGCTGGGTATAGAGACTGCCATGCCTGATGGCGATGAGCGGGGCCGATGAGTGGAGGATGGATGGGCACAGCGCTTATACGGGAGACGGCAGCTGAGGGCTGGGATGCAGGAATCCGTCGGGGGCCTATGGATTGACGCTGCTTATATTGACGTCGCTCTGCACCCGCTCCCTGCGGCTGAACAAAAAGCCAAAAAGCGCAATTAGCGCGGGCCATTGACATCACGGCGATAGCTGGTATAGGCTTAAAAGAAAAAGGAGGATAGGCGCTTGAAGGGGAAAATAAGAAAGCTCGTCCGGGAAAGAGGTTTTGGGTTCATCGCCGCTGAAGATAGCAAGGACGTCTTTTTCCACCGCTCCGCTCTGGCTGGAGAAGGTTTTGATGCACTGCAAGAGGGTAATAGTGTCGAGTTCGACCTGGAAAGGGGACCTAAAGGACTTCAGGCGAGGAATGTCAGAGTGGATAACCTGTCCCGCAAGCAAGAGATAGGTGCATCAACACAAGAGATAGGTGCATCAACACAAGCATATTGCCTGAAGTGTCGCTCCAAAAGAGAAATAAAAGATCCCGAGACAATAACCATGAAGAATGGGAGACCGGCTACGCAAGGGACATGTCCCGTGTGCGGAACCAAGATGTTTCGGATAGGTAAGAGCTAAGGCTTATATCGCGAGATCAATGTAGGCTGGCTGTTCTCATGAGGGGACATCCAGCCTTTTCCGTTATGCTGAACATTCTTTGAAGAATGCCTTGTTGTAAACAGGAGGCCAGGATCAGGGCGGCTATCGGGGTCCGCTTGGTTGACGCTACTTATATTGACTGCACTCTTATCACCAATTGAAACGACCTGAGCCTGCGCAGGTGGAACAGTTAAGCCTTTCTATTCACAATCCCTTTCGCGAAGGTTCTTTGATTACACGTACCACTAAGGTGTGAAATGTGCGGCTAACCAGCGACGTACAACTACATCCTCCCCGAGGTAACAAACAGCCATATTGTTACCTGATATTCGCGCTTACCTGGAAAAGCAGAAGCTCTGAGTATTCCGGGGGCATAATACCTGATATGCTCGGGATCATAACCCAGAGGTCGTTGGGCAAAATCCTACCCTCGCCAACAATACGAAGCTAAGGGTATCTCTAATGCTCCCTCCTCAATTTCTTGCCAAACAATACAACTACACAAGCTCTAACCCTGTAAGGCCTACTAAAAGTCCAATTTAAGAACCCCTTCTTACCACCAGAAATAGCCGAATTTGTTAACAATGGGCTCCTTAATTTGTTCACAGAATTCCTTACTTCTAGAAGACAGAGTAAGCAGGGGTCTAAGGTAGTAATCGAGAGTGATAGTTTTAGGTCCTACAGGACGAAGTTCAGAAATGCTTGTTAATAATAAAATTGTTCTGATATGATAAGTGTATAGTTGCCATAAGCAAAAACACTTAGTTTAAAGCTGAGTAACCACCAGATAGGAAAGTACTTGTCACATCCACAATGGATGGCTAACCTACATTTACGAAGTTTGGTCATCTGCAATGAATACGAAGAGCGCAGGGGAAGGCCCTACAGTAGTCGGAGGAGTGGTAAGGTGTCGGATCATAGCAATACTTAGTTAAATAATTATGACACAGTTGGGGGGAAATAACAGAAGGCGCAACACTCGAAGGGGGGCGGATAGCTCAATCGCGATAGTACACTTCATGTAATCCTAGATTACGCTGTCAGCATTGTTACAGAAAATGCTAAGACATATAAATTTAAAAGCTTTGGGTTCGAGTAGGAGTAGTGGGAAATATTCAATGATCAATGTGATGTATAATTATTCTTAAGGTGCGACTTCATTATAGGAAAGCAAATGATCTCAGCTATTCAATTTCTGAGGATAAATTAAGAATATTGCCATCGTGACATGGATTAATGACATCTAGGTTCTTTGATAGAATATTCAAGCAGCGAGAGCCAGTGTACAGAACACAACTCGGAGAGGCTTGGGCTGATGACGCCAGGAAGCTTTTAAAGAAACTTGATGATAAATCCATTAATCTAATAATTACTTCTCCTCCATATGCACTAATAAAACAGAAGGAATATGGCAATGAAGGCGAAGATGCTTACATCAAATGGTTCAAACCATTTGCCCGCGAATTCTATAGGATACTAAAAGATGATGGCAGTTTAGTAATCAATATTGGAGGAACTTGGAAGAAAGGGCAGCCCGTACGTTCACTATATCCCTATCAACTAATACTGGAATTATGTAATCCTTCTTCAAATAGACGCAAGTCCGAAAAATTTCATTTAGCACAAGAGTTTTATTGGCTTAATCCGGCTAAGATACCAAATCCAGTAGAGTGGGTAAATGTGAGACGCATACGGGTAAAAGATGCTGTTGAACATGTATGGTGGCTGTCAAAAACTATTTGGCCAAAAGCAGATAATCGGAAGGTGCTAATTCCGTATTCAAAACATATGGAGCGACTTATTAAAACCGGTAGATATAATAGTGGTCTTCGTCCTTCAGGATGGAACATCTCGGAGTCTTGGGCAAAGGATAATAGTGGGGCGATACCACCCAATTTCGAGAGTAGGGATGCGTTGGAATTAATACTTAACCTTCTTGTAATCTCCAATACAAGTTCTAACGACTCATTCCACCGTGCATTACGAGCAAGAGGAAACAAATCACATCCTGCTATGTTTCCTACCGGGCTACCTGAGTTTTTCATTCGGATGTTAACGTCAGAAAAAGATGTTGTCTTAGATCCATTTTGTGGCAGTAACGCTACTGGATATGTGGCAGAAAAATTAGGACGTAATTGGCTATCTATTGATAAGGACTCTGAATATATCAAAGCTTCGCGATTTCGTTGGGACAATCCTCCTGAATTAACCATTAGTAAAACAACAATTCAGGCAAAGCAAAACTCTGGAAGTATTATTAGGCAAACTAGTTAGAGATATATGATGGGAACCGTAGTCATACCAGGATTAGTATTAGACAATGAGTGGATTTCCCCGTTACGATTCAAAGATAGTACGGAATCTAGGCTGACCAGAGTAATATTGGATAATAAGGACGTATTATTTCCCGACTACTATCTAGTCGAGTTTGATTTATTACTGGGTAAGCCTGATGAAGATCAAGTGGCAGCAAACTTTGCCATAGTCAGAAAGGATTGTGAATCATGGTGTCTGATTTATGTTTTTCCTTCGGGATCGGCGATATTATCAGAAGTCGCACACCGGATTGAGACGACTAGAAGTAATGAGTTTGGAGTTAGAGAAGCCATGGCACTCAAGAGAAACATAAATGGCTTTACACAAAATCAACTCACTACTCTGGTCACTTGTGAAGATCCGGACCTGATTATTGTAACAGATGATCCACATCATGGATGGAATGAAAAGCTACCTGAAATGAATTTAAATGTATTGGTGATGGAAGTATTTTCAAGCGAGAATAGAGAAGCTATCCGGGTCAATGGTATGTACCCGCTCACACAAAGTCAAGATATAGTTGCTTATGCTAAACCACACGATATTATACCGAATGCGTTGGAATTGGATAGGCCTTTACCAAATCCATTTGATACTTTGGAGCAAATAATACTGATTTGTAGTGAAAACACATCACAATGGAAACCGATAAAAATCAATGGCGAGGTACGATTATTGGTTTCTGAACAATACAGATTACCAAAATCCCGAAACTTCCGGATTACACGTGAAGCTGAAGGAATCCTATTAATACAGCCTTTCAAGGAGAAATGAAATGAGCATAGAATTACATATTGGTCCTGAGATTATCAGATCATATAAGCGACTTTCTTATACAAAATGGCATGCGTTGGCAGAATTTGTTGATAATTCAACGCAATCGTACTTGAACAACAAGGAAGCTCTAGATGCAGTTCGTGCAAAATCGGATGGCCCAGCATTAACAGTAAGTATAAATTATAGCGGTTCAGGAAACGGAAGCTTAATAATAGAAGATAACGCCATGGGGATGTCGGAGAAAGAACTGGCGGATGCGTTACATATCGGCAAAGTACCTACAATTACATCCGGTCGATCAGAATTTGGAATGGGGATGAAGACAGCAGCTTGTTGGTTTGGAAATAATTGGATAGTTAAAACAAAGAAGCTTGGAAATCCAGAGGAGAATACAATCTATTTTGATGTTGAACAAGTAGCATCGAATGTTCTTGACCTTCGACATGAGAAAATTGCAGCTCAAAAGGATGAGCATTATACAGTGATTAAGATTACAGATTTGAATCAGCGTATCTCTGGAGCAGATGCGAGATGGACTAAAGATTTCTTATCTTCTATGTACCGCAAAGACATTGAGAATGAAATATTGGAGTTGCTGTGGAATGGTGAACCTCTTCGATGGAAATACCCAACAGAAGGCGGAAACATTCATGTACACGAAGGGAAAGAATGTACAAAGACCTTTGATTTTCAAGTGAATGGGAAAGCTGTTAAGGGTTGGATTGCCATTCTGGAACGAGGAAGCAGAGCACAGGCTGGTTTTTCTATTATAAGGCGTGGGCGTGTTATTAAAGGCTGGCCAGATTCATGGAGACCTTTAGCAATATTCGGACAATACGAAGGCTCCAATGATCTTGTTAATCAGCGTTTGATAGGGGAAATAGAGCTTGACGCTTTTGCAATAAGTCACACTAAAGATGATATTCTATGGCAAAATGATGAGAAGAATAAAGTTGAAACAGGGTTGGCTGAAGTAGCTTCAGAATATATTGAAATCGCGCGGTCATATCGTAAGCGAGGTTCCAGGGGTGATTCACCATCTCGTCAAGCCATAAGGGCTGCTATTGGAATGCTTGATGAGGAACTCACTTCTTCAGGATTTAACAAAATAATTTCATCAAATGGCTCTATTCCTGTAGAGCTTTTGGAAGCAGCACCAAAAGCCATGATTAGATCTGCTACAAAAAGTGGGCCTGACGTGAGTCACACTATTGAAGAATTTGAACTGAATATATTTCTTTCGGGGGAATTTGCTGAAACCGACCCGTATATCGGTATTGAAATAGCGGAGGAAAATGTCTTGAATATTGTTTTGAACATGGGGCATCCGATTATGAAGGACCTCCGGGGTAGTATGGGAGTGCTAAACCACATCAAACATTGTGCATATGACGGTATAGCTGAATGGAAGGCCAATAAGAATTGGGGAACAAATAATCCTCAAATAATTAGGACAATAAAGGATAGCCTCCTACGTATTAGCCGTACGATAGATGAAGAAACCGAGAAAGAATCAAGATAAGTGCATTAGCGGTTTAATAATATATTTCAGAGATTCATTTAGCAATGCTTTTCCCAGAAGGGTATGGTTGATACCCTTGGTATTGTATGTATGCATTGCTACTCCTATTCTATACCTCACTGGTTATACGTCGGACAGCATTGGGTGGACCTCATACTACTATATAT
>DAOUMB010000144.1:0-4062 GCA_034414335.1 Dehalococcoidia bacterium
GCCCAGCCTTGGTCTTGGTTAACCTGCTAACTTCTTTTTATCCCGGGGACCCAGAAATGCCATCGATAGATTCGGGATAAGTAATCGAACCACAGTTTTGAAATTTTTTTGTACTAGGACTATTTAGCGGTTAACTTTTTTCATTTAAATTCGTTTTACCTATAGATCAAGGGCTGGAATTCCCTCTCCTTTGGACTTCTGAGCTGTAGCAAGAAAGCTCTGATGCGGAGGTGTAGGACTTTTGGCCATAGACAGGTTATAGAACTTCTATTAAGGTTTTAATACTGAAGGTGATAACCAATCGGGAGGGTAGAGAATTGGAAATGGAAGCAAAAAGCCTCCAAGATGAGTTTGTGTATCTAAAAAAGGCAATCGAGGGGGAGATAAGGGAGGGGCAGAAATCGATAGATGACCTTAACGATATTACCACGTCCAGCCTAGTTCTCAATAAAGGCTTTGCCATCACCTACAGGGATGCAGGTTTAGGGGTTGTCGGCTGGGTCGACGATTTTTAAGCCTGTGCCTTAGTATTGGTTAACTAATAAGAGGACATTGTGAGCATCTTCCCTCTCGACAGTAGTTTCTAAAGACGTGAATCAGCCCTTGTTGATGACTGGCAGTGAAATCAGGAGAAGCTTTAAGGCAAAGCTGCTTTGCCATGTGGCGTGTTATCTCGTTCTCAGCTAGCTTGGGATAATGATTATAAAATTCGATAGCCTTTGTAATTAATTTCGGCTCGCTGGCCATTTTCCCCCAGGAGAAGGCAAATGGTAATACCACGTTTACCATAATTTCACCTGCTTTGCTATGTCCCAAAAGAGCCGATATCCTTGTTTTACTTCTGACATCAAAATCGAAATGGTCCTGCCAGTAACCATTGCCAGTCACAATCAAACCGCTCTCCAGCACGTGGTGCCCCAGGGATAGAGGTGCTTCTTCCACTAGATGAAATATCCCTGTTAATAGTTTCACCTCATAATAGCGCTCAAGAAGATAGCTCTCAGCGACAATGCGTCGCACTGGAAAATTGTTAGGGTATACGTGTGAGAGGTTCCAATCACTTTTCCTCATAGCCTTAACTTTTTTACTCTCTGACTGCCATATTCGCTCTAATTCTTGGACTTCTTTCTCCTTTGCAAAGTTTCCTTGCCATCGTTGAGAAGGTAATAGCCCAGCGGTGCCTAACAACAAAGCTTGCTTCAGGGCCAATCCCTCTCTGGATTCTATGAAATTGAGAGGCATTCTACTGGCAAGTTCTTCAAAGGGCCTCGTGTTTTTGGCATAACCCAAAGCTCTCATCATGCCTTGAAAGAGCACCTGCCCTACCTCCTCTTGCTTCGACTTGACTTGAAAATACATCGCCTTCTGCTTAAACCTTTCTTCACCGGCGGCATTCAATAGATTGCCCAGAGTTTGCTTATCCACCCGGTTCAGTATCTGGAAGCAAGGGAGTTGATGGTAAGGCATCATATAAGCTTGGTGCTGTAATGCCTGTGATAAACATAGCACCGGAACTGATTTGCCGCTTTGTAGTAAAGTGGCTGAGTCACAATCGTGCCATAGCACAACATGAAGGGCTACATTATTATATTCTGTATCACCATGGTGCCCATGGCTATACCAATCGCTGGATTTAACGTGAATTTCCACATCCCCTTTCATTAAAGCAGACCCATTTGCGATAACTGCATCCTGAAAATCTGGGCCGTTACCACCGTTGGTCCTCCCAGGATAGATTACCTTGATTCGCTCACCTTCCACGGATGTCAGTTCCTTTCCTATGACTTGCTGCCATATTAAGTTTACCTGCTTTTCCGGGAATTTTATCCGATTACGTGTAATCATGGGCATAAAAAATTTATCTGTGGCTTTGTATCAATTGTTTAAACCTTAGAGCATCACCGTACATGCTTATGTTGTTGAATAGCACATAAGCTTCACCATTGCTCAATTCTCGAAGCCTTGCCAATTCATCATCGCTATATTGGCGGCGATAATCGCGGCCCCCGTGTAAGCGGAAATATTTTAGTTTCCCGTATACTGCCTTGCTCTCCAGGGGATCAACACAATGAACAAGGTCTAAATCCTCACATAATGCTGCAATGACATTACCGCTCCATTGGCCGCGCGGTTCCCAGACAAAGATAAAATCTCCCCTATCTATATCAGTCAAAAAAATCTCATATTTTCGATATTTTCCGTACTCGGAGTGAATTTCGCTGGACATTGAAAAACGATGACTTTAGCTTTAAGGACTTGCGCGATATCCCAGGTTTTCCCCCATGCCTCGAAGACCTCTTCAGTAGGCTTGAAGAAGCCATAATTGCCCTCCTTGCCTGCGGGAATTTTTAGACCAGCCTTTCGGTAGGTAGGGCTCGATGGCAAGTGTGTTATCTCTTGCCATGCCTTTAGGCTGAATTCAAAATCTCCGGGAACCTGATCACGCCATTTTTGAGCAGTTCCTGTAAGGGGAGGCTTATAAAAAGTTTGCTGTATTTCTACTAGCTTAAATTGCTCAGAGTATTTCTTCTTGCCCTTGGGAAAACCACAACAGCCTACCTTAATTTCATTCATCGTGTTCCTCTTCAACCCTGTAATGGAAACCACTGCGCTCAGCAATTATGCCGAGCAAGGTAGCCGATGCTCCGCGAGGTCGATACATACCCTTTTCCCATTCGCTGATTGTCTGTTGGCGCGTGCCTAATTCCCCGGCTAGCTTCGCTTGAGTTAACTTTAGATGCTGTCTTAATGCTCTGATCTCCTCTTTACTCCATTGTCTTTTTTTGCTTCGCTCCATCGGATAAAATTATACACGCTTTAGTGTAATAATTCAAGGAAAAAATTCGGGAAATTTCAGTAAAATTTGTTGCATTTTTGATTTTTCCTGTTATAATAGTCATTAGCAATCTCAATGCTGGAGTGCTAAAATAAGCCTAGGAAAGGAGGGAGCATGGCTAAAATTGAACCCTTGGGGGACAGGGTAGTAATTAAACCCATCCCCAGAGAAGAAGTGAGCAAAGGAGGGATAGTCTTACCAGATACAGCTAAAGAGAAGCCCCAGGAGGGGAAAATTATTGCTGTGGGTCCAGGCAGGTTGTCTGAAGATGGCAAACGCATAGCCATGGAGGTAAAAAAGGGAGACACGGTCATTTATTCCAAATACGCGGGCACAGAGTTTAAACTAGATGATGAAGAATTGGTTATCATGCGTGAGGGTGATATCCTGGCCAAACGAAGTTAATAAAAAGGAGGTAAGTGAATGGCAAAACAGATTATTTTCGGCGAGGAAGCAAGGAAATCATTAAAGAGTGGTGTAGACACCCTAGCTAATGCTATAAGGGTAACTCTGGGACCACGTGGGCGACCTGTAGCATTGGACAAGAAGTGGGGTGCCCCTACAGTTCTTGATGATGGCGTTTCCATAGCTAAAGAAATAGAGTTACCCGATCCTTTTGAGAACATGGGAGTACAGCTGGTAAAGCAAGCAGCCACTAAGACCAATGATGAATGTGGCGATGGGACTAGTACATCCACTATTATAGCTCAGGCCATCATTGGTGAAGGCTTCAAGAACATCGCCGCCGGAGCCGATGCCATGGCCTTAAAGCGTGGAATCGAGAGAGGGGTAGAAGCCGTAGTCGGTGAACTCAAGAAAATGTCCATACCTGTGGCTGGTAAAGAGCAGGTAGCTCAGGTAGCCGCTATATCAGCTATTGATGAGGAAATTGGTAATCTGATTGCCGACGTTATGGAAAAGGTTGGCAAAGATGGCGTTATCACCGTCGAAGAAGGCAAGGGGTTGAAATTCGAGACTGAATATGTTGAGGGAATGAAATTCGATCGTGGCTATATCAGTCCTTACTTCATCACCAACGCCGAACAAATGAGGGCAGAGCTAGAAGATCCCTATATTCTCATCACTGATAAGAAAATTTCCGCCATAAATGATGTCTTGCCGGCTCTGGAAAAGATTGTTCAAATCTCCAAGAATCTGGTTATTCTTGCTGAAGATGTAGAAGGGGAATCCCTTGCTACACTGGTGGTTAACAAGCTGAGGGGCAC
>DAOUMB010000145.1:0-7982 GCA_034414335.1 Dehalococcoidia bacterium
CCACGAAAGTGGCCATGCTTTAACTGCCAGGATGTTGCCTAATGCTGACCCTGTGCACAAGATTTCCATTGTTGCCCGAGGGATGATGGGGGGCTGGACACGTTTCCTGCCAACTGAAGACCGTTATTTATGGAGTAGGTCGCAGTTTAATGATAGACTGGCAGTGAGCTTGGGCGGACGTGTTGCCGAGGAAATCACATTTGGGGAAATTACTACCGGTGCCCAAAACGACTTAGAACAAGCAACTAAACTAGCTAGAAAAATGGTCACTGAGTATGGAATGAGTGAGAAACTAGGCCCCCGAACCTTTGGTCAAAGGCAAGAACTCGTCTTTCTAGGCCGCGAGATCAGCGAACAAAGGGATTATAGCGATAAGATAGCC
The DNA here is from genome assembly GCA_034414335.1 of Dehalococcoidia bacterium. Taxonomy (GTDB): domain Bacteria; phylum Chloroflexota; class Dehalococcoidia; order GIF9; family AB-539-J10; genus RBG-13-51-36. The sequence continues at coordinate 383 of DAOUMB010000145.1, forward strand.
CAAGAAATTGATGAAGAGGTGCACAATATTATCCAGCGGGCCTACACTACCACCAAGAAAATCCTGACCGCGAATAAAGCAAAATTAAAACAGCTAGCTGAAGAGCTTATCACTCGTGAAACTCTAGACGAACCTGAGCTCGATAAGATATTGGGAGGTTTAGCACCACAGCCAACCCCCGGCTAACCAGCTTCATTACTTCTTCTACGGCTATCTCGTTAACCAGCTATGGAGTCAAGCCGACTAGTCTCTTGAGCGACAATATCCTCATCTAGCTTGACAAATAGCGGCTGGGGCTGGCGAAGCTTCTGTCCCGGAGGTAAGACCTGTACTCTCCAACCTATTTCCTGCACACTACCATCAAATCCGAGAAAAGAATGAAGCTTCTCAGAGCTGAAAGGAAGGAAGGGATAGAAAACAGTTTTTAATGCTACCAGCACGGAGAGGACAGTATAGACAGATTTAGCCGAAGTCCCTCGCTCCGTTTTAATTGTCTTCCACGGAGCTTGTTCATCAAGATAACGATTAGCCTCCTGAGCTAGAGACATAGCCTCTTTGATCGCTCCTTTAAACTCACAACGATAAAGTAACTTGTCCACACTGTCTAGTGTGACTTCAGCCTCATTAAGCAAGCTCTGGCTGTGTTCATCTAGTTCACCTGGTGTAGGCACGACTCCATCGAAATTGCGCTGAGCAAAGGTGAGAACACGATGAGCTAGATTGCCATAGGTGGCTACCAACTCATTGTTATTACGACGAAGAAATTCATGCCAGGAAAAATCACTGTCCCCGGTCTCAGGCATATTTACCGCCAAAGTGTACCTCAGAGCATCTGGTTCATATCGCCCCAGATAATCGGGGAGCCAGATCGCCCAACCACGGCTAGTAGAAAGCTTCCTCCCCTCAATAGTCAAAAATTCATTGGCGGGAACATCGTAAGGAAGATTCAGACCACCATAACCCATCAACATCGCTGGCCAAATAAGAGTATGGAAAAAGATATTGTCCTTGCCGATGAAATAAAAACTCTTAGCATCATCTTGCCAGAAAGCTTGCCAGGCCGTATCATCCCCCTGCAATTTTGCCCATTCCTTGCTTGCTGATAAATAACCAATAACTGCCTCAAACCATACATAAATTCGTTTACGCTCAAAGCCTGATTGCGGCACAGTTACTCCCCAATCCAAATCACGAGTAATAGCCCTATCTTTTAATCCCTCATTCAGAAATTTCCATGAGGTGCTAAGCACATTACGCCGCCAATGAGTCTGCTCTTTTATCCAGGCACTCAACTTATCCTGGAAAGAAGAAAGTCGCAAAAAGAAATGCTCCGAAGATTCGAACCGCGGCGGAGTGGCACACAAGTAGCAGTGAAGGTCCTTAAGCTCCGATGGATTCAAAGGCTTGCCACATTCATCACATTCATCACCCCTTGCCTTGGTGAAGCCACAATAAGGACAAGTACCTTCCAAATAGCGGTCGGGAAGGAAACGCTGGCACTTAGGGCAATAAGCTTGCAGCATCTTATCTTTGTAGATGTATCCCTTATCTAGCAAAGTGAGGAATATATCATGAGTAACTTGAGTGTGATTGGGAGTGCCGGTAGTGGTAAATAAATCGAAAGAGATGCCCAATTTTTCCCAGCAATCAACAAATTGCTTATGATATTTGGTTACTACTTGTTGCGGCGTGGTGGATTCTTGTTCAGCACGAATTGTAATCGGCGCTCCGTGCTGGTCACTACCTGAAACCATCAGCACTTTATTGCCCTTGAGGCGATGATAACGGGCAAAAATATCAGCCGGCAGATAAGCACCAGCGACATGCCCCAAATGTAGAGGACCATTGGCATAAGGCCAAGCAACACCGATAAAAATACGCTCGCTCAAATTCTCTCCCCAAAAGTCACCCCATTGTAAATCATTAACTGCCCCGTGTCATTGCGATGGAATGAAGTCCTGGAATGACGATTGAAGCGCTCAGTCCTGAGGGAAAAAGGTGATTATTTGTTTTCCTTTCTCAGTTCTGTATGAGATATACCCCCGGCTCAAGCAGCAGTCAACACAGAGGCGTTGCTTATCACCGCCTTCCCCATTAATTAAAAGATAGCGTTCCCCGTATTTAATAAGACGATGACAACTATCACACTCTATCTTTCCTACAGAAATACAACCTCGGCGCACTTTAGCTCCTTTCCTGAGATTTAAGCCAAGCTCGAGTCTTACCTTCAATAACGAGACTGAACTCCCCTCTGGGTTCGGCGAAATGCTCCCTAGCCTGGCTCACCCTGCCCCGGAAAATTTCTTCGTGAACTTTGGTAAGTTCCCGGCAAACAGACACTCTTCTATCTCCCAGAATCTCTTCAATATCGCTCAATGCTTCTCTAATTCGATGGCGCGTCTCGAAAGCCACTATAGTTCTTGGCTCATCGACTATGGAGCCAAGGAGACGCTGCCTTTGCCCCTGACGGCGAGGGAGAAAACCGAGGTAAAGGAACTGATCGGTCGGCAACCCAGAAACAACTAAAGCGGTAACCACTGCTGAAGCACCAGGGATAGGTACCACGGAAATCCCACGTCCGATGGCAGCAACGATAAGCTCATAACCGGGATCACTTAGCCCTGGCATGCCAGCTTCCGAGACCAGAGCCAGGTCTTCTTTCTCAAGATAACCTAATAAATAATCGAGCTTAGCTCTTTTACTATGCTCATGGTAGCTGGTCAACGGAGTTTTTATATCATAGGCATTAAGCAAGCGGCGCGTAGTGCGGGTATCCTCGGCAGCAATAAGATTCACCTCCCGCAGAAGGCGTAAAGCCCGTAAGGAAATATCCTCCAAATTACCAATAGGAGTAGCAATGACATAAAGAGCAGGCACGACCTGAAATTATACTTAATAGCTGTAATTTTATCCACTTTCTTGACTTCAGACATTCATGTGGGTATAGTTTATGGCAACTTTTATCAAGTAAAGAAAAATGCCTCACCTTAAATTCAAAAATATGGAACGCGCTTATGGATTCGATGAAGTTGCCCTTGTCCCCGGAGATGTAACCATTAATCCTGACCAAACCGACATAAACTTCACCCTCGGAAATCACACCTTGTCCATCCCAATTTTAGCCTCAGCTATGGACGCTATCGTTGACCCCGCCTTTGCTATTAAATTTAACAAGCTTGGTGGGCTAGCTGTCCTTAACCTCGAAGGTGTACAGGCAAGGTACGAAAAGCCCAATGAGGTCTTGAGCCAGATTACCCAAACTCCTGAGAGCGAAGTTACTTCCTTGCTTCAAAAAATTTACTCCCAGCCTATCCAGGAAAAACTCATTAGCAACCACATCAGAGCAATAAAAAAGGCTGGGGCTATCTGCGCAGTATCCATAACTCCTGCCAACACCAAACGCTTGGCTCCTATAGCTAAGGATGCAGGGATGGACGTGCTCGTAGTGCAATCTACGGTCACCACAGCTCGGCATATCTCCAAGAGCTATCGAGGACTTATCCTACCCGAGCTATGCCAGCAAATGTCCTTGCCCATCATCGTGGGCAATTGTTGCAGCTATAGCGCGGCATTAGAGCTGATGAGGACAGGCATCAATGGCATCCTGGTTGGAGTGGGGCCTGGAGCTGCTTGCACTACTCGGGAAGTCATTGGCGTTGGAGTCCCTCAGATAACTGCTACTTTGGATTGTGCTGCTGCTAGAGAAAGCTATCTCAAAGAAAGTGGTAAATATGTATCAGTGATAACCGATGGAGGTATTCGCACTGGCGGCGATTTATGCAAAGCGTTCGCCGCAGGTGCTGACGCTGTAATGATTGGCTCACCTCTAGCCCAGGCGACAGAGGCGCCGGGAAAGGGCTACCATTGGGGCATGTCTCATTCCCATCCGGTGTTGCCCAGGGGGACACGCGTTAGGGTTGGCACTACCGCCCCATTAGAGCAAATCCTGTTTGGTCCCACCTCCACCACCAATGGCACTCAAAACCTGGTTGGCGCCCTACGCACCAGCATGGGGGTATGCAGCGCTCGAACCATTAAAGAAATGCACAAAGCTAAGATGGTCATTGCGCCCTCCATAAAGACTGAAGGGAAATACTTTCAGGCGACCCAGAATGCCCCCTGACTTTAAAGAAACGCAGAAAGGCAAAACCATACGCCAAAGCCAGCTAGAATAAAAGCACAAACGCTAAGAACAATCCTTCGCACTTTCTGTGTCCACCACCGCTTTGACTCAAATGTACCCACTGAGAGAAATTCACTCCAGGCTAAATCACAAGGCAAATGCACCAGCGTAAACAGAACAATACCAATAAGCCCAAATTTGGCAGCCCCGGTTACCAGAACTATACCCACAGTTGCCCACCATACATAAAAGGCCGGGTTAGTCCCCGTAATCACAATGCCCGTGACCAAAGAGCTAGCTGGTAAGCCAGCCACCCCACCAAGCGCTTCACCGGTAGCTCGAAACATTCGGAACCCCAGGTAAAGTAGCATTAAGCCGCCTGCAAAATATACACCATTTACCACACTGGGAGAGCCGATGAAATGCCCGAATCCGAAATAGATTGCAGCTATAAGTGGTATCTCGATGACAGCATGCCCTGCTGTAATCAGAGCGCCAGCGTTTCTGTCACTATAACCCTTGGCTATGGTAGCCGCAGTGAGCGGTCCGGGTAACATAATGCCAGTAAGAGAAATTCCCGCTGCTGATAATAAGAATATGCCCAGGCTTGTCTCCATAACTTGCTCGGGGCAAACCCAGATTCAGGCTAAATTTCCTCCTCTTGTTCTTCATCCTCCTCCGTAACCATCCCCCCACTGTAATGAGGAAGTATCACACCCACTTTGCCTCGGCGGCCTCTGGTTCCTCTGGGCAAACCTTCAATCATCTTCTTTAGCTCTGCCAATGACTCAACCGTCTGCGCTGGAGGGACAACTATGCCATCTACCCCAGCCTGCCACAAATTACCGAGCTCGGCCCCTGTGACTAAAGAAGGCAAGGTTATCATAACTGGCCGCTCCAAGAGCTCAACGAACCTGCGATAAATAAGCAGATGCTCCACGGCAACAAAAGAGTCTTCGCCTTCGCTATTGATGAGCACCCCGTCCACATCAAGGCTGTTAATGGCTCTCACAAAACCCTGGTCTAATGAAGGCTCTATCATCAAGATTTTGCCTACCCCCCCCTTGTGCAAGCCCGCCGCAGCTACCTTGATATCAAAGACCACAAAGTCACACCCTGAGCCCGCAAGCTCGTTTATTTTCTCTTCGCTTACGTCCTTTACGAAGACCCCCAGAGGAACATCGCCCGCAGCTTCAACCATTTGACCAATGGCTTTGATGCTAGCGCTCTCGGTCAATATCAGCCCGGCATCTGCATGGACATCAGCTGCAACCTTAGCCTCTTTAACCTTCGTCCCGGATAGCCCGGCAACAAGCAATAATACTGCGCTTTTCAGTTCGGCAGAGGGATGAAAACCTATGGGCGAAGCTGAAGACTTAGAAAGGCTTTGCAGTTTATCAACAAATTTACTCACATCACCTCCCAGCCCGCGGTCTGATTTGAAATGATGACCGGCGGTTTACGAAGTCGCATCCCGCTTTGTGTCCAGCCCACTGCTCTCTGACACAATGTAGGCTTGTCTCCAAGATAATTAACATTTTGTGCTATTTCGATAGGCATTTTGCCCTGATTTTGAGCTAGGGTATCAACCTCCTGACCAGATATGGGGATATTGTAGAGAAAATCAGGGGAAAATTCAACGCAAGCTTACGATGGCTTCCCAGCCAGGAACTTCATGAAAGCTGGCTTTGTGAGACATAGGCAGGAACAATTCCCAGACTTTGCTTTGACAAGAAGCAACTTACGCCGGCCTGGCAACACTTGCTTGCATCTTATCCAAGAGCCACCGCACAACTCTATTGCCTCAGCAGTGTTCGTCAGGCAAAAGCGGCTCCAGACCAGCTACTCGGCGCTTGAACGCATTGACAGCCAGCGAACAGGGAGTATAACATGCCAGAACAGTTGATATAGATAAATCCTGCTCAAAACAAAAGATAGAAAGGAGGGTCCAGAATGAAAGGGTTGCAAGATAATGCCGGTGAGTATGATGCCAATCGAAAACTCGAGGATTTTTCCGTAGATTTCCTGGCAAATCTGGCAAGAGAATATGCCAGGACTTATCTGGCAACGAACGGATTTTGGAATGGCGCGGTCACACAGAGGGTGGGAGCGAAAGAAGCTTTGGACTGTGAGCTGGTGGTCTGGGAGAGAATAGCGGAGTTTGTAATTCCAAGGATTGCCGAATTAACAAATATCAGGCTACCTGTAAAGGACATTTTTGAAGCCGTCAAACTTTTCCAGATAAATCCACAGAACGTCACACTGGATATTTTCAAGATTAGCTACGAAGTCAAAGACAAAAAATGTGCTGTAGGTACTGTAACCTACTGTGCGGCATTGGAAAGATATGAGAAATACGCACCAGAGATAATAGAAACCTTGTGCCACAAGGTAGAGGTGGCGGCTGCTGAAGCACAGGCTCGCATCCTTCATCCCAGAATGAAGATGACCGCCCTAAAACTGCCCCCTCGTAAAAGCCCGGATGAAATTGCCTGCCAGTGGGAATTTAAGATTGAAGAATAGACCTGCAGCTAAAAGTCAAAGGGGGGCTAGGGCTACCCTGCCCCTGACAGTTGCTGGCCCAGAATCCGAGACCATGCTTGTGCTGCGCGTGCACAGGGCCGCAAAGATTTCCAGATGCCATAGCACAGTCCAGGCTGTGGAAGGTGGTTTCCGCTTTGTTACAGGTATTGACAGCCAGCAAGAAGTTGGGATAACCTGCTTGCAGAAATTGGAGTGGGAAATCCCACAAAAAGCACCAGGAAAAGGGGACAGATGAAAAAAGCCGTAGTGGCAGTATTATTGGCGGTACTTTTGACATCGGGGTTGTTGGCTGGCTGCGTAGGAGGTAGGATAGCCGGTTCCGGAAACCCTGTCACTCAAGAATTCGAGTTCAGCGATTTTATGCGTGTTGAGGTGGGAAGCGCCTTTGAGGTTGAGGTTGTCCAGGCTGATTCATACCACGTTGCCGTAATTGCGGACGACAATCTATTTGACTATATCGAGGTTTCTAAAAAGTGCGGAACATTAAAGATAGGTCTCAAGCTACTGCCTTTGCGCCCTCTTTTCACCACCTTGAGGGCTGAAATTACCATGCCCCAGATTTATGACCTGGATCTTTCCGGGGCGACACGGGGTAGCGTTTCCGGCTTCAGCTCCGCGGAGAATCTTTACGTTGAGCTGTCAGGAGCAAGCTCCCTGAACCTGGTGGAAATGTCTGCCGGCCATGTCGAATTTAAGCTATCGGGAGCCAGTAAGGCCAGCGGTGACATAACCGCCAGTGCTGATGCCCAACTTAATTTATCGGGAGCCAGCAGCGCCGAGTTGCAGGGCTCAGCCGGCGACATGGTAATCGATGCCTCCGGTGCCAGCCGTGTGGCACTGGATAATTTGCCGGTCGCGAGCGCGAATGTCAAACTCAGTGGCGCCAGCGGGGCTACGGTAAACATGGATGGCAGATTAGATGCCGACCTGAGC
>DAOUMB010000146.1:0-3392 GCA_034414335.1 Dehalococcoidia bacterium
CCCACTGTTCTTCAGTAATGGGAGCTGGAACAACAAATGTCACCTTTTCGCTATCAGGTTTTGGTCTAACAAGCGTCCTCTTTATGCCTAGAGTCAGGTCACCAAGAGGCCTATCTGGGTTGGGAACACGACCATGTGCATTATATTCAGCCTTTCCCGTATAACACCTCCGACCGGCTATCTTAATTACAGTCTTGGGGGCCCAAGATGTCCGGTAGGGTGGTCGAATCCCGAGTTCATTCAGCTTGCTGGCAACCCAGTAGGCAGTGCGAGCTTCATCTCCAATCCAAATGAAAATCTGCATAACCGCCCAAGCCGGGCTTCTGTAAACTGGCTTCCCGTCAGGTCCCAGTTCGTCTATCTCCCACCATGCACGGAGTACCTTTGCTCTGCCAGTTCGCGACTCGATAATCTTGTCGGTGCGGTAGACATAGCCGTAGGCCGCCCCGTGTGCAGGCGCTTTACCTGCCAGAACGCGGGCCATATTCCCTGCCAGGGCATTGTCACGGTTGCATTTTACCCTCAAGGCGTTCGCCTGAGCCTGGATAGAACTTTCCACATATTACGTGAATGCTAGACTAAGATCACAGAAGTGGAAAGCAATATCAATTCCAAAGGATAAATTCAAGTCGATCGTGAAACCAGTAAGTTATTATATTCCGGAACTACGAAAAGGTTGGTAGTCAGGTACAGCCGAAAACTTTGAAAATTGCGAATCCCAATCCTGATACGCTATAGGTCAACCCAGCAGAGCTATATATCTACATAGAAATATTGGAAAAATCAGCAAGAAATGTCCTTGCCAATAGCGCTGTACAGCTTCAAATTGCTTGATTTCAGATAAATTTCGATGTTAAAAAGCTCCATTTCTCTCAATTTCTGGCAATCTTCTCAAAGCTAAGACAATTCTGGGAGTATTACGGCTGAACATTTGCTTGTTTTGTTACCTCATCACGCGATCTAGCGGTCTGTTCAACTTTGGACGATGCCAGTCCTGGGTAATTGCGAACTATCTCGTTGACGTGAGGAATTGCCACACTAGGTTTGACAACCATCGCTGAACATGTGACAATTCCACCAAATATTAAATGAACTGGATTGGCATACACCACCGTCAGATGAAATTGCTGCTTAAGACAAGCCCCTAAAGGAGCAGGCTAAATGACAAGATGTTGGAGTTGTGGAGCAGAGATACCTGGCGGACTTCACCCCAGATACTGGTTTACATGTCCTAATTGTGCCCAGGTTGAATAGATAGAGAGTTTACGAAGTGAAGGCTCTGACAGCCTCCGCCAATTATCGAAAGTCCAGGAGCACAGTTTCGAAATGTTGTCGGACCGGCTGTCAGAAACAGCTAATATTGTTGAATAGGGTTTTGAAGAAGTCAAGTGGGAGCTTCGGCAACAGACACATGTCTTACGGAGCATAGACCATACTCATAGAACTCCAAGTGCGACGCAAGCGAATGAGTGGCGTAGGATGGCCGAAGAACTAAGAAGAAGAGGAGTTCTCGATAAATCGGAGGCCTGTTCTTGAAGGCCCTTGACATGAATCTATTAGAATACCGAACCTGTGTTGGCCTTGCACTGACTTATCTACGGATGAATCTGTTCGACAAGGCAAGGAGCCTGTTGCAGGAAAGCCTGCCCCATGCTCCAAGGCTACCAACACAAGGACATCGCGGGACAAGGACGGATAGAAGGGAAGATGAAGGGTATGAATTCGCAGTTGAGGAAACCCCTGTTCGGGAACCGACCTTTGAAGAGCTGGTCGAGGCTTGGGGTGGTCCTCGACCAAAAACCGAGCAACAATGGTTCTTGGATTACAAAAGTTATTCCTACAGACCCATTGGTCATATTTATGCCTGTCAAGAAGACTATGACCAAGCAGTCACGGTTTTGCACTTAGCAGTGGACTTATCGCCCCACTATGCCGATGCCCAGTACGACTATGCTCAATACTGCGCTCTAGTAGGCAGGAAAGAAGATGCTCTCGCCTCATTTCGAAAAGCGATAGAACTTAAACCTCTTTTTGGGTATCCAGATCACTTTAATAAAGAAACGATGCTAGGAAGCAGCCGCCTGACACGCAGAATTGGAGCAGGGAGCGCTTTAAGGAGATGTGGGATTACCTAATAGAGCTTTACTCTAGCGAGGGGGACGGAATAATTGACAGGGCCATTTTCCAGGGCTTAGATTGCGGTTGTTGGGTTTTGGGGAATTATAATTGGCGACTTCTACTTTTCCAGGCTGGGTATGAAGTTAGCCGATTCTATCATCTTTGGCTCCAAAGGGGAGCTCTGGCTCGCCCTAGTATTAACGACCATAGCGAGTTTAGTGCTAGGCATGCGTTTGCCCACGCCCACTGCGTAGATAACGGTGGCCATAATCGTCACGCCGGCCATTATCAATATTGGAGCCAACACATTGGCTGCACGCCTCTTCATTTTCTATTCCGCCATGATCTTCGGCAGCATTCTTCCCATGGCCATCCCGGCCTACGCTGCTGGAACAGCCGACGACAGAGCAGTGGCTATCCTCTTGTAGATGAAAGGCACCACCCCAGGCCACCTAGCCCTCCCACCACTGTTCGGCTGCAAGAAGCGCAGCAATTCGCAATGAAGGAATCCATCTAGGATGCACGAGTACCCAAAAGCTGAATCGCAGCTTTCAGCCTACCGGACCCTGGACTTGACAGATGAGAAGGGACTCTTCTGCGGCAAGATACTGGCTGACCTCGGGGCGGATGTGGTGAAGATTGAACCTCCCGGCGGAGACCCCGCCAGGGAGATCGGTCCTTTTCATCATGATATTCCTCACCCAGAAGCGAGCCTCTTCTGGTTGGCATATAACGCAAACAAGAGGGGAATAACCTTGAACCTTGAGACTAGGGATGGTCAACAAATATTCAAAAGGCTGGCCAGTAGTGCTGATTTCATAATCGAATCATTTCCTCCAAGATATATGGATAAGCTGGGCTTAGGCTACCCAGTATTAAGTGAAATCAATCCCCGAATCGTTATGACCTCCATTACCCCTTTTGGTCAAGCCGGGCCTTATAAGGATTATGTGGCCTCTGATATTACAGAAATGGCTATGGGCGGGTTGATGTACATCTGTGGTGACGCTGACCGACCTCCAGTCCGAATTAGTGCTGACCAAGCCTATCTCCATGGTGCCGCCCAAGCTACCATCGCAACATTAATCGCTCACTGGCATCGAGAAAAGACTGGAGAGGGACAGCACGTCGATGTCTCAATACAGGAATCTGTTATTTGGACTCTGATGTATACCATACCTTACTGGGATTTTGCCAAACGCTTGTTCAGCAGGTCGGGAAATCGACAGACACGCTTTGATGTGATCTACCGTTTAATCTACCCGTGTAAGGAC
>DAOUMB010000147.1:0-10765 GCA_034414335.1 Dehalococcoidia bacterium
GAAATGGCATTTTATTGGAACCTTTCAAAAGCATAATGTGAGAAGAAAAGTGCTGGAAATGTTCGACATGGTAGAAACCGTTGATTCTTTAGAAATAGCAGAGGAAATTGATAGGAAGTGTGCCCAAATTGGTAAAACAATGCCCGTATTAATTGAGGTAAACAGTGGCAGAGAGCCGCAAAAATCAGGAGTGCTCCCAAAAGATGTGGAACAATTAGTAAGAGAACTATCCAGTCTTAGAAATGTCAAGTTGATGGGTCTTATGACTATTGGCCCTAGTTTTGGAAACCCTGAGGATTCCAGGCCTTATTTTGTAGAGACAAGAGAGCTGTTTGATAAAATCAAAGGGCTGGAGTTACCCAATGTAGAGATGCGATATCTTTCAATGGGCATGACCAATTCCTATAAGGTTGCTTTAGAGGAGGGTGCCAATATAGTTAGAATAGGCACTAAGATATTTGGCGAGAGAGCGCGTTCCTCATAATTCAATTGCCAGCCCTGCCCCGCACTCCAAAGCTTTATCCTTGAAAAAGTCTCTTATCTCCTGCTTATACATGGTGCAGTGACAGGGACAAATCAGCGATAAGTCACTGAACGCACCAAAACTACGAAATCCGTGGAATCCACCTGCTATTCCATAGAGCTTTCCAAACTTTGCAGCAGCTCCCAGAATGCTTTTCATCGCCGGGTGAGCACAACCTGTAAGCACAAATATCCCCCTGTCAGTCTTGACGGCTAAAGATTGCTCTATACCTTCAAGTTCGCCAGAGGAAAAGACATTGTCACGAATTTGAATAGGGTCTTTAACCATGGTTACTTCTCTTCCTGGAAATGCTCTTCCAAAGGAACTTGGGAGGTAGAGTTCAGCAATTTCATTTATTCTAAGGATTCCAGAAAGTCCTCCAGTGTGGTTTCGATGGGCATGTGAGATTACTATTACACCTATATCCTGCTGGTTAATGCTAAGCTTTTTCATATTATGTAATATCTTAGGGCTATCGGCACCGGTATCAAACAAGAGGGGTGGCAAATTTTCATCTTCAATAAGGGCTGAAAATCCCCAACCTGCTCTTAGTCCCTCTTTCTTTACTTCGTTGTCGTAAACAATTGTAATTTTCATTGTCTACCAAGAGACCGAATTCAATAATGCCATCTAACTCACTCCCCTAAATGGCAAGCTATCTTATTTAGAAGCTTGTCCACTCCCCATCCTTTGGCGGCGGAGATGAGAGCAATGTCCTCGCTCGGCAACACTATTCCTTCTTCTAAGTAAGGAATAGTAGTCAATGCTTTCAGCTCAGCCTCACTGTTTAGAGCTAAGTCTAGCTTGTTGAACACTGTAATTTTGGGTTTATTTTCGACATTCAGCTCGCTGAGTATCTTTTCTACTGTGAGGCACTGGTTAGCAGCATTCTTGTGTGTTATGTCAACTAGATGTAGAAGCAAATCAGCCTCATCCAGTTCCTCCAAAGTAGCCCGGAATGCAGCAATAATTGAAGGCGGAAGTTTGTGAATAAAGCCAACGGTATCAGTGATGAGGAATTGTTGCCCAGTGGGTAAAGCCAAGCGGCGAGTGACGGGATCCAGGGTAGAAAAGAGTTTATCTTCCACGTCCACACTGGCTTTGCTTAAAGCGTTAAACAGAGTGCTCTTACCCGCATTAGTATAACCCACAAGGGCTACGATAGGAGTGCCTCTCTCCTTACGGCGTCTCCTATAAAGGGCCCGATGTTTCCTTACGCTTTCTATTTTGTCCTCAAGGAGATTGATACGCTTATGGATAAGGCGCCGATCGGTTTCCAATTGTGCTTCTCCGGGACCCCTGGTGCCGATGCCAGCGCCAAGTCGCTCTAAATGGCGCCATTGCCCCACAAGCCGGGGCAGAAGATATTGGTGCTGGGCCAGTTCAACCTGGAGTTTTCCTTCATGAGTTCGAGCTTTTCGGGCAAATATGTGTAAAATCAGAGCGGTGCGGTCAATGACGTTGACTCCCAATGCCTCTTCGAGATTTCTTTGCTGCCTTGGCGAAAGCTCAACATCAAAGATCACCATGTCATACGGGGTTTGTTCTTTGAGGTCGATTAGCTCCTCAATTTTACCCTTACCAATATAATAGGTAGGCGAAGGCGCGTCTAGCCTTTGAGTTAATGTACCTACTACATTGGCGCCAGCTGTCGTGGTCAGATGGGATAGCTCCTGTAAGGAATCCGTAACTGACCAATCATGGTTAGATGTCCTGCTTTGCACCCCTACTAAGAATGCTTGTTCTACCTTATCTTTAGTGGCAAAAAATTTCTGCCTTATTTGCTCCTCCTGTGCCAAGACGATAAGCGGTCTATCCCTTGTTCCAGACGGTCATCGGAGATGGTTAAGGAAAGCCTGATATAACCCTCTCCCATCTTCCCATAGCCACTTCCCGGTGTTACAGCTATTCCAGCTTCATCCAGCAATTTCTTGGTAAAATTCATGGATGTATATCCCCGGGGGACCTTAGCCCAGATATAGAAGGTTGCTTTAGGTATCCTGGCTTCCAGCCCTATTTCATCAATGACCTTCATCAGCTTGTCACGGCGCTTTTGAAAAATAGCATTATGCTCAGCGATGTGTTCCTGGGAGCCACGCAAAGCGTCTATGGCAGCGAGCTGAATTGCTTGGGGAATGCCTGAATCTAGATTGGATTTAACCTGAAATAAGGCCTCCACCATACTAGCATTACCTACCACCATGCCTATTCGCCAACCTGTCATGTGGTAGGTTTTGGACAGTGAGTGGAATTCTACACCTATTTCCTTTGCCCATGCTGTTTGCATGAAGCTGGGTGGCTTGTAGCCATCAAAAGCGACTTCTGTATAAGGAGCATCATGACAGATTGCTAAGTCATGTTCTTGTGCGAAATGAACTGCCTTGTTGAAGAAATCGAGGTCAGCTATAGCTCCGGTGGGATTGTTGGGATAGTTAAGCCACATAAGCTTTGCTTTATTGGCTACCTTGGCTGGAATAGCTTCAAAGTCAGGCAGAAAATCGTTTTCCTCCTTCAAGGGCATGAAGTGAGGCTCGCCACCAGCTAATATGGTACCCATGGAAAATGGCGGATAGCCTGGGTCAGGCACCAAAGCTAAGTCACCAGGCTCGATAAAGCACAAAGCCATATGACCAATCCCTTCCTTGGAGCCAATAAGCGGCAGCACTTCTTTATCCGGATCTAAGGTAACGCCGAACCGTGCCGCATACCACTCAGCAATGGCTTGACGAAGTTCAGGCAAACCAGCGGTTTCAGGATAACGATGGTTCGTAGGGTCATGTGCTGCCTGACACACAGATTCGATGATATGAGACGGCGTGGGTAAATCAGGATCACCAATAGCAAAGCTGATTATATCCTCTCCCCCAGCCCGAAGCTCAGCAATTTTCTGATTTATCTCCACGAAAAGATATGGAGGCAGTCTATTAAGTCGTTTGGCTAATTTCATCAGCTCTTACCTTCAAGCCATTCTCCCCTGAAAACCTCCTTCACCGGCCCAGCAAGCACTACCTCCCCTACCATATCCCAAGACACAGTAAGGATACCCCCCTTAAGTATTATGTCAACTTGCCGGTCCACATAGTTCAATAGCTGAGCAGCCACAGCTATGGCACAGGCACCACTCCCACAGGCCAGAGTTTCCCCAACACCTCGCTCCCACACCCTGGCTTCTATCTTCTCCCTGCTCAAAACCCTGGCTATTCCAAAATTAGTCCTTTGGGGAAATATAGGATGCTTCTCTATTTTGGGTCCTATTTCGGCCAAGGGAAAGTCAATAAGTGGCTGGGATAAGAAGGTCACCGCATGGGGGTTACCCATGGATAGAAGAGACAAAGTCAACTCTTTTCCGTCTATCACTAAAGGATAATCCAATATTGGTATTATGTCAACTTTAGCTTTAAGGGGAATTTGCTCCGGTTGGAATTGGGGTATGCCCATATTTACCTCGACCCGGTTGACCTTATTCCCCAACATATAGGCTTTAACCTTTCTTACACCTGACAAAGTCTCTACTGATAGCAGATAGCCACTCATGCCTTTTTCAATAACATACTTGGCAAAACATCTCAGTCCGTTGCCGCAAACCTCGGCCTCTGAACCGTCAGGGTTAAAAATACGCATCTTTAAATCAGCGATGGTCGAATCCTGCACCAGTATCAAGCCATCAGCTCCTATTCCAAAGTGATGTTGGCACATAGTTTGGGTCAAGTCCGCCCAATTCCGTTCCAAACCTATGGCATTCATCAGTATGAAGTCGTTACCTGTGGCCTGTAACTTGGAGAATTTCATGATATGAAGCCCTCTATCAATTTCCTAGCTTTTGTTTCTGCCCCGCTTACATCAAACCAGTGAATTCTGCTATCGCTAAGGCGAAACCAAGCATATTGGTGGCGTACCAGTCGATGGGTTTCATATTTTATCTTATCAATAGCCAAAGGCAAAGTCATCTCGTTTCGGAGAAACTGGCCTATTTGCTTATAACCTATGCCTGACATAGAGGGCAAGGAAGGGTTATAACCTCTTTTAAATAGCTGTTCCACTTCTTTAATCAGTCCCTTTTGTATCATTTTATCAACACGCCGATCAATCCTTCTATATAGCTCATTTCTTTCTTGAGTTAAACCGATGATCAGGATAGGAAAACTAGGCGCCTCTTTACACTGCAATTGAGAAGGGTGCTGTCCTGTCGTATGATAGATTTCCAGGGCTCTTATAATGCGACGAGTGTTACCAGGATTTATTTTTGCTGCCGCCGCGGGGTCAATATTCTGCAATTCCTGATAGAGGCTGGGGCTACTTTCTTGTTCTGCTCTGGCTTCTAACTGGCGCCTTAGCTGTTGGTTAGGTGGCACCCGAGGTATTATCCATCCCTCCACCAAGGACCACACATAAAGACCGCTGCCACCTACCAGCAATGGTAATTTGCCTTTCCGTTGAATGCCTTTCATAGCCTCGATAGCTAGTTGATGATACATAGCTAAGCTGAAATCTTCGTCAGGCTCGATTACATCGATAACGTGGTGAGGAATCGACGCCCTCTCAGACGGACTGGGCTTATTAGTGCCGATATCCATATAGCGGTAAACCTGCCGGCTATCAGCGCCCACTACCTCTAGGGGAAACCATTGAGCCAGATGCAGAGCAAGCTCGCTTTTCCCCACTGCGGTGGGACCAACGATGGCAATAAGAGATTTCATCAGGGCTAAAGGGACTTCCCCTTGATTTCAGCAGTTTTTTCAACAATGCTCAAAAACTCCTCGGCTTTGAGGCTGGCTCCTCCAACCAGGGCACCATCGATTTCTGTCTGGGAAATGAACTCAGCAACATTCTGACTGGTAACACTGCCGCCATAAAGGATGCGCACGTCTTGGGCTATATGATTATTCCATAACTTAGCCAGAACGTCACGAACAAACTGGATAGTAGTTGCTGCCTGCCTGCCGCTCGCTGCCTTGCCTGTGCCAATAGCCCAAACTGGCTCGTAGGCAATCACGAGATTCTTTGCTATACTCAGAGCGACAGGCTCTATGCCATCCAAAGCTGACGTTATCTGCCTATTAACTACCTCTTCTGTCTTTCCAGATTCATTCTCTTCAAGCCTCTCCCCGACACACAAGATGGGTTTAAGCTTGTTGGACAAAGCTCTCTTCACCTTCTTGTTAACTATTTCATCAGTTTCCCCGAAATACCACCTCCTCTCAGAATGTCCCAGTATGACAAATTCACATAACTCGCTGAGCATTAGCGGTGATATCTCACCGGTGTAAGCCCCCGCAGTCTCAAAATACATATTCTGAGCGCCGAGCTTGATAGACGAGTTTTCTAGCATCATATTTATGGCAACTAAAGACACGAACGGCGGACAAAGTACCTTTTCCACTCCTTCTACCTTGTCCAGTTTATCAAGCATCTCGTAAACAAGTTTTTCAGCTTCAGTGACCGTAGTGTTCATTTTCCAGTTGCCGGCAATGAAAGGGATTCTCATTTCATAACCTCCTATTATTTCTTGTCCAACAAAACTTCCACACCCGGTAAGACAGCACCTTCCAAAAATCTCAAGCTGGCACCACCTCCCGTGGAAACATGTGTCATCTTATCAGTCAATCCCATTTCCCGAACTATTTCAGCAGTCGAGCCACCCCCAATCACAGTGGTGGCACTGAGGCTGGATAGAAAGCTAGCTAGTGACTTGGTTCCCTGAGCGAATTCAGGTATTTCATAAATCCCCATAGGACCATTCCACATGATAGTATGGCATTTTCCCAATTCACGGCAGAAAAGCTCAACAGATTGAGGGCCAATATCTACGATTTGGCTACCAGATGGTATATTAGTCGTCGGCACTACTCTAGTTGGGACTCCGACTTTGATTTCTTCCGCCACAACTGCATCAATGGGTAGCAAAAATGGCACCTGCCATTCCTCAGCTTCCTGCAACAACTCCCTGGCCAAGCCCAGCTTATCTTCCTCCGTTGAAGAACTCCCCACCCCACACCCCTGCGTCTTGAGGAAAGTAACTGCCATGCCACCGCCAACAAGCAACATACCAACCTTCCTCAACATATTTTGCAGCAAGCCTATCTTATCGCTTACCTTGGCACCACCTATAAGGCAGGCAAAGGGCCCCTCTGAATTATGCAAGAGCTTCCCCATGACATTTAGTTCTTTTGCCATCAAAAAACCGGCCACAGCGGGCAAGTATTTGGCCACACCCATGGTAGAGGCATGTGCCCTATGAGCAGTGCCGAAGGCATCATTAACATAAATATCAGCTAGCCTGGCTAGCTTCTGGGCAAAGCTGGGGTCATTTGCTTCCTCTCCTGTATGAAAGCGCAGATTTTCCAAGAATAGAATATCGCCTTCTTTGAGGGCCCCTACCTTGCTTTCCACCTCTTGACCCACACAATCAGGCGCTGTGTTGACAGGCAAACCTGTAAGCTGAGACAACTTCTGTGCTATTGGTGTCATTTGCAGTTCCTTGACTACCTTGCCTTTAGGCCGACCTAAATGAGAACAGATAATTAGTTTAGCTTTATGGTCAACAAGATATTTGATAGTGGGTAGCGAAGCTCGGATGCGGCTATCATCGCTAATGGCGCCTGTATTTATATCTAACGGAACATTAAAATCAACCCTGAGTAAAACCTTTTTGCCTCTAACTTCTATATCTTCAACTGTCTTTTTCGGCATCTACCCTCCTAGTATTCGCGTTCCAATAGAAAGCAAGCTATCTCGCTAAGCGGGGCTTGCCTGGCTGCGTCAAGCCCGGTAGCTTCAAGCTGTATTAAGGCTTTGTGATAATACTGCCCAGCCAGATTCTCTGTATAATCTCTGGCGCCTAGTTGGTCCAGAATCTTCATAACCCTGGTTATATCTTCACCTTCGATAGATTTTTGAGAGTAAAGCTTTCCAAGCATCTCCCTTGCCCCCCCCTTGCTATTTTGCAACCCATAAACCACAGGCAAAGTCTTCTTTCTCTGAGAAATATCACTAGTGGACTTACCAGTACTCTCCTCCGTTCCCCAAATTCCCAATATGTCATCACGGATTTGATAGGCCACGCCCAGTGCTTCGCCGAACAAACGAAAGGAGTCCACCAACTTACTATCCCCGCTGCCCAAGTATGCTCCCAAAGAAGTCGCTGCGGCAATCAGTGCTGCTGTTTTTTTGGTTGCTATGTCGAGGTAATCCTCAATGGTGATGTCGAAACGCTTCTCATATTCAACATCTAGGTATTGCCCCTCGCAAAGCTCCAAACAAGCTTGGCTCAACAGCTCAGTGGAACCGGCAATCTTTTCATTAGCTATCCCATTCTCCTTTAGTTTAAGCAACGCTAAATAAGCTAGGGTGAACATAGCATCGCCGGCGTTTATCGCTTGAGACTGACCCCATAGCTTCCACACAGTTGGACGGTGATGACGTTCATAGCTAACATCTTCGATATCGTCATGGATTAAAGAAAAATTGTGGATGAGCTCGACAGCTGCTGCAGCAGGCAATATCTGTGACGTGTCACCTCCCACTGCTTGACAACTAAGAAGGCAAAAAGTAGGACGGATAAATTTACCTGATTCTCTGCTACAGGGATGTCCATGTTCATCCTGCCAGCCCATGTGGTATCGCAGCATATTACAAAGAAGCGAAGGAGCGCTATTGATAGCTTTTTCTAACTCAGTTCGCACTGCGTCGTGATAAGATGTAAGGGATTCAGGCAAGCTATATTTGATGCCCATGAAAGCCAGTCCATATTAACGGCTAAGAAAACAGGTTGTCAACTAAGCTATCTGAGTTACGCTTAAATGCCGACTCGAGTGCTTTTGCACCTTGCTGACTAAAGTCCTTGTAGAAAGGGCCAAAAGTAGCCATAATATATAGGATAATTGCCAACAGAAAGCTTGATGAAACTCTACCAGCGAGCTATAATTAGCACTTTGGTATTAAGAGTGCTAATCGCAGGAGGGAAGTAGATGAATTGTACTGTATGCGGAAATCCATTGCTTTTTGACAGGGTCGTTTTCCATTGTTCCTGTGATGCCTTTGTGCATGCCTATTGTTGGGATGAACATGTATTGAAAGCCCATCAACCATCCTTTGAGATGGGCACCGTCAATTTGGATGGCGAGTTTAAAGCAAGCGAGAGCAAAATAGAGGAGCAGGTCCCCGAGGAGCAACTCCCAGAGAAACAAAGCCCAGAGGAACAAATAACACCTCTTTTAGAATAAAGGAGTATATAAATGCCTACTTACCAATATCGATGCCTGAACTGTAAACTGCAATTTGAGCTTAAGCAGAGCTTTCATGATAAACCAATTGCTGATTGCCCTTCATGCCATGGAATTGCCCGTCGCCTTTTTTCTCCGGTCCCCATCCTGTTTAAAGGGCCAGGCTTTTATGTAACTGACTCCAGGGAAGAAAAGGAAAGAAGGGCTAATGCTGAAGGGTTAAGGAAGAATGAGATAGATAGCGGAGGCAGTGAGTCATGAAATGTCCCGTCTGTGGCAAAGAAGCCAGAACCCATATTTACTACTGCGCCAAATGTGCCGTTTACGTGCATGAGAAATGCTGGCAGAAACATGTATCACAGGCTCACAAAGATTAACTTATTTGCTATTCTTATCATTCAAGCCCTACCATGCTATACTTGCTTTGATTGTCCCTGTAGCTCAGCTGGATAGAGCGGCTGCCTTCTAAGCAGCGGGTCGTGGGTTCGAATCCCTCCAGGGACGCCACAAAACTAGCTAGGGCAACTGCTTCATCAGCTTTGCGACCTAGTGCTGCCCAAGCTGGAGGAATGTCTGGCGCAGCAACTGTCTACTGAAACCTACAATTTCCTGTCCAGCTTTGCAATCTGTTGATCCTAGAGTTTCAGGAACGCCTGGGGGAGCAACCACCTGCAAAGCTGCAGATCGCAGGTGTGGGCAAAGGATTTGACAAGGAACCAGGGAGGCGTTTACATTGGGGGTTGGGTGATACATTCTAGGCTACGAGAGGTTCAGCGGAAAAAGTACCATGTGACTGCGCGAAATATATCTTCTTTGAAATGCCAACAGTCTTTTTGCAAAGCTATGATGCCTAACTTTTTCGGATGACATAGAACCCAGTTTTGAAAGGAGGAACTAACTGTGGCGAAAACCGATTCCAGGAATAGATTAGCAGGAAAGAGCGCGGTTGTCACCGGTGCTGGGCATGGGATTGGGCGTGCAGAGGCTTTGCTGCTCGCTCGCAAGGGTGCCAAGGTACTCGTGAACGACCTTGGTTGTGATATGTTAGGCAGGGGCGCTGATAGAAGTATTGCGCAACGAGTTGTCAACGAAATCCTAGGGGAGGGTGGCGAGGCTGTGGCCAACAACGACAGTGTGTCAACGATGGAGGGGGCCAGGCGAATTATCGAGACGGCGCTTGAGACTTTTGGGCGGCTAGATATACTGATTAACAACGCTGGAATTGTGCGGCCCGGATTAATTCACGAAATGGCTGAAGATGACTGGGATTCAGTGATAGACGTTCATTTAAAGGGTAGTTTTGCCACTATTAGACACGCAGCGCCCATCTTCCGCGAGCAGCGTAGTGGAGTGATTGTAAACACAGCCTCTCATGCTGGTCTTGGTCAGTATAGCATGTCCAACTACTCTGCTGCCAAGGAAGGAATTGTTGGCTTGACGCGTACTGTTGCACGTGATTTGGGCCAATATAATGTCAGGTGCAATGCGATTAGACCGATTGCGAGGGGGACTCGTATGGGCGATGTTTCTGCATTGGCGGAGAACATACGAATTTCGCAGGAGGTTCTCGGAATCCCAGGGGTAGGAAATTATTGGGTACCTATACCAGCACACGGCGACATGACGCCTGAGCGGGTAGCAGTTTTGGTAGTTTGGCTATGCACCGATGCCGCTAACGAGATAAACGGCCGTATTTTCCAGGTCATGGGCGGCGAAATCGGGCTCTTTCCAGAGCCAGAGGTAATTCGCGCTATTTTTACTCCCAAAGGCTGGGATTTGGATACGCTGGACGCTCCAGCAACGCGCCGGTACCTAATTGGAGACCTCCAGAATACATTTCTGCCGGCTCCAGTTTCACAATAGGTCAGCAGCTAAGTCGATCCTCAGCCGGGTCTCCTCAGTAGCTAGATTTGCTGGGATGATACCTTCTTACCTAGCGCAATATCCACCCACCACAACCTTGACCTGAAGCAGTGCAAATCGCCAGGAGAACCGGAACGCTCTACCTACTCTTGATGAT
>DAOUMB010000148.1:0-3251 GCA_034414335.1 Dehalococcoidia bacterium
GGTTAACACCACCAGCTTAGAAGGTCGGCACCTGACTTCAAGTGAACTCAGAAATAAATGTGATGCTGCCCCTTTCTTATCCTCGTATCGCTTGGTCATAGTCGATGGCTTGTTGGAACGCTTTGAGGTGAAACAAGGCAGGCCACGGTCTGGCAAAGGCAAATCTGGAAATGGGCTGGGAGAATGGGAAGGCCTGGCTTCCTACATCACGCAAATGCCAGCAACTACCGTGCTGATACTGGTTGATGGGGAGATGAAAGGCCATAATCCTCTATTAAAGAAGCTTTCACAATTAGCTGAAATAAAGACCTTTCCCTTGTTGCGAGGCAGGGATTTAAAGGCCTGGATACAACGACGGGTAAGGGAAGAGGGCGGCGATATCACTCTCCAAGCGGTGAATTTGCTCGCTGAGTTCATAGGCGGCGATTTGTGGGCGATGAATAGTGAAATCCAGAAACTGCTTCTTTATAGCCAGGAACGCCCTATTACCGAAGATGATGTTAGACAACTGGTAAGTTATGTCCAGGAGGCCAACATCTTTGCCCTGGTGGATGCAGTGGCCGAAGGTCGAACTGAGTTAGCTCAACGGATACTTCATCGGCTATATCATGAGGGTGTGGCCCCAATCTATATCCTGACCATGATTACTAGGCAATTCCGCTTAATAGCTCAGGCTAAAGACTTGGGGCCAGGGTTGTCCCGACTGCAGATTCAGGATAGGCTGGGGCTGAAATAAAGCTATAGCCTGGATAAAACGCTTGCCCAAGCCAAATTATATGATTTTGAGGGCGTAAGACGGGCTTACGATAAGCTTTTGGAAACCGACCTAGCCATCAAAACTGGCAAATACAACGACCAGCTAGCTCGCGAGCTCCTGGTAACGGAACTTGCCTAGCTCTAGTTTTTAGGCCCCGCCAACCTGCTCTCAGCGTAACATCGATTCACCCCTTTTCTACGTCTCTTTATCCGATTAGCAGGCAAGAAAAGCATGATTACGGATTATTCCAGTGCGGTGGGGTGCTCAACCTACTGCTGGTAGTATCGGAGTCCTGTTGACAAACGGTTCTGGGGGAGTAAAATAGAACAAAAGGGCTTCTGCCCAGTTTGGGGGGAAGTGATGTGCAGGGTTGAATATAGTCAGTTATCCTTTCTCATAGTCTGCAACGCTAAAATACAGGTCTGTAAAGCAGCCAGTCAGAAGAGTTACATATCTAAAAGAGCAGGAAAGTCAGTGCGTTAGGGACAAAAATAAAAAGGGGAGGCAGAAAAATGACATTCCAAAAGAGATGGTTGCTTATGATGCTAGCATGTATGTTAGCCTTGAGTCTGCTGGCGGCTTGTACAACTGAGGAATCAGCACCAACGGAGCCGCCGATGGCACTCCCAACTCCTGAAATCCCTCCCGGGGTAGCTCCGATACCGGTAGACGAGGTATCGCTTCAAGAAGCGGAGGAGATCGTTGGTGTACCCGTCGCACCTAAGTACCTCCCTGCAGGGTATAAGTTTCAGCGAGGCTTTGTGAGGTACTATGGTTCCCCTCCCTGTGCCGATTTGAGTTTGTTCTTTTCCGATGAGGAGATAACCAAAGAAGTGAAGACACTGCAGGACTTTGGCTCCCTTACATACAAAATTGTGCTAAATGTTAACCAAATGAAAGAAACTCCGCCTCCTGATATCTATGAAGAGATGGCGAAACAATACGGAGGCAAGGTGGTGGACATTGATGGGACGAAGGGATGGCTAGCATGGGGGCCCGCCGGTTATCAGCTAATTTGGTTTCATCAGCCAGGGGTGCTCTTTGATCTAAGCGCAAAAAATGAACTTTCTGGCGAGGAATTAATGAAAATCGCCGAGTCTATAGGGTAGATTAAGGAGGTGAAGGATGCTTCATGTATACATTAGGAGATGGTTGTTTGCGATGTTAGTGTGTATCTTAGCCTTGAGCCCGCTGGTTGCTTGTACAACTGAGGAATCAGGACCAACTCCAACTCCAACTCCTGAAGTCCCTCCCCAGCTAGCTCCAATACCAGTAGACGAGGTATCGCTAGAAGAAGCTGAGGAGATCGTTGGTGTGCCTCTCACACCAGAGTATCTCCCCGCAGGCTGGGAGTTTCAGCGAGGCTTTGTAAGGTACCACGGTTCCCCTCCCCGTGCTGATTTGAGTCTGTACTTTTCTGATGAGGAGATGACTGGAGAAGTGAAGACACTGCAGGACCTTAGCTCCCTTACATACCAAATCATGCTTGATGTATACCAAGTCGAGGAAATGCCACCTTCTTATTACCCTCAGGGGATGATAGACCATTATGGGGGCGAGGTGGTAGATATTAACGGTGTAAAGGGATGGGTATCATCTGGAGGGCACGAGCTAGATTGGTTCCTGCCCGGATTGCACTTCTATATGTACGTTCCAGTGGACCTCCCTCAGGAAGAGATGTCAAAAATCGCTCGCTCTATAAAATAAACGAAAGGGAGTCATTCGATGAAGAGGAATCAGTTCTTAATCGGACTGGTGGTTGCTCTTCTGATTGGAGCGGGAGTAACAATTGCGTCTTGTGGCTCCGGGTCTCCTGAGCAATGGCATATCACATGCGAGGATGACATGCTCCAGAAATTGGGAAAAATAGTGGGGCATGGCATACCGCCGCCGTAGGAAGGAAGTGAAGAGGAGATTCTTCGGTCGCGGAGTTGGCGCTGAGCGAAGCCGAAGTGCTCCCTCAAAATGACAGGAAGCGAAGGACTGGCAGTGACATTTGCTCTTGCCCTCACTCAGCGAGTTTTGGTAAAAAACCCCTGGGGGTCAAAAGTCCTCAATAGAACCAATTCTTCGAGAGAAGGAGGGGGAGTCTCCGTAACCTGAGGTGATATTTTGAGCTCCCAGCCGCAATTCTGCCGGATTCGGCTTACGGCTTCTTCTGAAGAGGAAACGGTTGAGTCGGGGAGATAACTGGTTAATACGAATTCGCCGTCCACCTTCTGGAAAACCCCCATATCGGTTATCAAAACCTTTACATTATCTCCCGGGCAGGTAATGTAATATACATTTTCCACCAAACGGCGGGACGATTGCGGCACTATCAGGAGAACCTCTTTAGCATTAGCAGCATCATTACTTCCCCCGGAACCAATAAGATATGAATCTGGCGATGTCTTGGTGGAATTAATATTCCCGTATTTATCTACCTCTGCGGCGGAAAGAACGCTTATGCTATTTCCCTGTTTACCGCCAATGAATATACCGTAGGTATTTG
>DAOUMB010000149.1:0-14531 GCA_034414335.1 Dehalococcoidia bacterium
ATGTGTCCACATTGGCGGCACCTACCTCCATGAAGGGGGAGAACCTGACTGCGGTCTCTCCACAACATAGGCAGGGAGCTAGTATAAGTGGGACGGCGCTCCGGCTCCCAGGCCATTAGGTCACGAAAGCGGATGTATTTCTCATAGTTGGGGATAGACATCTTCGACGCCAGGTTGTGCTTTATCCCTCGCCTGTTCCTGATTTTTGCTATCTGCTCGGTCACCTGCAGGATAAAGGCATCAGCCCCATCACCATAATTAGCCCATAATATTCTGTCACCTGGTTTTGCCCCCTCTAAAGCTGCCACCAGCATCATGGGGGCAAAAGCTGTGCCAGTATTGCCTAGTGAGTCAAACATTGGCTCTTGAACCTGAGAAGGGTCAAAACCAAGACTCCTTACCACACGGCGGTGGCTTCTGGCATCAGGGGCATAGTAAACAATCTTGGTGAAATCCTTGGGAGCCAAGTTATGCTTCTTCATGAGCTCGGAGACTACCCTGGAAAGCTTCTCCGTGTAGCCGTGTTGCAGAATAAAGCGGTCTTCCCAGGTTCGAACATAGCTATCCTCCTCCCTTTTCCAAATATCAAGGAAATCACTGGAGATAGAATGACTGCCCTCGATAGCAACGGCAACATCTGTGTCCCCAATAAGGAAAGCGGCGGCGCCATCTCCAAAGACAGGCGCGAATTCGGAATTCGGAGCAGGCAGTCGGCAGTCAGCAGCAGTTACCAGAACCATCTTCGCTGACCCGCTCTTAATGGCATCACAGGCAGCCCTGACGGCGCTTGTCCCTGACCTCAGGGAACTGACAAGGTCCAAGGTGAATATATCATCGCGGAGGTCGGCAGCCGCTGCCACAATACTGGCGGACTGTTTCTCTTCATAGGGAGGCGTTGTCGATGCGAAGTATAAGCCATTGACCACATGGCGGTCCATGCCATTTAAGCAGTCGATAGCAGCCTCCACTGACATGGTTATGCTATCTTCATCATAATTGGCCACAGCTTTCTCCCCACGTCCACCTCCCCCACCCCAAGCGCGGGAGATTTCACTCTGGCTCAATCTATACACTGGAATATAAGCACCGTATGATATAATCCCTAACATAACTCCTCCTAGAAGATTGGATTAAAGCTGGTCAGTCGTTTTCGAACAAGCCAATCAAAATCTCAATTTATGCCGCTATCCCTTAGAGGGAAGGACGGCAATCGCAGTCCCCGGCGTGGTCTTCTCGCCCTTGGGATTCTCTGTCCATATCTCACATTCCACCACATGTTCTGAGTCCTGAACATACTTCTTGGTGACCTTGCCTTTACACGTGATAGTCTCCCCGGGCAGGTCGTTACCACGGTAATTGCATGATAGTCTCTTTAGCTTACCCTTATCCCCAATCCAATCGGTCATCAGTTGGCCCAGGAAGGCAGCCTTCAAGCGACCGTGAACAATAACGCTGGGAAAGCCAAGGCTGGTAGCAAAATCCTTATCATAATGCAGTTCATTAAAGTCGCCGGAGGCCCCCGCCCACTTCACCAATTGCCTCTTGGTAGGGTTCTTGACAAGGGGTGTAACATCTGAACCTTCTTTAACGTCTTCGTAAAATATCTGCTCAGCCATTTTGCAGTCTCCTCGCTTTAATAGTTTATCAGGGTGGCTCTACCCTTGGCTGCCAACTCTCCTCTCTGGTTATTAATAGAGGTCTCGGTGACTATAAAAAGCAACTTCCCTGCCTTCCCCTCACGCTCGTAGAGATCGGCCACATGAGTAGTACAAGTTATTACATCGCCAAGCTTTATGGGTACGTTAAACTCCCAATCGCCACCACCAGCTACCATACGCTTCAGAGGGAATAACTCTTTAGGTGGTTCGCCACTTCCACTCACTACAGCAGCCGTTATGAATCCCGGCGCCGCCTCCTCCTGCCATCTGGGGTTCGGGTCGTCGATGGCTTCAGCAAGCCTGCGGAGCATTGTTTTATCCACCTCGTGTACTATTTTAGCTATCTCCCTACCAACCATGCTTTTCATTTCTTCAGTGATAACCGAGCCATTGCTCATAGAACCCTCCTTATGTGCAAAAGGATTATTGATTATCGCCCTTTTTAACAGCTTTGTCAAAATCTATCATTATTGTGGTGCCGTTCTCCCTTTTGTCAGCTCTTCTTAACGTGCCAATGCTTTCGATTCACCAAATTGACAGTCCTCTAAGTGGCAGCTACGGACTAGATTTAACCCCTGGGTAGCTTTAGCCCCTGCAAGGCGATTACGTTCTTCCGTATTTCTGTAGTGCCACCTGCAAGAGTGGTGCCGGTACCCCATTGGCTGAGATCCTGAAATTTACCCAAAAGGGGAGCCCACTTGGAATCCCTCTTCACCGTCCCATAAAGGCCCATTATCTCTACGGCGGTATTAGCGACGCGTAGGTTCAACTCGTTAGAGAAATACCCACAGGCTGCAGCCTCGGCAGCGACTTCTTGCCCTTCGCTTTGGAGCCAGCCCACATAATAAGCGAATTTCAAGCTGGCTTCATATTCGATGAGATATTCAGCCAGCTTCTGGCGAACAGTCGGTTTCTTGCCCAGGATTTCCCCGTTGACCCGCGTCTCTTTGCAGTATTCAATTAAATCCTCTAGATTCCGCTTGCCACTGGCCGGTATGCCTATGTGAGCGCGAGCGAAATTTCTGCCGGCCGTGAAAACGTACCATCCCTGGTTTAACTCTCCTATCATATTCCGCTTGGAGATACGGAAATTATCTATAAATGTTTCGTTGTACACGTGGCTGCGATTCATGTAAATCAAGGGGCGAAACTCGATTCCCGGCCCGACTTTGTCGATGAAGAAACTCAACCCTCTGTGTCTTTTCGACGGGTCGGGGTCCGTTCTTGCCAGGACGAAGATGTGGTCAGCATGGTGAGCACCGCTGGTCCAGATCTTCTGTCCATTTATCACATAGTCATCGCCATCTTCAACGGCAGTAGTCTTGAGGGAGGCAAGGTCTGAGCCTGCGTCAGGTTCACTCAGCAGCTCAGCCCAACATACCTCTGCTCTGGCAATTTTTGGTAGCCACTCCTTCTTCTGCTCGTCATTTCCGTACCTCAAAATGCCAGCAGCCACAGTCATAAAGTGCAGAGGAACCGCCGGGAGCTTGTGGTAGGATGTTACCTCGTGGAAGCTGAGCTGCTCAATCGGGCCGTGCCCGTGACCCCCATACTCCTTTGGCCAGGGCAAACATAACCAGCCCTTTTCCACTACTTTTTCAACTACTGAGCGGTGGTAAGCCCAAGCTTCATCTGATTCTTCCTCAGCAAGCCCACCCCCTACCCACCACCAGGGAGCCCTCTTCTCCTCTTCTTTAGAAAAGTCCTCAAACTCCTTCTTCATTGCTTCTTGCTGGGGGGTAAACTTGAAATCCATTTTCGTCCCTTTCTTTACTCAAATCGACTGTGCAGGCATCACTTGATTACACGCCGTCATTGTAATTGCATTTTCCCTGCCAGTCAAGGTTCGAATTGTTCGGAAACAACACAAAGCGACGTGGCCTACATCTCAAGCCTAAGCTTGCTTTCGCCCACTACTTTGCTCAATTCTCTGGCTAATTCGGGGCAGTAATTGATTGTTATCTCTGGCATCTCCAGGTTGGTCATTTCATACTCGCCGACAACGGCGATAGAGACTCTATCCTGCCCGGGATAACTCTTGAGAATATCCATAATTTTATGGAGGCATTCGATGTCTTTTTTTGCGTCGTCCGACTGGTTGATATCTATCGTGACATGGCGGCGCTGGGGTTCCTTTAGCACTTCTTGCCTCGCAGGGAGGGGTGTTACCTCCTGGCAGTTTAATTGTACTTCCCCACCCCTGACCTTCACGACGCCCTTGATAGTGAGAATGTTGCCCTCCTGCCATAGCCCTTGAGTGCTCTCATAAAGCCTGGGCCAGGCAATGACCTCAATACTGGCATCCAGGTCTTCAATTGAGGCGACAACAAAAGGGCGTTGCTCCCGAGTATAAGCTTGGCGTATCGAGACCACCATTCCTCTCACCGCTACTGTTTCATCAACCATGTCCCTATTGATTTCGCCGCAGGAAATAGTACCCGTTGAAGATAGCTCCCCGGTGAGCAAGCCAAGGTGCTGGGAGAAATAAACCCCTAACAGCTCCCTTTCCCAAATTAGCCTTTGCTGGGTGGATACCTCTTCGTCCACTTGTTTGTAGTTAACACTCGGGGCTGGGGAGCTTTGAGCCCATAAATCAAACATGCTAACTTGTCCCGATTCCTTTGCTCTTTGCTCAGTTTGAGCCAGAGAGATAATTTTATTCAAGGACGCGAGGAGCGTTTTACGGCTGCCCAAGGAGTCAAAGGCACCAACCTTGATCAAGCTTTCCAATACTTTCTTATTTATGTTACGAAGGTCGGTTCGATAGCAGAAGTCTTCTATGGATTTAAAGTCGCCCCCTGAGTCCCATCCAGACAAGATATGTTCAATTGGAGAAAAGCCGACATTCTTAACAGAGGCTAGTCCAAAGCGGATGGCTGAATTATTCTCATCATACTTCTCAATGACGAAGCTAGCATGGCTTCTATTAATGTCCGGCGGGAGTACCCTGATGCCCAGCCTCCGGCATTCAGCAATCGCTGAACGAACCTTTTCCATATTATCCGAATAAGTGTTGAGCAAGGCAACCATGTATTCAATGGGGTAGTTTGCCTTAAGATAGGCAGTGCGATAGGCAATGAGGGCATAGCTAACACTGTGGGCTTTGTTGAAAGCGTAACCAGCGAAAGGCTCGATTAAGGAAAACACCTCCTTAGCTACTTCTGGCGATACGCCACTCTTTTTCGCTCCAGCGATAAAATTGCGCTCTTCCTTCTTCATCACCGCAGGTATCTTTTTGCCCATGGCTTTACGAAAGATGTCAGCTTGACCTAGGCCATAGCCAGCTAGAGCTTGGGCGATAAATATTACCTGCTCCTGATAAACAATAACTCCGTAGGTTTCTTCTAGAATCTCTTTTAAAATTGGATGGGGATAATGAATGGGGGTAGCTCCCTGCTTGGCCCTAATAAAAGTGGGAATCTGCTCCATGGGACCAGGGCGATAGAGCGCCACCATAGCAGCGATATCGCTAAAGTTGTTAGGCCTGAGTTCCCTGATATAGCGGCGCATTCCAGTACTCTCCAGTTGGAAGATGCCTTTGGTTTCCCCCGCGGCAAGCAAATCGAAGGTCTTGGCATCGTCAAGAGGAATACCCTGCAAGTCCAGAGAGATTCCACGGCTTTGTGCGATAATTTCTTTAGCTTTAGCCAAAATGGTCAAATTGGACAATCCGAGGAAATCCATTTTTAACAGTCCCAAGCTGGCGATATTCCCCATGTGGAACTGAGTCATGACGGTACGCTGCTCACCCTTCCCTAGCAGTTGTAGTGGCACATATTCAGCTAAAGGCTCACGCGAGATAACCACACCAGCAGCATGGGTGCTGACATGCCTGACCATTCCCTCCAATTTCCTAGCTGAGTCAATTAAGTTGCGTATTGCCTCATCCTCATGATAGGCTTCGTGAAGCTCTCTGCTCTGCTGCAAAGCTCTGTCCAAGGTTATAGTGAGCTCAGTAGGAATGAGCCGGGCTACCTGGTCAACCTGACTGTAAGGCATGCCCAAAGCCCGTCCGGTGTCCCTTATCGCTGCTCTGGCTCCCAAGGTACCGAAGGTAATAATTTGAGCTACGTGGTCTGAGCCGTATTTCTGGTTGACATAGGCCAAGACCTCATCGCGGCGGTCGTCTTGAAAATCAAGGTCAATATCGGGGAGCTCAAGACGCTCTACATTGAGGAACCGCTCAAAAACGAGCCCGTAGCCCAGCGGATCTATATCAGTGACGCCCAGGCAGTAAAGAACCAGGCTGGCAGCAGCGCTTCCCCGAACGCCAAAATAGACTCCCTGCTCTCTGGCAAAAGAAGTTATATCCCAAACAACCAGGAAGTAATGGGCGAACTTTGTCTTTTGTATGACATCGAGCTCATAGCTAAGCCGTTCCTTTACCTTCGGGCTGGGTTCTGGGTAACACCTTTCCAGGCTCTGCCAGCAGAGCTCGGCCAGGAAATCGTCAGCCTCCCTGCCCCCAGGCAATTCCACGTGCGGCAGATGTAGCCTAGTAAAATCCAACTCTAACTGACACATGTCAGCAACAGCCTGGGTATTCTCCACAGCTTGAGGTAAGTCAGCAAACAGTTGTTCCACCTCCTCAGGGCTTTTCAAATAGAAGAAATCTCCAGCCATCTTCAGCCTTTTTTCATCATATATGGAGGTGTTGGTCTGTACACACAAGAGGAGTTCATGGGCAGGGGCGTCTTTCTTGTCCACGTAATGCACATCAAACGTAGCTACCTGGGGTATATTGAGTTTAGCGGATAACGAAATAAGCTCCTGATTTATATGCTCCAATTCGGGGATAGGATGTCTTTGAATCTCCAGATAATAATCGCCGAAGAGCTCCTTATACCACGAAGCTGCTCTGGCAAGTTCGTCGGTCTGCCCTCCTAGGATAAGTCGAGCTAGTTCCCCGTGAGCACATCCAGAGAGAGCAATAAGCCCATCATGATGAAGCTTTAGGAGCTCCCTATCTACCCTGGGCTTATAGTAGAATCCCTGGAGCTGGCTTTTAGTCACCAGCTGGACCAAATTGTGGTAGCCCTCTTCATTTTTGGCCAGCAAAGTAAGATGATAAGGGGTTTTGTGGGCCGGTTCTCGACTACGGCAATCGGTCTCGGCTACGTAGACTTCACAGCCAATGATTGGTTTTACACCTGCCTCCTTAGCCGCCACATAAAAATCGATAACTCCATACATTGCACCATGGTCAGTTATAGCAAGGCTGTCCATGCCTAACTCTTTGGTCCGGGCAATGAGCTGGGGAATGCGACACATGCCATCAAGCAAGCTATATTCAGTGTGGACGTGTAGGTGGGTAAACTTCCGTGGCATTAGCTGGATTATAGCATAGGGTTTTCACAACTGTCCTTTTAGCATTTAAGGACTGCGGAGTAAAAATCCGTTAAATAAAGCAATCACCCGGTTACTTGCTTGGCTATTTAATTCCGAGCAGGATATTCTGGCTCCGATGGGAGTAGCACCCTCTAAATGGAGGCATGGACAACTTGATAAAGTCCGTGCCTGCACTGGAGGAAGGGGCTTATATAAGGCATAATTTGGGAAAGTCGTAATTACTTCTATGACTGAAACGGTCTTAACCTGACAGTTAACCCTAATACCCTGGCTAGTTTCGACCTTTTCTCTCTCGTCGCCTAAACTAGTGCTTCAACAGTTACTTCGGGCACGACTTCGGTTCTGCAATTATCACTTCTCACGCATATCCCGGATTTTGCAGAGCCGATTTGATTCTAGAATAGGCTACCGCTACACCAAGGGCTCTAGCGGCAGTTTCAAGGTCAAAGTAGGTCGCGAGTCCCAACCCTTCCAGTTGTCTAGAGGTCTCTTCCATATCAGCCAGATTGATTCCGTAGTAGAAGATCGTAACTGGCTTTGAGATCCGTGAGATATGATGCGTTAAACGCCTGAAGATGGGCATAATGCGTGGACCGCCGAGACATACAATTACAGCGCAATCTACATTTTCATCCGTCAGCACTGCTGGGACAGTCTCCTCATACACCGCGAAGGGATCACCCGCAACGGCCATGAACGGCCCAACATCAACTGGGTTGTTGACCAACCGAGGGGATAATGCTGCAAGTCTGCTTTTAGTCTCAGCCTTAAACTCAGGAATAACCAGTCCAGCTCTAACAGCTTCGTCAACTAGTATTACTCCTGCTCCACCGGTAGCCGTGATGATAGCTACCCTGTTACCCCTGGGAAGAGGCTGTGATGCGAAGACCCTAGGTATCTCCCAGAATTCCTGCCAACTACTTAACCGGATGATTCCTGTCTGCTTGAAAGCTCCTGTATAAATCTCATCATTTCCAGCAAGAGACCCCGTGTGTGAGGCAGCTGCTCTCGCGCTAGCTTCATTCCTACCAGGTTTGAAGATCAAAACAGGTTTTTTAGGCACTACCCTGATAGCTGTTTCCATGAAAAGACGGCCATCCTTTATATCCTCAAGGTGCATAACTATAACTTTTGTATCTGGGTCATCTGCCAGATAGCCGAGGAGATCAACCTCATTGACATCACACTTGTTGCCAAAGTCACATACTTTGCTTATAGGTAAGGCTCGGTCTCTCACAGGGTGTGTCCCCTGGGTGAGAAGGCCACTCTGGATACAATATGCTATGCTGCCTCTCACTGGCTTATTATAGCCAATTAGATAAGGACCAGTAACCAAGTAGTTGCCGGTATTAAGAACGCCGAGGGTATTTGGCCCAAGAATACGAATCCCGTTGCGGCGGGAAATATCCACTAATTGCGACTGAAGCCTGCCGCCTTCTTCGCTTGCTTCAGCAAATCCTTCCGAAATAACAATTGCCGCTCTAATTCCTCTTTGGGCGCATAGCTGAACCACTTCCGGTACTGCTGCGGGCGGTATTATTATAATAGCCAAGTCTATGTGCGTAGCTATCTCGTCTATGTTGGAGTAAACATTCAGGCCAAGGACTTCCGTAGATGATAGATTGATTGGGTAGATCTTGCCTGAGAATCCGAAGTCTAGCATGTTCTTTATCACACCATATGCGGTGCCAGAGCGACTCTGCATGGAGCCGAACACGGCTATCCCCTCTGGGTAAAAAAACCTAGACATCTCACTTTGCGACATCGTATGAAACCTCACATATCCGGTGGGAATTTCCCAGTTCAACCCTCGTGGGTTTGTACTAGGCAGGCATTCCTGTACGGGCTGATGATAGCAGTGTATCCCATGGGTGTCAATGCCGTTTTGTCTGGTGTCCAGGACATGCTGTACGGTTCTTAAGGTACGGATATGATGCTTACATTAACAAGATTCTGGACTCCATGTTCCACTGCCCGGAGAATTAGAGTCCAGGGATGATTTTGGTGTGGTACATATATCTATTCCTTGAGATGTATTGAGGTTTTACGATTCTGTCACTGTCTAAAGGTTCTGGGAAAAGGCCAGCTTATAGAAGAGATGGTGATAGCGTGTTACGGTCGCAGTTGCTAATATGTATGTCCTGAATTGGGCAAAGCCGATTTGATCCCTGAATATGCTGCAGCCACGCCAAGGGCCCGGACGGCAGTCTCAGGGTCAAGGTAAGTTGCGAATCCCAGCCCATCTAGTTGTCTGGCGCTCTCTACTATCTCAGCCAGATTGGTTCCGTAGTGGAAGATCGTAACCGGTTTCGAGATCTGTGAGATAAAATTTATCAAACGACTGAAGATGTCTGTAAGGCGTGGATCGGCGTAAAATGCAAAGACAGCGCAATCTACATTTTCATCTGCTAACACTACCGGCACAACTTCTTCCCACACTGAGTAGGGGTTACCCGCTGCAACGGTCATGGTTGGTCCAACATCGATTGGGTTTTTTACTAGCCTGGGAGACAGCGCCGCAAGTTTGCTCTTAGTCTCAGCCTTGAACTCAGAAATAACCAGTCCAGCTCTAACAGCTTCATCAACTAGTATTATACCTGCGCCGCCCGTCATCGTGATGATAGCTAGCCGGTTGACTTTGGGAAGAGGCTGTGATGCGAAGACTCTCGGTATCTCCCAGAATTCCTGCCAACTACTTAACCTGATGATTCCTGTTTGCTTGAAAGCCTCTTCGTAAATCTCGTCATTTCCAGCAAGAGACCCAGTGTGAGAGGCAACTGCTCTGGCGCTAGCCTCATTCCTGCCGGGTTTGAAGACCAAGACTGGCTTTCTGGGCACTACCATGATAGCTGTATCCATGAAAAGGCGGCCGTCCTTTATGTCCTCCAGGTGCATACAGATTACTTTGGTATCTGGATCATCTGCCAGATAACCGAGGAGATCAACTTCATTTACATCAGACTTGTTGCCAAAGTCACATACTTTGCTCATGGGGTAGGCTCGGTCTTTCACAGGGTGTGTCCCGTGGGTGAGAAGGCCACTCTGGCTGCAATATCCTATGCTGCCTTTTAGCGGCTTATTATAGCCAATGGAATAAGGGGTGGTAACCAAGTAGTTGCCGGTATTAAGAACACCGAGGGTATTTGGCCCAAGAATACGAATCCCGTTGCGGCGGGAAATATCCACTAATTGCGACTGAAGCCTGCTGCCTTCTTCGCTTGCTTCAGCAAATCCTTCCGAATTAACAATCGCAGCCCTAATTCCTTTTTGCGCGCATTGCTGGACCACTTCCGGTACTGCTGCGGGCGGTACTATTACAATAACGAGGTCTATGTGCGCAGCTATCTCATCTATGTTGGAGTAAACATTCAGGCCGAGAACCTCCGTAGATGATGGATGGATCGGGTAAATCTTGCCTGAGAATCCGTAGTCCAGCATGTTCTTTATCACACCATATGCGGTGCCAGGGCGACTCTGCATAGAGCCAAACACAGCTACCCCCTCTGGGTAAAAAAACCTAGACAGGTCACTTTGCGACATCGTACGAAACCTCATATAGCCGGTGGGAATTTCCTATTTAAACCCTTGATAGGTTTGTACTAGGCGTGCATTCTTGCACAGGCTGATGATAGCAGTGTATCCCATTGGTGTCAATGCTCTGTCATCCTTTTGACGGTCTGTGTAGAGAACCGGTACAATGTGGACAAAGAAAATATCCAAAATCGAGGGGTGTGGAAATGAGTTCGTTATTTTCTTTGGCAAATAGGGTGGCCATTGTGACTGGGGCTGGCAGAGGGATAGGAAAAGCTCTGGCTTTGGGCTTGGCGCAAGCTGGAGCCGATGTGGTGGTTGCCGCTCGAACGGCTGCCGACATTGATAAGACAGCGGAAGAAATTCGTGCCTTAGGTAGCAGGGCTCTTCCCGTGCCTGCGGATGTCCGAGAAAGCGAGCAGGTAGCTAACATGGTAAGTAGAACGCTAGAGGAGTTCAATCGAGTTGACATTCTGATCAATAATGTCGGTGGTACTCCCAAAAGACCCGTTTTGCAGCAAAGTGAGAGGTCTTGGGACGCTGTCATGCGGCTGAACCTAACGACCACCCTTTTGTGCAGCAAGGCAGTGGCAGAGGCGATGATAAAACAGGGGAAGGGCAGCATCATTAATATCGCCTCCGCGATTGGGCGAGGAAATTTGCCCTATTTTTCGGCCTATGCAGTCTCTAAGGATGGAGTTATCAGTCTGACTCAGCGTTTAGCCCTGGAATGGGCCCCCTATCATATCCGAGTCAACGCTATAGCTCCGGGCTTTGTCCAAACTGAAATGGCTGGGAGGTATTTCCAGGAGGATGCTGATTTGCGGGAAGAACTGAAGAGGGTCCCCCTAGGGCGTGCGGCAAAGCCTGAGGATATCGTGGGGGCAGCAGTCTACCTTGCCTCTGAAGCCTCAGATTACGTTACGGGGAGTACTATTACTGTAGACGGTGGACTAACCCGTTCCGGCTGACCCAGGAATGTGTAGTAACCTTTGGGAAAAACATTTAGGTGGTCCGGCCATCTCGCATCCGCTATTAAACAAGAATGTTTAATGTTTTCCTGAGCAAGATTGTCGAAGATACTACGCTAGCATGTCAGGAAAAAATTGACCTTGGTCTGTGCTGAGGCGTAAAATCAGCGCTGACAGGGAAGAAAACAAGCCGAAAAGGGATCCCACATTTTAGCCTGGATATGAACACAGCTTATGGGGAATTGATTCATGATTGAACACGCCAAAGTCCCTGACAGATGGGATGTAGAAGTTGACCTAGTATCTGTCGGCTCAAGCAGCGGCGGGCTCACTGCAGCCATATTGGGGCATGATCTAGGTCTGAGCACGGTGGTGCTGGAAAAGGCAGAGGTTCTGGGTGGAGGTACTGCTTTGTCGGGAGGTGTCATCTGGATACCGTTCAACCACCATATGCTGGAGATGGGAATCCAGGATTCCCGTGAGGACGCACTGACGTATATACGCGGTGTGAGCATGGGACACCATGATGAAGAGCTTCTAGCTGCCTACTTGGATATGGGCCCGGAGACGGTCCGCTACCTGGAGGAACACACCCCCTTGAAGATGTCGTGCGAGGATGACAGCAGTCGCACGGAATATTGTGCAGACCATCCTGGCGGTAAGCCCATGGGCCGTAAGATATGGCCGGATCCTGAAATTATGCCGCCAATCATGGAGAAGGCGGAGCAGGTGCACCCTTTGCTGAGCAAGATGCGCGGGGAGCCAGTTAGGTATCTGATAGGTCCACGTCCCCCATGGGTTCAAGGAAGAGCCCTCATCGGCTCGTTGGTTCTGGCCTGCATCCATAGGGGAATCAAGCTGCTCACCAATACCCGGGGCAAGGAGTTGATAGTGGAGAACGGTAGGGTAATAGGATTGCGAGCTGAGCGTGAGGGTAAGGACTTCTTCGTAAGGGGTAAGAAAGGGGTTCTGCTGGCTACCGGAGGCTTTGAGTGGAACCAGGAGATGAACAAGAGGTTTATATACTCTCCTCCTTTACATACCTACACTGCGCCTTCTAATGAGGGAGACGGCCATATAATGGGAATGGAGGTGGGTGCCGCCGTGGCACTCATGGACCACAGCATATTCCAACCCGGCGTCAACCTTCCTGGCGAAGTGGTAGAGGGTGGCAAGCCCTTCTATCGGCCCTTTATCTATGGCTATCCCTATATGATCATGGTAAACCGCTACGGCAAGCGTTGCTGTAATGAGACCTTCTATCCAGACATGGGTAGGGCATTCCTTGCTTATGATCGAATGAACGGAGAATTCAGCAATGTCCCTATATTCTGGATTTGCGATCAAGCCTTCAGGGATATACTTTCAGTGGTGAACATTAAGCGGGGCACCGAATTGAAGGAGTGGATGAAGCGGGGTGATACCTTGCCTGAGCTGGCTGAGGCATTAGGCATTCCGGGAGCTAACTTGGTAGAGACGGTAGAGCGGTTCAATAGGTTTGCCAACGAGGGGAAGGACCCCGACTTCCACCGCGGGGAGAGTACCTACGACCGCCAGTGGGGTGAATTCGTGTTCCCCGGTCGCAAGCCCAGTCCGGTCCTGGGTCCCTTAGAGAAGCCACCCTTCTATGGGGTGAAGCTTGGTTTGACCACAGCCGGCAACCTAGGAGGACTGGTAACCAATGCCGATGCCGAGGTGATAGACGTCCGGGGAGAAGTCATACCGGGCCTGTACTGCACCAGCAACACGCAGGCCATGTTGCCCATAGGTCACCATTACGACAGCGGTGCGGCTCAAGGCAAGAGCATGATCTTCGGCTATATCGCCGCCCGGCACATGGCCAAAGGCGGGAAACGGAACTAGTGACAGCTTTTTAAGCTGCCCAAAGGGGGCAGGTGTGCCGTTTGCCCCTAAAGGAAGGAGGTTGTTACTATGGCTAAGCTGGCAGAACTCGAGGCAAAAATGCAACGCTTTCAGGACATTGAAGCTATCAAGAGGCTGAAATACAAATACCTCCGTACCCTTGACAGCAAATTGTGGGATGAATTAGCAGAGTGTTTTACCGAGGATGCAACGACGGCCTATGGTGATGGAAAACACAGCTTCCGAGGCAGAGATGCCATTATGAAATTCCTCAAAGAAAGTCTAAATCCTACCATGATCAGCATGCATCAGTGCCATCATCCTGAGATTGAGCTAACCAGTGATACCGCCGCCAGGGGTACATGGGCTTTACAAGACTATCTCGTTATGACTCAGGCAAATAGATCCCTCGCGGGTGCAGCCTTCTACCATGATGAATATGTCAAAGTGAACGGAGAGTGGAAGATAAAACATACTGGCTATAAGCGCATCTTGGAAGAGGTTTGGGGCAGGGGAGAAATAGGGAGCTTGAAAATCACCTCAAGCATGTTTCCACCCTCAACCGAGTCATTGTAACGATTCAGAGAGTCACAAAGCCGAGGCTGTTTAAAAAGGAGGAAAGGAATGACTACAGTTGATGAGGCTTATATCAAGCTAGCAGAGAGGAATGGGAAGGCTAATTCAAAAGCGATGCTGAAAATACTCCGGTGCGCCATGACGCCTGAGGAAGCCCGCTTTCTGCTTGAGCTGCCGGCTTCCCATGCAGATCTGGCAGCTAAATTGGACATGGATGAGGAAGCTGTGGAAAAGAAGATTCAGGGGCTGGCACAAAGGGGCCTAGTCACGGCATCGCGGAAAGGGTACCGCTATCCTCGCGATCCGTCAACACTGCATGACAACATACTTGCCAGCGCGCCGCAATACATTCCACATGGAATTGACAAGCTATGGATGGAGCTGTATGAAGGTGAAGAATGGTGGCGCGAAATAGCGCAAAATCTGGGCTTAATAGGCAACCAGATTCTCCGAACAATAGCAGTTTTGAAATCCACTCCTCCCAGCGTCAAACTGCTCCCCCATGAAAGCATCGAGGACATAATTCAAGCACACAAAGACCTGATCACAGTGCGCCACTGTTGCTGCCGGGTAGTAGCGAAGA
>DAOUMB010000150.1:0-2596 GCA_034414335.1 Dehalococcoidia bacterium
TCGGAGAAAGGCTGGGAAGAACTAGGAAAGTCCAAAGTGCGGAGCTGGCAACTCCCAACAGCGAAGCGATTAACGCGCCGCTAGCAGTGGCCCTTTTCCAATAAAAGGCAGCCAGAACAGGCAGGAAGGTGGCGGGAATAATAATGCGGAAGGTAAGCTCGGTCAGATCTATTATGTTAGGCATTAATCCTGCGAAAACCAGCCCGATCAATCCCATTAAGGCGCTCAAGAGACGGATGCGGTTCAGCTTGACTTCTGTTTTCGGCCACAGACCTCTGACCAGTAAGGTAGATGAAACAATCTGGAAAATTACCACCGCGATAGCGCTCCCCCCAAGCATGGCAACAGCCACAAAGCCTCTCAGCCCTGAGGGGAGGGTATTTGTTAGAGCTGGAATAGCTGCTTCGGGATCAATATTAGGGAAAATCACGCTAGCGCACAGTCCGATAAAAGCAGCTGCCAACCCTATCACAATCATCGTCACACCTGCGAACCCCAAACCGATTTTAGCAGTTCTCACGCTCTTGGCAGAAAAGAGCATCTGGTAGATGTCTGCCGCCACCCACATACTGAGACTCATTACCCAGAAGAAAGCCCAAACGAACAGCAGGGCATCTTTTGAAAACATATTAAATGCCCCGGCGGGAAAACTAGCGGACAGAGTGGCCCATCCTCCACCCTTAATGATGGCAGTAGGGATTAGAACCATCAGTCCAACCGCCAGAATCAGGAATTTCACAATATTGGTAATGGCTGAAGCCCACAATCCGCCCAGCGCGGTATAAGCAACAAAGGGAACAGCCATAATCAGCATGGCAGGGAAAAGAGGAATATCGAAGATGGATTGAATTATCCTCCCTCCTCCTACAAACCCGATGCTCAGGAGACAAACGTAAGCCAGTGTTCCAATAATGGCGATGACTATCCTGGCTCGACTATCATAACGTAATTCGAAGATGTCGGTGATGGAATACTGAGCTAACGCACGCAGTCTGCCTACAACTGTGAAAAGTAAAATCCAGGCGCCGACGGCAAGCATGATGAAAAACCAGGCTCCGGGGAGACCGAATGAATAACCCAGCCCGGCCACCCCTAAAGTAGCGCTGGAAATCATCGCTGTTAAAGTTATAGCGATAAAGAAGGCATTAAATTTGCGGCCAGCTATCAGGTACTCATCGTAGTTCCTTCCCTTTTTATAAATAACGATGCCTAAGATAAACATTATGATTATGTATCCGATAACTATAGCCCCGTCAACGACACTAGACATGCCTTCCCCCCTTTAGACTTTAAAATTAAAAAGACCCCTGCCTACCGTGATGGTAAAGCAGGGGTCCCAAAACCGAGTTCTATGTTAGCCCTGATTATAGCCACGGAAGGGCATTTTTATTCCCCAGGCAGGTCTCCTGACTCGTGGCTCATCGTCACCTTGCGCCTTCCCATCCTAAGACAGTGGCTGAATGCAAGTGACTCCCCACTTACAGTGGCGGGCCCGTGCCGGAATCACACCGGCTTCCCTATTCTCCCCCCCCAAGGGGCACC
Source organism: Dehalococcoidia bacterium (assembly GCA_034414335.1). Lineage (GTDB taxonomy): Bacteria > Chloroflexota > Dehalococcoidia > GIF9 > AB-539-J10 > RBG-13-51-36. The sequence continues at coordinate 1,543 of DAOUMB010000150.1, forward strand.
TGGAAAAATTCTGTTTCCGGTTAGGGATACTACCAAAAGAATTGTCTAAAGTCAATCATCTCTATTTCATCTATTTCTACAAGAGGTATCACCAAAAAATGTGAAAAGAGTCAGCGGCAGCGAGTACCCATATTGTTAGAAAAACGTTGATGCCTGAAGGCTAAGAACGAACTGAGATGCACAAGATGGACAATCGTCTCCTTACTCTCCATCAGATATGAAAAAACTGGGGTCGGGCTTGGGGCATGATTACAAGCAATGGTCGCGATGCTTTAACCTAGACTTTCATAGATGAGCCGTTTAAAATTATATCTTGTGTTTGGGCATTCTTACCTCAGCTCATTCAGCTTATCTGCAAAATAATTGTGAAGATTGGCTTGCCAGATGAGTGCAAATCGGAGAGAATTCTCTCCGATTTAGTTTAGTTAAATGAAGCAGAAATTATTTATAGTATTAAACCTTTCAGTTGTTTCCGGCTTTGTGATACTGGGCCTCAGCATTATCTCACCGATTCTACCTCAGTATGCACTTTCATTCTCCGTCCCTGTGTCGCTTATCGGCTGGGCAATTTCTGCATTTGCTTTGTCCCGGATGTTCATGGATGTGCCGGCTGGTTTCCTCGCCGATCGTTTCGGCAAGAAAGGAAACATGATAGTCGGGCTAATATTGATAATCTTTTCTTCAGTCGGTGCCGGCACCGCTAGTAGTTATATCTTGTTAATCTTAGCCCGCATTGTTGAAGGAATAGGCTCCGCTCTCTATGTAACCTCGGCCACTACATGGGTTGCTCAGGTGTCCGTTGGTCCATCCCGAGGGCGGTACATGTCATTGTATACAGGGCTTATATTTGCGGGGACAGCCTTTGGCCCCACTATCGGAGGCTTTAGTGCTTCTCGATTCGGTCTTAACGCACCCTTTTTCATATATGCTGCGTTCGCTTTCTTAGGTCTGATGGCTACTATCCCCTTAAAGGAGCAGACCAGCTCTGAAGAAGCAACACGCTCAAAAATCCGTTGGAAAGACGTCCCCGGTGCATTGTTGAACGGTCCTTTTC
>DAOUMB010000151.1:0-32596 GCA_034414335.1 Dehalococcoidia bacterium
GTCATACGCTGTCTTGTCGAGGCTTACCTGGGATGGGGGGTGGTCGGTTTCCTGCCCCAGTTATGGTAATCAGGGCATTCCTCTCTGACGGGGCAGGCAAGGCAGTTTTTACGTCGGCAGAACTCAAGTCCTATTCTTACCAAAGCCGACTCTACTGTGGAGCGTTCTATTTCCTCTTGACTGAGGCCGAGTTTGGAAGCCACTTCTTTAGCAAGGGGGGAAGGGCTTGGTTTCGCCTTCCCCCAGATACCCTTCAGCTCTCTTAAGAATATGTTTACCGTGCTAGGTCCCACGCCTTTAAATTCCAGCAGCTTCCTTTCCAGGTCTTTGTTATCCTTTGCCTGGGCATATAGATTCTCCAGCGAGCCATACTTTTCTTTCAAGCTGGATGCTATTTCCAGCAGCTTCGATGCTGTGGAAAAGTCGTAGCGAACATAGCCTCCGGAGTCTAATACCTCTACCAGCTTGTCCCAGCCCGCCTCGATAGTGCTCTCAGGTGTTACAATCTCCTCCCTTTCGAATTCCTCGTAGGTCCTTTTGGCTATCTGGGAGGAAATCCTCTTGGCAAAAAGAATCGAAGCCAGGAACCACTTAAACCTATCCTCTTCTCTTGTTAAGTCCAGCCCCAGCTCCTGGGCATAACCTGGCACCTGAGAGAGCTTTTCCAGGAGGGTCATTTTTAAGATGCCTTCATTAGCTCTTTGAGCCGGTCCACTGCCGGGGGCAGGACCTCCCCTATACCTTCCCAGAACCTCAGATTAGCAAGCCGGTCGAAAGGAGTTTCACCCTGATTGATGATTACCAGGCGAGCTCCGGATTCCAGAGCCACTTTAGGCATATCGGCAGCAGGAGTAACTACAAGGCTGGAACCTACGACTATGAAAAGGTCGCATTTTTCCGAGTGCTGGTAGGAGGCGGCCAGCGCCTTCCGTGGCAAGGACTGGCCAAAGTTGACCACGCTGGAAAGCAGTTTGCTGCCACACAGAGGGCAGGTATCCAAATCAGGAAAGTTATCCAGTTCAAATTCGCAGCGGCTACATCTCAGTTTGGTGATGTTTCCATGCAGTTCTGCCAACAAATCTGGAGAGATTCCTGACTTCAGGTGGAGATTATCCACATTTTGCGAGATGAGGAAGGCTAATTTTCCTATCTTCTGTAACTCAACGATAGCCATATGTCCAGTATTAGGCTCCGCTGAATCAAAAGGCCTGGACTTTGTGGGAAGCCCCTTGGCCTGCCGCGTCCAGATGCCGTCTGGTCCTCGGAAGTCGGGCAGACCTGACTCCGTGCTGATGCCGGCGCCTGTGAACACCACCAGATACCTTGCCTCAAACATCCACCGAGCTAGAGTCTCAATCCGCTGCGCTAAATCTGATGACATTTACTGCTAATATATTATAGAGTATTCATAGAATATTGTTTCGCTCAAATACATAAGGACTGGCGTCATTGCGAGGAGCGAAGCGACGAAGCAATCTCAAAGAGGAATTTGCTATGGAATTTAGAAAATTCATCAGAAATGGAGTGGAATACAGGTTTGACCCTTTGACCCATGACCAGTGCAGAATAAATCCTGAAAGAGCCAGAAGGGTCAGACAATTTGGTAATAAGGTTGAGCTTGCTGAGATAGTCGCCAGGACCAGGGAGACATGCCCGTTTTGCCCGGAGCGTGTAGAAGAGAAAACGCCCAGGTTGCCCAGGGAGAAGTGGAGGGAGGAGAGGATAAAACTTGGGGAAAGCTTAATTTTCCCTAACTCAAGTCCCTTTGGCGAGAATCATGCCGTGGGAATTATCAGCCAGGCGCACTTTTTAGATTTAGATGAATTCAGTGTAGAGATGCTCCATGACAATCTGCTTGCCAGCAAGAGATACGTCCTTTCCGTATTCGAAAGCGACAAAGAGGCAGTCTGGCCTATCTATATCTGGAACTATATGCCGCCCAGCGCCGGAAGCATAATACATCCACATAGTCAGATTCTGGTGGAAAGCGGGCCGCTTCCCATGCAAGCCGAGCTTATAGAAAAGAGCCGGGCCTACTTCGACCACAATAGTAAAAATTACTGGGAAGAACTAGTCGAACAGGAAAGAAAAAGCGACGAGAGATTTGTTTATCAGAATGATTCCTTGTCCCTGATAGCAAGCTTTGCCCCGCGGGGCTTTAACGAGGTCCAGTTTATCTTCGAGGAACTGAGTTCCCTGGCTGAATGGGATGAAAGGCAGATAGCTGGTTTTGCTGACTGTTTGACCAGGGCATTAAAGGGGTACAAAGAACTTGGCATTGGCTCATTTAACCTTATTACCTTCTCCGGCCCTATAGGCGAGAGAGTGGCTTATTATAGACTGAGTGTCAAACTTATCTCCCGCCCTTATCCCGGCGGAGTCTACACCGGCGATACCGGCCCCTTCGAAAGACTATGTGACGCCTGGGTTATTGATACCTTGCCGGAGATGGTGGCCGGGAAGCTAAAGCCATTTTTCCAATGAGATACGTTCCGCTTCGTTTATAGAATAGCGCCCTTAAAAAAAGCCCGTAAGTGCTTATGCTGCCATATCGGAAAAGTATATGTTTTTGTGTTTTTATGTTGTAAAATCAGATAGAGGAGGTGAGCATGGCTAAAGGAACGAGAATAACTGTGGATTTGGGAAGTGAAGAACTTCTCAAGACGGTAAAATTTGCTGCTGTTGAACAGGGTAAATCGATTCGGGAAATCGTTATCGAGGCGCTGGAACAGTGGCTTGAGGGAAAGAAAATCTCAGGACCTAAAGATTTCCAGGCCATGATGAAAGTCTTGAATGAATACCGCAAAACCACAGGGCAGGGGAGCTGAGGTAACGGTAGTGTGGCGAGGCAAGCTTCTACTCTTACCGCTTGTTCCAAAATACAAAATTTGCAGCAGTTGTAATGCTATAATTGATAATATAGGAGCATTATTGAGCTTGCTGCCTCGAAATGTGAAGCACGTAAATTTGAGAGGTAAATTATAGTATGTCAGTTTGAGATTATAGTGGAAAAGACCTCTGACGGGAATATAGCATATCTCCTAGGCTTAAAAGGCCTCGTGGTGGGGCAAGGAGATACTTATGAGGAGGTCTTGTCCGATGTAAAATCAGCTATTCGATTCCATATTGAGACCTTTAGTGAATAAGTTATTGAATCAGAGCCCCCACAAGCTTGGCAAAAATCACGCTGATAGGAGGGCAATGTAATGACTATCGAGACAGTTGAGGGTTTAGGCAAGGGCAAGGGGCATATCGTTTTAGGCATTCAGCTTCAGAAAGCAAGAGAAACAGTCCATTTTCGTCCTGAAGAGGTGGCGAGACGCTTAGGAGTTCATCTGGACGAGATTGTTGACTGGGAGGCAGAGCACGCAAAGCCGAATCTTAGGCAGCTTCAACAATTAGCCGAAATCTATGGGAGGGAAATTGACTACTTTCTGAAGGAAACTCCAACTCCTCCAACTCAAGTGCACTTCCGTTCTACAACTGGCCGGTCGTTCAAGGAACTATCAGAAGAGTCGCGCCTCGTGATAGCTAGATTCGATGAACTCTGTCGCACTGCTCTTGAACTTGAGCGTACTTTAGGTAAGATTCAACCTGTTGCAATAGAGTGTGTGCCTAGGAATCAATCCCCCATTGAGCTAGCTCGAATCCAGAGAGATATCTTTAAACTTGGTGAAAAACCTGTTAGCAAGCTACGAGATGATCTGATGCAGAGGGGAGTTCGCATATTTGAACTTGACATTCCACCAGGACAGTTTTCGGGTTTCTCTTATTGGCATTCAGATTATGGCCCTTGCATTCTTATCAACGCAAGGGAAGTCCCAGGGCGAAGGAACTTCACCCTTGCTCACGAGTATGCTCATCTTTTGTATAGGCATCCACCCTCTGTGTGTGACATCAGCGAGGAGGGAAGGCCAGGTCCTGCCGGCGATGAGCGAATAGCCGATCTCTTCTCAGTGGAATTTTTACTCCCAGCGAAGCTGATAGATGAGGACTTTTCAAAGCGTGCTCTTTCAAAGACGCCGTCAATTCAAGAAGTAGGCAACATGGCAGGCAAATGGCGTGTAAGTGTTCAAGCCATGCTTTATCGTCTTGAAGATTTGGGTCTGATGGAGCAAGGCTACGCTAATTACCTTCTTGCTTCTTATCAACCGCCTCATCCTAGAGCGCCAAAGGGTCCGAGGTGGGAGAGAAGCTTCAGGAGGAGGCTCGGTAAAGAATTCATTTCCAATGCCTTTGAGGCTTATTATAAGGGCGACATCTCCCTTGGTAAATTAGCCCATAGTTTGGGACTACCTTTGAGAAAAGCACTTGAGGCTGCTGAGCGTTATAAGGAAATAGACTGAGAGGACATGGATTACGCCACAAGGCAGTTATCCCAATATGTGTTTGACTCTTCTTCGCTGATTTTCATTGAAAGAAGCAAAGATGTTATTCAACTTAGAAGACGCCACAGTGAAGTCATTCTTCCAGAGCAGGTCGCTGAAGAGGTGAGGCAACCAGGATCCCCTCTTGAAACGTTTCTTGACCATTATCCTTCTGTAGTTACACCGTTTACTTCCTCAGAAGAAGACCTATACTTACAGATTCGAGGGCAGCCAGGAATCCATGATGGAGAAGCTGCCGCTATAACCCTAGCTCTTAGTCGAAGCATTCTCCTTGTTATTGAAGACAAAATGGGCAGAAGCAAAGCAGAGAATCACGGTATTCGTTGTCTAAGTTGGCAAGAATTCTTGCACGGGGCGCTATTCCTACCTTTTGTGTAAGGGGGAGAATAAACAAAAAAAGCAGAAAAAGGCAAACTTGAGAAGGCTGCCACGTAGCTACTTCGGGGAAATCCGTAAGATTTATGTAGTGGGTAATTTTGCGCGGCTAATTTCTCTCAGCTTACCTTGGATTTTTGAGTGACGAGTAAAGGTCTTGCTTATCTTTTTGGGAATTGAGGAGCTCCTCCAATAGCATTATCTGCCCTTTAGATTTGAGTTTAGCTAAGCCTTCAAGGCATTCGGGCCTGGAAAGGCCGGGAGTCCATTCCCGGCAGGCTTTAGGGCGGGAAGGATATATGGTGCAGCAGGCTTTTCCATCCTCATCCCAGGTGAGGAAGACGCAGCCTTTCCTGGTTTGCTTGAGCAAGTAGCCTTCCTTTATCGGCACCTTCAGAGCATACCTGGAGATACAGTCCGAGCTTGATATTCCCAGGGCTGAGGCAATGTTATCTATATCTTCAGGCTCCAGTGGAGCCTGGTAGCAGGTGCAGCAGATGCCACAACGAAAACAGGGGATGGGAGTTTGCTCTGCTAGCGTAATCTCCTTTCCTTCCATTGTCTTTATGATTGCTTTGCCTACTGGCATCGTGCTATGGCCTTCAATAAAGTCGTTCTTTAATAGAGCTTGCCTTGAGTGACAAGAGATTCTTCGCTTCGCTCAGAATGGCACAATAAGAGTCCATTAATAGCCCAGGCCTATCTTCTTGGTTATCTCGGCTTCATCGAATAAGTGGTGCAGACCTTTCAAGAAGGAAGTTGAGCCATTCTCCAATAGCCACTGTCCAAACTTTGCCCCCTCTAGCTCAAGCTCGTCAGTAGTAATTCCAGGCTTAGATGCCAGCTTGGCATAGCCTTTTTCCTTGGATTGGGCAACGACAAAGATTCTAGCCTCGTTCATTCCCCCTCCTTTATATCACTGGTAGAAATCAAGCTTAATATCTTCTGATGAAGCTTTTTGTTGGAGAATAGAAGGTCGTTTGTTTCCGGTTTCCAGGGATTGCCCTGGAAATCAGTGACCTCTCCGCCAGCTTCTTGAACTAATAAGACTCCGGGGGCAACATCCCAGGGCTCAATTCTGGTGGTGAAGTAAGCCTCCCCTTTGCCCGTGGCTACCCAGGCTGTTTCCAGCCCAGCCGAGCCGAGCTTGCGCATATCCGTAACCCAGGGATAGAGCCTCTGTACGAGGCTGCCTGTTCTTGCCCTGTCCTTTTCCCCTCCCTCGCAGTAGAAAATATAGCTATGGCTGAGGTCCGATACGTCGGACACTTGAATTTTCACCCCATTTAAATAAGCACCGTTGCCTTTCTCGGCAAAATAGAACTCGTCAATCGCCGGAGCGCAAATTGCCCCTAAAACGAGCTCATTTTTGTGCATTAAAGCTAAGCAGACGGAAAAGAAAGGGTTGAAGTTAGCAAAATCACCCGTGCCGTCCAAGGAATCCACGAGCCAAAGCCAATCTGGATTGTCCTTAAGAAAGCCGCTTTCCTCGGTAAGCAGGCTGTGGTGAGGATAATGCCTCTTAATTTCATCGACAATCAATCTGTCTATCTCCTTGTCATACCTGGTGGCTGCTTCCTTGGCTGTGCTTCTCTGTTTAAGCAAAGACCAGTCTTCTCGGAAGTGCTCCATCAAGACATCGCCTGCTTTTCTAGCCAGGCTTTCAATTAATTCCTTCATCTGTTTCTGGTTATTTTAGCATCTACTGCCCAGATAGCAACTAAGCCTTAGAATAGAGAGCGTTTAGGGACTCCTCCGTGTCATTGCGAGCGAAGCGTGGCAATCTCTGGGATTGTGGGGTCTGTTCCGAGCATAGCGAGGAATCTCGCTGAGAGATTGCTTTGGCACTGTCGTGACTCACAATGACGAAGAGGAGGAGCCTCGCAACCGCTATGCTCTTGGCAATGCCAGATAAACGGTGTCTAAATATTCTCCGATGACTGGAAAAGGGCGCTACAGGATTTCTGGCTTGGTTGACATAATACATTGACACCGGATAAAGACTGCGCTATAGTAATCTATTCATGGTAAGCTTTAAGGAGGTGGGAGAATGGCAATAGCAGAGATAAGCGTTGTTCCTTTGGGTACGGAAACCCCCTCGGTCAGCAAATATGTGGCCCGTGCAGTTAAAATCCTAAAGCAAGAAAAGGATGTAAAGTACGAGATAACCCCGATGGGAACGATTATAGAGGGAGACTTAGACAAAATTCTAGCGGTGGTGAGAAAGATGCACGAAGGGACCTTTGGAGAGGGAGTTGCCAGGGTGTTGACTACAGTTAAAATCGACGACCGGCGGGACAGGTCCCAGGACATGAAAGAGAAGCTAAACTCGCTGAGAAGAGAGTTATAGGGTTGGCTAGGTAAGGGTAGCCCATCCTTCGATAAACCCTGGACGGGTTCTTAATCCTCTCCCGTCAAGGAAGAGGAAATTTAGGTAGTGGGTCATATTTCAACTGTACCATCTTCGGTGGGAAGGATGACATCTATCCCGCTGTTGCTCAGGTTCTCTAGGTAGAATTCGGGTTTCTCAGAGTGCACCGGTATAAGCAGCTCTGGTTGAATCTCACGGGCAATTCTCAGCAGGTCCGGGCCACAGGCATGACCAGAGGCGTGTAGCCCCTTCTCCTCCTCAGGTATTTCCCATTTGCCGTTCCTTTGTACAGGGAGGCCGAATGCTCTTAATTGGAAGCGCTCGAGCCAATGGTGCAAACGCCAGAAGTCCATCTCCTGTTCTTCATTGTGGGGTTCGCTGGAGCTAAAGACATAAAGGCTGCCTGCTCTGGGCTGTATGCTGGGCAGCTCGTTCAAATCCCAGAAGCTAAAACAGAGGATGAAATCTCCCTGGTTAGAACTGATATCCTTAGCCAGCACAATCTTGCTGGAGTATTCCTGGTAAATATTTCGCAACCATGAAGCAGGACTCTTACTGGCAGTTGTTTCTTGATAGATGACAATGGCATCCTCTTGGGCAATGTCAGGTATCTGGGGTTCGAGAAGGCGCATGGTCTTTAGGAGGTAAGCATCCCTGGGCAAAATGGTTAACTTCCTGTTTGTGTCTCTGGCAATCTGCAGAAAGGTAAGCAAACGGTCTACATCTCTGGCAGGGAAATCGGCAATGACGAGGTCCTGTGAGCCGGCGATGGCCTTAAGACCATTATCATACACCTCCTGCTCAGCGACATTCGTTTCCTTGTTCACGTTAGTGCCTTCCAGGATTAGTGCTCTGGGATGTAACTGAGCTGCTTCCTTTATGAATGACTCGGTAAGTTTACCCCGCTTACCATGCAGTCGTAGGTCGCCACTGTAAATCACCCAACCGGAACTCGTCTCAATACCCCAGGAGCAGGCACCAGGAATGGAGTGGTCTACGGGAAGGCAACACAGATTAAAACTGCATTCACTAATATCCTCCAAGGGTTGCGAGGCAAGTTTCTTCTGTCGGGTAGCTTTCCCCCAAAAATTTTCGGCCTCCTCACTCAGCTCTGGTGTATTGGCGACGCGGAAGCGACGTTGACGGTCACCACTGCTGCTGGCAACGTAGGCTCCCTGCTTCCATTCCTTCAAACATTCCTCAACCCTGGGGGTGAAATAGCATACCTGCTGGTCGAAAGCTGGTGTGCCTGAGTCCTGTATTGCCTTGGCAATAAATGATGTGGTCGCAGTGGCATATACCGGGATGTCCTCTCTCAGGAAAGATATGTGGCCAGAGTGGTCGAGATGGGCGTGGGTTAGCAGAATTCCATCTATATCTTCAAGCTTGCGATAGTGCTTGGCGTGTAGAAATTGTTGCCACTGCTCTTTTGTCTGTAGGTCGGCGCGGTAAATGCCCTCGAGCGGTGGAAGCAGCCCCATTACTAACAGGTCGAGGAGTCCTGCTCCGGGACGAGGCTTCAGATATTCTTCGTAGAAGGTTCGATACTTGCTATAGGGATAGCCAAAATCCAGGAAGATCTTTCCTTTATCATCTTCAAGCAGAATCTTATTGCCTCCGATCTCCCTGATGCCACCGTAGAACGTAAGCTTTACCATAAAAATCCCTCATCCATGGATTGGTTCTAATAAGTCAACCAGGCCATTATAGCAACTTTTGCTCACAGGGTAGGACGTGATGCTAAAATAGGAGTATGCCAGCGAATTTACCGCCCCAGTATTTTGAGGCTGAGAAGAGGTATAGGGCGGCCAGGGAGCCGGAGGACAAAATTGCGGCCTTGCAGGCGATGCTCGCAATTATGCCCAGGCATAAAGGCACCGATAAGCTTCATGCCGAGCTAAGGCGAAAGATTGCCAAGTTTTCACAGGAGGCAGAAAGAAAATACGCCACAGCTAGGAGAACAGGCTTTTATATTAGGCCGGAGGGGGCCGGGCAGGTAATGTTAGTCGGGCCAGCTAACACGGGAAAATCACAGCTATTAGCGGCATTAACCGAGGCCATCCCGGAGATAGCCGAATATCCTTTCACCACTAAAACCCCGATTCCGGGGATGATGAAGTTCGAAGACATTCAGATACAACTGGTTGATACGCCACCTATCGGGCACAAAGAAGCAAAAATACTACTGGCAAATACCCTTAGAAATGCTGATATCATTGTTATTATGATAGATTTATCCCTGGAGCCAATAGGCCAGGTGGAGGCTGCTCTTCAAGGTTTAAGAGAGGCAAGAATAGAGCCTTTAACGGACGGTGCTATGCAGATAACTCCGGGAAGTTATCCCAGGAGGATGTTGATTGTGGGGAATAAGAACGACCTGAAAGGTTCAAACAGCAATTGGGAAATCTTGCACTCGCAATATGCTAGTCTGTTTCCCCTGGCCTCTATCTCAGCCAAGGAAGGTAGTGGCCTGGAAGAGTTCAAGAGGGCAGTCTACCAAGCCCTGAATATCATCAGGGTTTACACCAAAACCCCAGGCAGCAGGGCTGACCTGAGCGACCCTATGGTACTGGAGAAGGGCAGCACATTGGAGGAAGCTGCTGAGAGCCTCCATAAGGACTTTCGCCAGAATTTGAAGTACGCTGTCGTTTGGGGCTCGGGAAAGTATGATGGGCAGAGGGCTAGCAAGGGTCATATACTTCAGGACGGCGACATAGTCGAGTTTCATATATAACTCATTACGGTTGATTACGTTTTACAGATTTAAGAGAATTAGGAGGCTTATGATATGAATAGAGTATTCACCCAGGAAGAGCTCGAGGAGATGGGTAGGCGTACTGTTGACCTTCTAACCGAGGCCATTGAGGCCGGTGATAAGGAGCGGGCCAAGAAGCTGGCAAGTCGGATGTATCGCGAGTTTTCCGCCATGCATGACCTCTATGTAGAATGGACCGCAGGGTTCATGAATTACATCTATACCAACCATGGGGAGGATGCCCTTTATCAGGCGCTGAGAAAGGTTATCGGGGCGGCTATTGGGCCCATGGTTGATGTTAGGAAAGTCGACTTTCGACGTCGAATCCAGGGGTTGGCCAGTGTACTGCAGGGTCATCTCGAGGCTATGAAGGTGGAAGAGGATGATGAGAAGGTGTGTATAACGATGGAGCCCTGTGGCAGCGGCCAGCGACTGGCCCAAAGGGGGGCGTATGGACTACCGCGCAATCTCACCAGGATACAGAAGCCACATGCCATGACCTGGGGCATGAGTGACTTCCCGGTCTATTGCACTCACTCCCCCATGTTGGAAATCCTGTCTATAGAGCAGCTTGGCTATCCTGCTAATGTAACCTTCCCTGCTCAGAAGGTGGCAGAGGAAGCGTGCAGGTACTGCATATATAAGAATGTTGAGGATATTCCTGAAGACGTCTACACCAGGGTGGGAAAGAGCAAGCCGCGAACTCTATGACAGGTGTGGGTGGTCAGTTGCCAGCGGGGTTACGGGTGATGTGGTGATGGTCTCATATAATAGCCAGTAGGAGGTATTTATTTGAAAAGGACAAGGGTCTGCGAGCTGCTGAGCATTACATATCCCATAATACAAGCGCCGATGATATGGATTACCGGTGCCGAACTGGCGGCTGCCGTGTCCAACGCCGGCGGACTGGGCACCATTGGCTTCAACGCAGGGGTGAAGACACTGACTAGTGATGTTAACATCACGGGGGAGCGACTGCGGGCGCAGATAAGGAAGGCAAAGGAGCTGGCTGATAAGCCCTTCGCGGTGAATTTTGCTGTCCCCGAGCAGCCCTTCAGCGACCGCTGCGTGGAGGTGGCTCTGGAGGAAGGAATCGCGGTGGCGCTCCTGGTGGGGGATTCACCCGAATCTTATACCAGGCGCTTTCAAGAGGCTGGAGTCAAGGTCTTGTATCGCCCCCAGATGAGGGTTACGGTGGAGGCAGCCAGGAGGGGTGAGGAGGCAGGGGTAGATGCGGTGATTGTGGTTGGGTTTGAGAGTGGTGGGCACAGCGGTCTGGATGAGCTGTCGACTCTGGTGCTGGTACCCCAGGTAGTGGATGCAGTGGGGATACCAGTGATCGCCGGTGGGGGCATCGCTGACGGTAGGGGGGCTGCTGCGGTTTTTGCCCTGGGGGCGGAAGGCATTTATTTGGGCACCGCCTTTGTGGCTACCAACGAGTGTGATGCCCACCCGAAGTTGAAGGAGGCGATAGTGGGTGCGACAGACACCAGCACCGTAACGTGGGCTGGCCGTCTGGGGTTGGTGAGAGCGCTTAGGAACTCCTTTACGGACGAGGTACTGAAGATGATGGCGGAAGGCGCTTCCAGGAAGGAGATAGGGCGGTTCTGCTACGGCGCGGATAGGTTTCGGCCGGGGTTGGTAGAGGGAGATGTGGATGGGTCTTTCATCCCCTTGGGGGCAATCGCTGGGCTGATAAAGAGGGTGGAGGGGGCAGGGGAGATGGTTAAGCGTCTGGTGGAGGAGTCAGGTGAGGTAATCTCTAGGTTGGAGTAAAAGGTGGACACTATCCCAGCCGGGCGCTGGAACATTTCCCAATAAGTTTGCTGATAGCGTTTGGAGTTCAGGACAGAGTGATGGACAGAGGCTTAGCAAGGGACATATACTTCAGGAGGGCGATGTAGTTGAGTTTCATACATAATTCACTACGATTGATTAGGTTTGCAGATGAAAGAGAATTAGGAGGCTTACGATAATGAATAGAGTATTTACCGAAGAAGAGCTTGAGGACATGGGAAAGCGTACTGTTGACCTTCTCACTGAAGCCATTGAGGCTGGAGAGAAAGAGCGGGCCAAGAAACTGGCCAATCGGATGCATCGCGAATTCTCTGCCATGCATGACCTCTATGTAGACTGGACGGCCGGGTTCATGGATTACATCTATACCAACTATGGGGAGGATGCCCTTTATCAGGCGCTAAGAAAGGTTATCGGAGCGTATGTTGGGCATATGGGTGACGTGAGGAACGTTGACTTCCGTCGCCGGATCCGGTGGGTGGCTGGTTCCTTGCGGGGTCATCTACAGCCTATCAAGGTGGAGGAGGATGATGAGAAGGTATGCATAACGATGGAGCCTTGCGGCAGCGGCCAGCGGCTGGTCCAAAAAGGGGCATATGGACCACCGCGAAATCTTACCAGAATGCAGAAGCCACACGCCATGACCTGGGGCATGAACGATTTCCCGGTCTATTGCACTCACTGCCCCGTCTTGGAGATTCTGTCCATTGAACAACTTGGCTATCTTGCCAATGTAACCCTCCCGTCCCAGAAGGTAGCAGCGGAACCCTGCAAATTATGCATATATAAGAACGTCGAGGATACCCCTGAAGAGCTCTATACCAGGCTGGGAAAGCAGAAGCCCAAAAGTGGATAAGGGCTGACGGATAGCTAGCTAATCGCAGAATCCCCCATAATCCTGCTGCAACCTTTGACAGACTCTGGACAAGGTCTTAGTCCTTTTACTTTGGAAGAAAGGCTTTGGTGAAGGTTCTTTCAGTTTGCTCAGAGTGATGGAGGGATGTTGACAACCATATAAACGGGAATTAGACTTTAGACCAAGTATAGGCATGCGAGAAAACTCTGTAAGAATCTAAGCTGCTTTGGAATGGGGGATGAGAGTAAACTGCCAACTTGAGTTTGCACAACAATCAATCCACCGGATTAGGGAAAACAAGAGGATTTTATGAGTCTTATTTTCATAAGCCACTCAGAAAGAGACTTCGACATAGCGAGGGAGATCGCAGATGGCATGGAGGCAGCGGGCTACCGGACTTTCTATTTTGAGCGGGATATCCTACCCGGTGCCAGCTATGTGACCCAATTGCTTAACGCCCTCGACAATTGTGAGGCGGTTGTTCTGCTGATATCCCCTAGGTCTGTTGGTTCCGACCAGATTACCAAAGAGGTTATTCACGCTTTCGAAACCCGCAAACCCTTCATCCCGGTGTTATGTGAGATGGGCCACTCGGAGTTTCAGCGTAGCCAGCCGGAGTGGCGTTACGCCTTAGCTGCCTCTACCTCCATTGCTATCGGCCCGGAAGGTGTTTCTGTCACTATCGCCCGTATTATAGATGGACTAAAGGCTATTAGTATTCAACCTGAGGCAGCTCAGGCGCCCACACTGGTGCCCGAGCCTGCTGTTTCTACTCCCAAAAGCTATACTCCAAAGCAACTTGCTGACAAGATCCTGGCTGCCCGGCCTGGTATTGAGGGCGAGCGAAAGCAGGTGACGGTCCTTTTCGCTGATGTTTCTGGATTTAGCTCGGTATCGGAAGAGCTTGACCCCGAAGAGGCGCATAACCTGACGAGCCAGTGCCTCGATTTCTTCACCGAGGAGATACACCGCTATGAGGGCACCGTAGTACAGTTTCTGGGGAATGGAGTAATGGCTTTCTTTGGCGCTCCCATAGCTCACGAGGATGCTCCACAGCGTGCTTTATATGCTGCCCTGGGCATTCAGAAGCGCCTGAGAAACTATGCTGGGCAGGTTAAGGAAAAAGGGATTGATTTTGAGATGCGGGTCGGTCTTAATACCGGCCTTGTAGTTGTGGGTAAGATAGGTGAAGACCTGACCATGGAATATACTCCTATGGGGGATACCGTGGACCTGGCTTCGAGGATGATGCATACAGCGGAGCCGGGCACGATACAGGTTGCCGAGAGCACTTATCGTTTGACCCAGGGCTACTTTGAATTCAAGCCTCTGAGCAAGATGCAGGTGAAGGGCAAGAAAGAGCCGATGAGGACATACCAGGTGCTGGGAGTAGGGCTGGCGAAGACCAGGCTGGGTGCTGCCATGGCGCGAGGACTCGCGAGATTCGTGGGACGCAAGAGGGAACTTGAGCATCTGGCGGATTGTTTTGACCGGGTCAGGGAAGGGCAGGGGCAGGTGGTAGGGATAGTAGGTGAGGCTGGAGTGGGAAAATCGAGGCTTGTCCTTCAACTTAGGGAGACACTCCCAGAGGAAGAATACACCTACCTTGAGGGCCGATGTCTCCCCTACGGGGGTTCTATGGCATATCTGCCCATATTGGGTGTACTGAGATGTTATTTCGATATTGAGGAGGGAAAGCAGGAATCCGTCATCAAACAAAAGATGGAGGATAAGATAAGTCAGCTCGATGAAAAACTCAAAGACATCCTTCCACCGCTGCACGATATTCTATCGCTCAAGGTAGAGGATGAAAACTATCTCAAGCTGGAGCCTCAGCAAAAAAGGGAAAAGACCTTTGAGGCCATCAGGAAGCTGCTGGTTCGGGAGAGTCAAATCAGGCCTCTTGTTCTCGCCGTTGAGGACCTTCACTGGATTGATAACAGCTCGGAGGAGTTCTTAACCTATCTCATCGGAGGGCTGACCAATATTCATATCCTGCTGCTCCTACTTTACCGTCCTGACTATACCCATTCTTGGGGGGGCAGGTCCTGTTATAGCCAGGTACGTATGGATGAGCTCTACGCTGATAGCAGTGCCGAGCTGGTGCAGTCCATATTTGAGGACGGAGAGCTTGTACCTGAGTTGAAGGAGCTCATCCTGAGCAGGTCTGGAGGCAATCCTCTTTTCATTGAGGAATTTACCCGTAGCCTGCTGGAAGGCGGCTTCATTCAAAGGAAGGACCACCAGTATGTATTAAGCACAAAAGCCTCTGATATCAAGGTGCCCGATACCATTCAGGGAATCATCGCTGCCCGCATGGACCGGCTAGCTGACAACGCCAAACAGACCATGCAGGTGGCGTCCGTTATCGGAAGAGACTTCTCCTTTGACATCCTTCAGAACATCATAGGGATGGGAGAGGAGCTTAAATCTTACCTCCTCGACCTCCAGGGTTCGGAGTTCATCTATGAGAAAAGCCTGTTTCCCGAGCTGGAATACATCTTTAAACACACCCTCACCCAGGAAGTAGCCTATAACAGCTTGCTTCTCAAGAGGAGAAGGGAAATACATGAAAAGGTGGGAGGGGCCATAGAGGAACTCTACCCCGAACGGTTGGAGGAGTTTTACGAGGTGCTGGCCCATCATTATTCCCAGAGTGGAAATTTGGAGAAAGCTTACCAATATCTGAAATTAGCTGGGAATAAGGCAACACGTGGTTATTCTAACTGGGAAGCCTTTCGCTTCTATAAGGAAGCGGTCAACCTAGTCAACAAGCTGCCTGAAAGTGAGGAAAATAAAAGAAGAGGGGTTGAAGTTCGTCTTTTAATTGAAGGCCCCATGAGAGCCCTAGCTCACCCTGAAAATTCCCTCCAGATCCTTGAAGAAGGGAAAAGACTCGCCGAAGAGGTTGGGGATCAAAGGAGTCTGGCAAAGTTATACGGTGCGATTGGCTGTTATTATACGGTTAGAGGGCAGACCCTTCAGTCGACGGAGTATTGCCAGAACGCCTTTAGAGAGGCAGAAATGATGCAGGACATCGAAATAATGGCACCACTTGCATTTGAACTTTGTGTTGGTTACAACACAAGGGGTGAGTTTTTGAGAACAGCTGAAGTCGCTCCCAAGGTCATTGCTTTGCTTGAGAAAACACAAAAAGAATCTGAATTTTTTTTCCCGCCGTTTCGCATATATTCCTCGCTTCTGGCAATGTATGGAGCGGCCATGGGGAATTTGGGGGATTTCGGGGCAGGGGAAGCCCTGTGTGGGAAAGGCTTTCGTTTTGCCAAGGAGATGGATGACCTATATAGCATAGGGTGGGTAGAGGTCCAGTACGGAATTTTATTTAATGGGAGGGGAGATGGGAAAAATGCTGTGGAACATGCTCAAAGCGCTGTTAGAATTTGTGAAGAACGACAGGTGCTAGTTATATTAGGTGTGGCCTGGGCTGTGCTGGGGCAGGGCTGTTATCTCCTTGGAGAGATGGAAACTGCCCGAAAGCATATTGAGAGAGCTCTTAAAATCCAGAGTGATGCGGGATTGTCGCACTTCTTATCTCTTTGTTATTGGGCACTAAGTATAGTCCATTTCGATTCCGGTGACTTAAAAAGTGCTCTGAGTTGTATAGGGGAGGCATTGAAGTGGTCGCAAAATAATAATGAAAAATGGATAGAGGGGCAGTCATGGGTTTGGTGGGGAAGAATATTAGTCAAAGCCGACCCATCGCAAAGTGATAGGGCGGAGGAATACATCCTAGAGGGAATCAAGATTCTGGATAAACTGCAAGCAAAACCACTCCTTTCTCAGGGGTATCTCTGCCTGGGAGAGTTTTATGCCAACGCTGGCCAGAAGGGAAAAGCCCTGGAAAATCTGAAGAAGGCTGAAACGATGTTCCAGGAGATGGAGATGGATTATTGGCTGCGCAGGGCGCAATGCGCGATAGAGAAGCTATGAAGTTGACAAAGGGACAGGGAAGCTAGGCCTTGTCAGAGCAGGGGTCAGGGTTTAGCTATTACGAGTATTCGCTATTTTTCAAAGCCAAAATGCCTCGTTTTTGCAAACAACATACAGCCAGTTGGTGGAGTTCTTGACGTCAGCAACGAATCGTGCAAAAATACCAATTGTGACATAATCACCCTCGTCAAGATCCATAGTTCTCAGCGGCTTGCCGTGGTTGTACCGACAGGATAAAAAGGAGGTAAATTGACAATGCAACTAGCCTTTTACTTTGACCAGACCAGATGTATCGGCTGTTATACCTGTGTGGTGGCTTGCAAGGACTGGCACGATGTGCCAGCCGGGCCAGCCAGTTGGAGGAGGGTTAACACTATCGAGCGGGGTAAATACCCTGAGCCGTTTGTTGCCTTCCTGTCCACCTCCTGTTATCACTGCGCTGAGCCAGTTTGTATACCGGCTTGTCCGGTCAGTGCCATAAGCAAAAGGGAAGAGGATGGCATAGTGGTGGTGGATAGTGAAGCATGTCTGGGAAAGGATGGTTGCGGACTGTGTCTTGAAGCCTGCACTTACAAAGTCCCCCAATTTGGAGACGAGGAGGACGCTAAAATCCAGATGTGTGATTTCTGCTTAGACCGATGGGCAGAGGGAAAACAGCCGATTTGTGTAGCCGGCTGTCCCACACGGGCACTGGATGCCGGACCGATAGAAGAAATGGAAGCCAAATATGGCAAGACCCATGAAGCCGTGGGCTTTATCTATGACGATAAGCTTCAACCTTCGGTGCTTTTCAAGCCAAAGGCCGAAGTCTCCGTCCCAAGCCGTTAGCAAGGAAGCACGAAAGATGACAGAAGAACAGGAACCCAGGGTGAAACTGCCTCCGGTACAGCAGGTAGGCATTGTAGTGGAGGATATGGACAAAGCAGTAGAGCACTATGGTTCCACCTTTGGCATAGGTCCTTTCAGGGTGATTGATGGCAGTATGGAAGGTGTGCTTTGGCGAGGGAAGCCTGTCAACGTCAAGCTCAAGGTGGCTTTCGCCAGGTCAGGGCCACTTCAGGTCGAACTCATTCAACCAGTGGGTGGGAAGAATATCTACACTGAGTTCCTTGAAAGTAACGGAGAAGGCCTTCATCATCTGGGCTTTCAAGTTGATGACTTAGAGGCTATGCTGGTCGAATTCGCTAAAGATGGTATCCAGCCCATATTCCATCAGAGTCTGCCACACCTTGGGATAGCCTTCGCCTATCTGGACACTGACAAGATTGGCGGTGTCATATTCGAGCTGATTGAGCGAAAAAGCGTGGGAAGAAAGAAAGATGAGCAGGGAAGGAAGTAAAAAATCTGCTGAAGCAGAAAAGGTGGTGACCACCATTTGTAACAGCCACTGTGGTGGGACTTGCGTTCTCAAAGCTCATGTTAAAGATGGGGCGATCACTAGAATAGAGACCGACGATGGGGAAGAACCCCAGCTCAGGGCTTGCTTAAAAGGACGTGCCTACCGGCAGAGGATATATGCCCCTGACCGACTTAAATACCCGATGAAGAGGGTAGGGGCCAGGGGAGAAGGTAAATTCGAGAGGGTCTCCTGGGATGAGGCACTGGATACGGTAGCTGGTGAAATACAGCGGGTTAAGAAAACTTATGGTTCGTCCGCTATCTTGTACTGGGTCTCTGCTGGCGATGGGGGAGCATTACATGGCGTCTGGAGAAGAATGAGCAGACTGTTCTGCTTGATGGGTGGTTATACCCGTCCTTGGGGCCTGCATTCCTATGAGGGCGCTATTTTTGCCGAACTGACTACCTACGGGAACGCCTTGGTAACAGACACTCGTGACAATCTACTAGATTCACGCCTGATAATCCTTTGGGGCTGGGACCCTGTTAACACCGTAGCAGATACCAATACCAGTTGGTATCTAGTCCAGGCCAAAGAAGCTGGGATAAAAATCATTTCGATAGACCCAAGGTACACTGACACAACGGCCACCCTGGCCCACGAGTGGATACCGATCAAGCCGGGCACTGATGCTGCTATGCTGATAGCTATGGCAAATGTGATTGTGACGGAAAAGCTTCAGGATCAGGCTTTCCTTGATACTTATACCGTTGGTTTTGAGGCATTCAAGGACTATGTTCTGGGAGTGGAGGATGGGGTACCGAAGACACCAGTTTGGGCTGAGGCCATCACCGGTGTGCCAGCCGCTACCATCGACCGTCTCGCGAGGGAGTATGCGACCACAAAACCAGCGGCATTGATGGCTGGAATTGCCCCCGGGCGTACTGCTTATGGAGAGCAATATCACAGGGCAGCCATCACCCTAGCAGCAATGACTGGCAACATTGGCATACCGGGAGGCTCAGCAGCAGGTAAAGTCTGGTCCATCATGAATTTGCTGAGAATGGGTTCGGGCCTGAGAATCCCGCCCAACGCCGTGGATGCCGAAACACCACCCTCAAAGGATAAACTTCCCAACCGAGGCAGAGGCTATGCGTATGGTCATGGCGCAGTAAACGTCTTTAGATTGACAGATGCTATTCTCAGGGGGAAATCTGGTGGCTATCCAGCCGATTACAGGCTGTTTTATCTTAGTACTAGCAATATTGTGAATCAGTGGCCTAATTCTAACAGAGTTGCTGAGGCCCTCAGGAAGCTGGAGTTCATTGTGGTTGAGGAGCAGTTCATGACTGCTACTGCCAAATTCGCTGACATTGTGCTCCCCACGTGTACTTTCCTGGAAAGAAACGAAGTCTTGAGCGGGTTACTGCCGCCCTTCTACGGTTACAGAAACAAAATCCTCGAGCCTTTGTATGAGTCGAAGTCTCCGCTCGAAATAGCTGATGAATTAGCTGCCCGACTAGGTATCAATGATTATAACGATAAGACGGAGGATGAATTGCTGAGGCAGATTATCCAGGGCAGTGATGTCCCTGACTATGATGCCTTTAAGGCACAGGGCATCTTTAAAGTTCCTCTGTCTGCCCCCCATATAGCCCTGAGTAAGGAAATCAGTGATCCGGCGAATAATCCCTTCTCAACCCCTTCAGGGAAGATCGAGATTTACTCTCAGCAATTGGTAGATATGGAAAACCCCAAGCTCCCTGCAATTCCCAAGTATATTGAGACATGGGAAAGTGTAAACGACCCTCTAGCCTCAAAATATCCTTTACAGCTTATCACCACCCACTGCAAACGCCGTGCCCATTCTCAGTTCGACAATATTCCCTGGCTCAGAGAGGTGGAGCCCCACGCGATAAAGATAAATACCAGTGACGCTAAAGCCAGAGGCATCCAAGACGGGGACCTGGTCAGTGTGTTTAACGATAGGGGAAGGATGATTATTCCCGCCAATGTTACAGAGAGAATCATGCCTGGTGTGGTTGACTTGCCACAGGGGGCCTGGTATAGCCCTGACGAAAATGGTGTGGATTGGGGAGGTTGTGCCAATACATTAACCAGGGATGAACCTTCCCCTGGTGGGGCTTTACCTTCCAATACAGCACTGGTTCAGGTCGAAAAATATGGAGGTTAGATGATGTCAGAAAAAGTGGTACCCACTATTTGCGCCAGCCATTGCGGGGGCTCCTGCCTTCTGAAGGTTCATGTCAAAGACGGAGTCATTACCAGAATTGAGACCGATGACGGGGAAGAACCACAGCTCAGAGCTTGTCTGCGAGGACGTGCCTACCGGCAGAGGGTATATCTCCCTGACCGTCTAAAGTACCCTCTGAAGAGGGTAAGAGCAAGGGGAGAAGGCAAATTCGAACGCATCTCCTGGGATGAGGCCCTGGATGAAGTAGCTGGGGAACTGAAGAGGGTCAGGGACACGTATGGAGCAGCCTCTATCGTGTTACAGCAGTTTGTTGGTGATGTCCACTTTTTGAACCAGTTCGGGCCGTTGACGAAACTGCTTAGCCTGGCAGGTGGCTACACTTTAACCTGGGGCATAACCTCCTTTCACCAAGGTGTCGCTGCCTCACTGTGTAACTATGGCACGTTCCATACTGCCAATAACCGCGATGACTTGGTCAGCTCGAAATTGATAATTATGTGGGGGTGGAACCCGGCAAGTACCATCAGCGGCACTAATACTTGCTGGTTCCTGGCCCAAGCCAAGGAGGCAGGGGCCAAGATTGTATCTGTTGAGCCCAAATATACAGACACGGCAGTCGCTTTCGCGGACCGGTGGATACCTATCAGGCCAGGTACAGATTGTGCCATGTTAATAGCCATGGCCTATGTGATGTTGAAGGAAAATCTTTACGATAAGGACTTCATCAATACCTATACCATTGGGTTTGACCGGTTCAGGGAATATGTCTTGGGTCTAGAAGGCGGAGTGCCCAAGACACCATCATGGGCGGAAGAAATCACCGGGGTGTCTTCAGCCGCCATCGAGAAACTGGCAAGAGAATACGCAACCATCAAGCCAGCAGCGTTGATGGCTGGCATCGCCCCCGGGCGTACTGCCTATGGTGAGCAATATCATCGAGCAGCCATCACTCTGGCAGCAATGACTGGCAACATCGGCATCCATGGGGGAGATGCCGCAGGAAGAGCTTGGGAATCGGTGTATCCGGGATACCCATACCCTGTGAATGGACTGGCAGCGATGAGGGGGCTTGTGGGAGGAGCTCGCAACCCAGCCGGGAGGCCTCCTGAAGGAAAGGCAGCAGCCTATCTCGGAGAATTTATGCCCTATACGAGGGGGATACACGGTTCCAAGCTGGCAGATGCTATTCTTAAGGGCAAGGCCGGTGGCTATCCCAATGACTACAAACTGCTTTACGTAGCTCATTGTAACTATCTGACCCAATGGCCCAATATCAACAAGATAGTGCAGGCGTTGCAAGCGCTGGAATTTATCGTAGTCCAGGAGCAGTTCATGACGCCAACCGCAAAGTTCGCCGATATCCTGCTGCCAGTAAATACCTACATGGAGAGAAACGATGTCACTTTAGGGGTAGGCGGAACGCCTTTTATAGGCAGCATCAACAAGGTCATTGAGCCACTGGGGGAATCCAAGTCGGCCTTGCAGATTGCTGTTGAACTGGCACGGCGAATGGGCATCACTGGATTAGTGGATAAAGAAGAAGATGAGATGCTGGAGGATTTCGCAGAACGCAGCGGCGTCCCCGACTACACGATATTCAAGAAAGAGGGCACCTATAGGTTCAAGCTACCAGAGCCATACGTAGCCTTCAAAAAGCAGGTAGAAGACCCAGTGAATAATCCTTTCACCACCGCATCGGGAAAGATTGAAATCTATTCTCAACGATTGGCGGAGATGAATATTCCGGGCCTTCCGCCCATTCCCAAGTATATAGAGACCTGGGAAAGCAGGAATGACCCTGTGGCGAAGAAATATCCTCTTCAGCTCATCAATACTCATTTCAAGAGGCGTGCTCTAAGCCAGTTTGATAATATCCCCTGGCTAAGGGAGCTGGAAAATCAAGCCGTCTTAATTAATTCAGAGGATGCCCGGGCAAGGAACATCAGTGATGGCGATATGGTTAGGGTCTTCAACGACAGGGGAGAGGTGGTTATTCCTGCCAGGGTGACAGAGAGGATAATGCCCGGCGTAGTTGACGTCCCGCATGGCGCCTGGTATAAACCTGATGAGAAGGGGGTAGACAGGGGAGGATGTGCAAACGTCTTAACCGCTGACGAATATTCGCCAAGTGGAGGTTTTGCCTATAACACGGCTTTGGTGGATGTTACCAAAGCCTAGCTGGTAGGCCGCATGACCGTTTGGCAAGGGGGGCTTGTGCATCATCAGCACCAAAAAACCTGCTGATGGGCTGACTGAGTTGCCCAGCGCAGTTGAATACGTATAAAGGTCAAAGCCGTTGCAAGATGGTGAGGCGAGGTGGGAAGTTACATTGATAGATTAAGTTGAGAAAAGCAATGTGACTATGAAAGCTGCTGTAATCTACGGACCTAGAGACATAAGATTGGAGACGGTAGAAGACCCCTCCATCAGAGGCGACGAAATCCTGCTGAAGGTGAAGGCTTGTGGGATATGTGGCAGCGATATTCACATATATAAGATGGGGGCCATGTCGGCATCCCCGAATTCCAGGATACTGGGGCACGAGTTCAGTGGCGAGATAGTTGAGCTAGGATCGGGTATTGAAGGTTTGAAAGTAGGGGATAGGGTGCTGGGAACTGGCCGCCGCAACTGCGGCCGATGCTATTGGTGTCAGCGAGGTCAAACTCACATGTGTCCTAATATTGCGGTTCCTGGATATGGACTGGATGGTGCTTTTGCCGAATACGTGGTAGTGCCCAATCCAGTACTGGGGAAGACGCTATTCAAGATACCGGAAGCCTTGGGGTGGGAGGAGGCTGCTACCGTTGAGCCTGTGTCTGTCGCCTGCCATGCTGTGGAGGCGGCCAAAATCCAGCCGAATGAGACCGTGGTCATACTCGGAGCAGGTATGATTGGCCAGGGAGTTACCCAAGCAGTCAAGGCTAGAAGTGCCGCCAAGGTTATAGTTTGCGAGCCTTCTTCTAAACGCCTTACTATGGCCAAAAACTTAGGCGCTGATATTGCTTTAAACCCAAAAGAGACAGCCCCTGTTAAGGCTGTCATGGAAGCCACTTCACGAGGGATGGCAGACGTGGCATTTGAATGCTCCGGGGTTGCCGCTGCCTTCCGTCAAGCATTTTCTATGGTGCGGGCCTTCGGAAGGGTGATGCAGGTGGCAGTATTTGAACAAAAAGTCGAGCTGAAACCGGATCTAATGAGCCTCATAACGTTTAGGAACTTGACCTTGCGAGGTTGTGCGGGACAGAGATGGGCCATGGCACTTGATCTTGTTAGACTTGGCCAGGTCAAGACGAGGGATTTGATAACACATGAATTCACTCTCAACAACGCTAAAGAGGCTTTTGAAACCCAGCTCAACTCTGACGAAGCGATAAAAGTGCTGATAAAACCCTAGGCTTACACGGTTGCCCCTTGACGTCAAAGATCGTAGCGGGCAATTTTCTCAGTGTTACCACTGGGATATTGCAGCAAGGACCAATAAAAGTGAGTGGAATAAATCTAGTTTAAGTGTAAGGGCAGAATTAGATGCTCTTGTAACGCCAAGTGTACATGCTTTGCTCTTTAAGCGCTAAAGTTGTTCACCATGGATAAGGCCCATAGCCAGAGTTCCAGGCCCTAGATATGTAGATGTGGTACAGCCAAACCTGGTAATCAAGATGCGTTCTCTGGGGAATAATGGTTCTAGACACTCAGCAAGCCTCTCTGCTTCCTGCGGTATTGTAGAATAGGCAATTGCCAGTTTTGATATCTTCACAGCTTTTCGCCCATCGTTTTAAGCGATTCAAGGCCATTTGGAGACCGATAACAAATGCCGGGGAGCGTACCTTACCACCATTGTAGATCTCGCCTAGGAGCTTGATATGCAGTGCCATGCTTATTTTTCCTAGGACGATTAGCAAATTTGTCATGCGAAGGCGCCTTCCCTGGAGAATGTAAGGGAAGTTATCATTTTTCCCAAATATGCGAACTCGTGGCATGGTCTGATGCACTAGATCAACAATCTGGTCTAAGTTTTTTCCTTCCTGTGCTGCCTTAGCAGCGGCTATAACCATAAGACCTAACCCTATAGAAGCTGAGTTCGAGGCTATCACTTCCACACGACAACTGCTGTCCAAGTAGCTCTTGGCCAAACTTGCCGCATTATATGTGCCGCTATATCCTGAAGCAAGGTGAATGGAGATAATCTGGTCAGTTTCGGCGGCCAAATTGTTATAAACTTCGATGAAGTCGCCTGGTGGGGGCACGGAGGTCTTAGGGGTCTCTTGACCGTGAATCATCTCATGATACACCCTGTCAACATCTATATCAATGCCATCGCGATATGTTTTGCCACCAAGCTCTATGCACAGTGGTACTATGGTGATAGAGAGTTTGTTGGCTATCTCGGGTGCGATATCACAGCTACTATCTGTTACCACTTTGACCATGGCTAACTTTCGGTAGTTTATAAAATCCAGCCGAGATCAGCAAGAGGCAAATAAGCCCGCAAAACATAAGTGGAGGTCTGTACGTAGCTTTATTGGGTCAAACGAGTCCCAAAAAGTTGTTATCAAGCTACGGTAGAGATAAAATTCGTGACTGTGGGTGGAAGGCAAAGGCTCTGTGGCAGCTAGGTTCCAATGCTCTAACTAGTTCAGGTCATGAAAGAAGCTGAGAAGCCGAGGGAAGAATCATAGCAAAAGAAGCAAGAATTTATCGAAGAAGCTTAAGGGGCGTTTTATGGAGAAGGCATAGACAAAATCTGTCCCTATTGCTTGTGAAGAGTATGTTTGTTCTATCAAGGAAATCAATGTTGCCTTAGTCCAGGAATTAGCGATAAAAGGAGGTGATAGATAGGGAGGAAAACTGGTCAGTTGAAAAATTGCACGGTACTTTCATATAAGGAGGCGTTCAGATGGCTGAGCTCAATCTAAATGACATTGAGAGAAGAATCCGGGTACTGGAAAACATTGAGGCTATCAGGAAGTTGAAGAGCAAGTACTGGCGCTGCGTTGACAGGAAGCTGTGGGATGAGATAGTCGAGTGTTTCACCGAGGACATGGTGCTGTCCATATTATCTAAGTCAATAAAGGGCAGAAATGAGTGTGTCCAATTTCTCAAAGACACGCTGGTCCAGACCGTCTCCGCGCATCAGGGGCATCAGGCTGAAATCGAAATAATAAGTGAGTCAGCGGCCAGGGCCACGTGGGCGCTGAATGACCTGTTGCTAGATATGCAGCCGGGTGTGAATTTTACTGGTTTCGGCTACTATGAGGATGAGTATGTCAAGGAAAATGGCAACTGGAAGATAAAGCGCAGTAAGGTCACTTACTATTTCACGCAAGTGGTAAATACCTGGAAGTCGTCCAAATAATGAATGCGCAGGGCCTGAAGGAGAGAGGATAGGCTAATAGGCCTGGATGGTTGCCGGATTACTGAATTTACGTCAAACGAGCAATTAAGACCTTAATCTGTGAACGAATTGAGATTTCTGAAGCAGGCCTGTCTAATATAATTTATTGGGCAACTACATTATTGTTGGAACAATGTTTTGTCATCCGCCTCTTATTTGCATATTACCATCAGATGCTCGGAAGTCAATATTTGCTGGAAAAAGTTGCAAATTGCCACAATTTTTCTGCCAGGGCCTCGATATAATCTCTGTTTTCCAGCTTTGCTTTCCACTTTTCTGGAATGGCTTCTATGCCGAGATGCGCTCCTGAAATAGCTCCGGCCATGGCCGCTATCGTATCGGTATCGCCACCCAGGCTTATGGCATAAGTCACGGTATTCTTATAGGACTTCGGCTGCCTTAAAAAGCAGTAGATAGCGGTAGGTACCGACCTTGGTGCTTCTATACCATTTCCCAGCACGGCCACCACCTTTGCCCTATCTTGCTCACCAAGCAACTCTCTTATTTGGGCTATTTTTTCCTTATATAACTGGTTTTGGATAAAGTTCCGGATCTTGAGTAGAAAATCCTCCTTGTCGATATCCTCATCTGAAGGTGTATTAAGAGCCAGGGCTACAGCACAAGCCTGGAGTGCTGCTCCCTCCTTGCCCAGTTCGTGGGAATGGGTGATGGAACTCGATTTATGGGCGATCTCCCGTAGTTTTTCTAAGTTATTGGAATACAAAAGCCCCACAGGAGCCACCCTCATCGCCGAGCCATTACCCAGAGAGCCGCCCTGGTAGAGTTTATTCGCAGCACTATGCCATGCTTCGCCTCTCTTTATTATCCAAAAAATTCTGGGTGGCCCCGGGCCGTAGCCTCGCCATGGCTCAGCCTCATAATTTTTTATGAAGGTTTGAGTCATGTGTTCTCCATTAAAACCCTTGCTTTCTATCAAGGATTCTGCAATGCCGATGGTCATGTGGGTATCATCAGTGTAAATTAGCCGCTCCAGCTTCTCAGCCAGGGAATCGACATCTTCGCTTCTAGACATTCCTCTTCCTTCCCGTCGAGCCCCCATCCCGTCGCCGATCGCTGTCCCCACCAGGCATCCCAGGAACTTTGATTTGGACTTTCCTTTATGTATGCCCTGCACTGTGTTGCCTCTCGTAGTCAGTCTATTATTGTATGACTAGTGGCATATTGGGAGAAAAGCAATTGGGCAATTGCTTTTCAATGATTGCAATTTACTTTGCGTTTTATTATACTTGAATTGGTGGTTATAAGCGTAGGTTATCGCGCCTCTGTGGAAACTCTCTTGGGTTTACTTACAAAAGTTGGATGACCGAAACTCTAGCCAAATATTATTAACAAAAGGAGGTCATCCAATGGGGTTTACAGACAAAACGCTGCAATGTTCTAACTGCGGTGCTACGTTCACGTTTACCGCTGAGGAGCAGGAGTTCTATGCTGGTAAGGGATATGCTAATGAGCCCAAGCGCTGCCCCAGTTGCCGTGGAGCGAGGAGAGCCCAGCGCAGCAGCTTTGGTGGGTTCGGTGCGTATAATTCTAACCGCCAAATGTATCCTGCAGTATGCGCTGAGTGTGGCAAGGAATGTGAAGTACCGTTCGAGCCTCGAGAGGGCAGGCCGGTATATTGTAGTGGGTGCTACAATAAGATGAAATTGGGCAGTCGCCGATAATTCGATTGCAGCTGGATTCAAAGAAGCTCGAGCCGAACCCAGTCCCTGAAGGTTCAGAGTTAAAATAACTTAGTGTTCCAATAAGTTTGGTTGTACAAGGGGTGGGATTATGAAAATTGAAAGTGAGGCAGTGTTATGAACATATATGTAGGCAATTTATCTCACGAGGTTACAGAGGAGGAGTTGCGTCAAGCGTTTGAGGCTTTTGGGCAGGTCACATCGGTGAACATCATTAAGGACAGGTACAGCGGCGGATCTAGAGGTTTTGGGTTTGTTGAGATGGCAATGAAATCTGAGGCACAGGCTGCAATTAATGGGCTTAATGGGACATTATTGAAGGAACGGACGCTCAATGTTAGTGAGGCACGCCCTCGTTCCGAGGGTGGGAGAGGTGGTGGGGCCTACGGTAGAGGCGGTGGCTTCGGAGGGGGAGGGAGACGACGTAGATACTAAGTTGCCAGTATCTTACGGACGGCGGCCTTTGTAATAGTGACCTGAAGTTCTGGGGTGAGGAAGGGAAGTTCGTTTTTCTCTTGTATCTCAGAAGCGAGCTTTTGCGCGACTTTATCCAAGTCACCTAGCTCTTGATACTGCTCAATGACATAGTTTTTGAATTTTTCCGTCTGTTCCAGCCCCTGTGGCAGAATATTTCTAGCTTGCTCGCCGAGGAGAACCCCGTGATGTTCAAAAGCACATATCTCTATCTCGTAGCTGCATAACTTCTTCAGCGACTCCACGTACAAGAGAAAGTCATACTGAGGTGAAGGGATAGTGAGCCCGCTCCCGTCGGCCAGGGGAACCGGGGCAGCATCTGAAGGGAACATGGCTTTCAAAGTTGGAACGTATACTGCCAGGGAGCACTTAGTATGGCCTGGCGTCTCTATAAAGTGGGCTTTGACTCCATCGACAAGGTCTATAAAATCGTTTTCTGCCACGACTCGGTCAATGTGAATTCCGTCAAACTCCAGATTTAATTTTTCATAATCATCATGGAGGCCCAATGCGTCAATTGCCCCTTTATTAGCACTAGCAATGGCATTCACCACTTTTTCTTTAGAGAATACCTCCCGTGAGTATGCCGAAGCGAGTATCTGTACCTGGGGAAATTTCCTCTTCAGGTAAGGTACGGCTCCACAATGGTCGAGGTGAGAATGGGTAACGACGAGATACTTAATATTCTCAGTGTCAAAATTCATCTGGCGAAATTGTTTTTCCAGAGATGGAGCTATGTGGCTCATTCCGCCGCTAATTATCATAGCCTCTTTACCTTTAAGCAGGTAGAGGCAGATTTCGCGAGTCCCAAGGAAATCTATCCTGTCGGTGACCTCGCCCGGTTTCCCAATCCACATGGTAAATGTTTCCTTTGTCGGCATAGAATTACGCAAAAGCGAATTCTTTAATCGCTTGGAAGTATCTCTCCTTGCCTATCCACATTATATCGTTGTGGTTAGCTCCAGGGATGATAACCAACTTTTTGTCCTTGGCTGCTGTATTGTGAAACAGAGCTTCGCCTTCACTAGGGGGGATGATTTGGTCGTATTCCCCATGAATGATAAGTATTGGCAGGGTGATAGTTCGAATCTTGGCAAGATTGGGAAACTCCAAGTCTTCTATACCAAGAGACTCGGCGGGAAAGCCTAGATGAAAGAGGAGGTTGATAAGGGCAGCAAATCCACTCTCGATAATCAGTCCCTTTATTTGTTCTTGATAACGGTGGGCTATTTCAATGGCGGAAATGCTTCCCAAGGAGCGACCCATCACAAAGATGTCGTTGCTGTAGTGCTCTTGCTGCAGGATGTCACTGAATGCCCTGAATATGATGGGAGCATCTGAAACCATGTTGCTTAAAGTAGGCTTGCCCTGACTAGCGCCATAGCCTCGATAGTCGGCGACAAATAGATTAATGCCCAGTTGGTTATATATGGGGGCAATGTAGTCATGATCGCTGACCACCTCGCCGTTGCCATGGAAGTAGAGGATAGATGGTGAATTTCGGCTGTGAATGTAGAAGCGGCAAGAAATGGAGACGTCTTTATCCACGGGAATGAAATGGTCGCTGGCATTGGGCAGAGTCTTGGTAAAGTCCTTTCTAGGATAAAAGACAAAGGCGAGAATCTCTGGCCGATCTAGTGCAGAATAATCAGTTTGCGACATAGCTCTTTGTAGTTTGATTTTAACACATTGACCGAACACGTATGAAGCTGTAATAGTAGATGGACCATGTTCAGGCCTTTCGATTTTAAGAAAGTAACAAGGGTGGTTGAAGGGGCTTTGGGGAATGGTCATTGGCGTCTAGCTTGATGATCCTTGAGCCTCCCGCCAAAAGCCACTCAAAAACCCCCTCTTTTCCTGCAATTCCCTGGTCTTGATGAAAGCTTCAAAGAACATCTTGCAGTCGTCAAGAAGCGTCTGGGCATATGCTACGGCTTTAGGTAAATCTTCGTCGGGTGTATTGTACACTCTTCCATGACCCGGATAAATTTCTTTAACCTTCAAGTTATTTAAGCGTTGTATTGAATTCATATAGTCGCTCATGTTACCTGACCCCCATATCTCTGAGAGGGTGCCTCCAGAAAATGTTGATTTCGTACCACGCAAACTCTAATTAGCATGCCATGTACCCTCACACCAGTTACTTTGCAGCATGAGGAGGAAGCGACACAGATAATGCATTACTCAAAAGGATATTCTTACAGATGGAGGGCCAATCTCTTAATATTGAGTAGATGTTTGTAAGTGACATTGTCGGTTGTCGAGTTGCCGCCGAAGGTTCCACAGCCAAGCGTGAAGGAAGGAGTCAAACCATTACCTATTCCGATACATCCTTGAGATGCAGGTGTATTGACTAGGATACGGCTGGCTTCGATCTCGCGACCGAATTGTTTCATCAATTCTTGATCTTGAGTATATATTACCGCTGTGTGTCCGCGTCCCTGATTGAGTAAAATCTGTTTACACAATTGAATCCCTTTCACTTCGTCACTGACTGTAGAAAGGGAGACAATGGGTGCTAATTTCTCATACGCATATAGACCTTGCAGCTCATGTTGCCTTATGGGCACTACAATTAAGCGGATATCACCGCGCCGTTGGATTCCCGCACTGTCGGCGATAGATTTGGCAGATTTGCCAACGACTGAATTTTTTAAACGGAGTGTATCCGGATCGAGGACCTGTGCAGTGAGACGGTTTTTTTCATCTGCTGTTAATACTATGGCGCCGTTTTCCTCTAACATTTTAACAAAATCATCTCGAATGGAAGCGACAACTACCAGATTATTTTCCGACCCACAAATTACGCCATTGTCAAACGATTTACTCTGCACAACAGCTCTAGCGGCTGTTGAGAGATCGGCATCAGCGCAGACCAAGACAGGAGCATTTCCGGAACCTACCCCAATAGCTGGAGTGCCAGAACTATAAGCAGCCTTCACCATGCTTGTACCGCCAGTCGCAAGAATTAATGAAACACCAGGGTGATTCATGAACATCATCGTTTTTTGTCGGCTGCTCCGTTGCCGGATCGTCTGCACCAGATTCCTTGGTGCCCCATGACGTTCAAGTACATCGCAGATGATATCGCACGCTTGGCCGCCGACACCCAAAGCTTTACGATGGCAACTCAGAATAAGCGCATTCCGCCCCTTGAGAGTGGCGAGGGTCTTAAAAACAATTGTAGGCACTGGATTTGTCACTGGAATCAGTCCGAGGACAACACCGACAGGACTGGCAATTTCCGTAACTTGATTTTCTGGGTTCGTGTGTAGCAAACCTGCAGCTGAATACCCCGACATCGTTTTGTAAACTTCCAAGCTGGCAAAACGAATCTTAATGACCTTGTCTTCAACAATACCCATATCAGTTTCGGCCACAGTCGCCTCAGCCAATCCTTGAGCCTTTTCAGCTATAGCCTCCGCTATATCTCTTAATAATGCGTCAACTCGCTCTTCTGGCCAATTTTCAAATAGCTTTTGTGCCTCTACGGCACGAGCTACTATCTCATGTGTGTCCTTGTCAATAGTACCGGCAAAGATATACCCGGCGATTTTCTCGTTAAACTCACGCATCTTTGTCGTCAGATTTTGACCCAAAGCGATTGCTATATTCAAGCCCACTGTGGGATGCTGGTGACACACCTTCTCATAACTTTCCCTGGAGAACCACCGTGCTTTTACGTCAGTGTCCGCATACGCACTGGCCGACCGCGGTTTGCCATCAAGCAGGCTAAACTCCCCCAGGAACATCCCCGCCTCCAAGAAGCCGAGCACGCTATCTGTGTCAGTTTCCACGTTCTTAAGTTCGAGACGAACTACACCTTCATCAATTATATAACACCCATCGCCGGGGTCGCCTTCAACCATAATACAGGCGCCACGGGGAAACTGCGTAGGTACTAGGTGCTTTTCAAAAACAGCAATCTCTTCGCCTTGTAGTGCACTTAGAAATGACATACTTGCCCTCCTAATATATAGTTAAACACGATAGTGCTGGAGTGTTACATTTTAAAACATTATTATCTGCAAAAATGGTTTCGGGTTTGCGTTAGCTTTGCAAGAACCTTTGCAAGGGTAAAGTTTCGCGCACTGTGTTCTCAACCATTACTTTCGCCTCGTCGTTTTTCGGGCTGCGACCGGCTCGTATTGAGATTGTAAAAAATTATTTAATTTTCACAAGTTATCCCAAATTAGATACTCAAGACACTTGACTTAAGTCATAGTATATTAGTATAGTGTTAAGTATAGTAATACAACTGGAATAGTTGACATTAATTATAGCATGAGAGTATCAACCAGAACAACGTATGGCATAAGGGCGCTGGTTGAGCTTGCTATGCAGGACAGTAGAGAACCAGTTTCCGTCAGGTTCTTAGCCCAGAGGCTGGGGGTATCTAAATATTATCTCGAGAATCTGATGTTGATTATGAAACGGAATGGGTTTGTGGCACCGAGCCGGGGGCCGAAGGGAGGATACTCACTGGCCAGATATCCTGCCGACATTAGCTTGCCTGAGGTATTTACTGCTCTTGAGGGGTCTGAGAATTTGGCATACTGTGTGACTTGTCCCGATAGTTGCCCACATAGCAACTATTGCGCTAGTCGTGACCTGTTTAAATTACTTGGGGGGGCGATGTTCGGCGCATTGTCATCCATCACACTGAGAACCATGGCACAATGGCAAGTGCTCAAGCTCCGGAGGAGCTTATCATGATGGGCCTTACCAGGATTCAAAGGAGGGGAATTATGTCTAAGGCGTTACTAATAATGATAATTTTGTCTTTTCTAATGGGGACAATCTTGTTTGGCTGCGGGCAACAGCCCGTAAGCGTGGAGACTCCTACTCCTACTCCTACTCCCACTCCCACAACCTCAGTCCCTACTTCCACTCAGCTTACCATGCTCTCCATAGCTGAGGGGGATGTTTTCATAATGAAGTCAGGTACTAACAGTTGGGTTGAGGCGCAGGTTGGCATGACAC
>DAOUMB010000152.1:0-2200 GCA_034414335.1 Dehalococcoidia bacterium
GTATATCACATATTCCCTCGGTACGATGCCGCAGTTCTGTTTGGCCAGTTTCGCATTGGTAAGCAGATACTCTCCCAGTCGGTCGTTTTCCGCCTGTTCCCTGGTGGACTGTCTGTTATACGCCGCCCACCAGCGGTTAAGGCTCAAATCGCATCCGGCGACCCCGAACCCTTCCTCGTAACCGGCTCCTTTCGCTGCTTCGGTAATGTAATTGTCTAGACGCTCCCTGCTCATGACTTCTACTGTTTGAACCATTTTATTTACCTCCTGAATAGCCAATTTTGTATAGTCCCGTTGTTTTCTTGTTTCGCTTGTGATGGCGGGTACTCCCAGGTAGTCATTGCTTCATCGGTCTCTCCTTGACCACTTATTACCAAGCATGACCACAGACGACGCATCCTAAATGCTACTTCGAGAACTCGTGCCAGGGATGCGTCAGTATCATCACCAAAATATCGGAGAGCGAGATTCCGAATCTTAGTGATCAATTCATTATTCAATTCAATTTCTAGCTCTACCATCTCCATGGCAATATCTCCAAAAGCGTCTAAGGCTATCTCGAACCAGCCGTCTCACAGCTATCATGCCGCCATCCGGCCAGAGGCGGTTTGCCTCATCTGTGATCTCTTTCTTCAACTCGCCTGTGATTTTGAACCTCAATCTTGTCATCGACTAACCAATTTGTTAGATAGTTCATCTCTCTCCGCCTAATCTACCACAGATAGAAATGCATGTCAAGGGAATTATCGACCGCAATTTGAACACAAAATAGCACATTCACACTTGACATGAAACTGCAAGTGATGGTAAAATTATGTTCAAGAAAATAGTAATAATAGGAAAGGGATGGAAATGAAAAAAATTTCTCCAATTATGCGGCGCAGGATGCTTCTTGATATGGAAGAAAAGGGCTTATCGGATAAGGAAATCAGAGAGAAGTATAGCATAGCAGATAATAGAACACTGAGAAAGCATTTGGGGTTGGCTGAAAGAGAGCGAGAGGCTAGGGAAGCCAGAATTAAGATACTGGCTGAGAACCAGGCTCAGCATTTGGCTGAAATCCGAAACACCATTGAGCAATGGAAGGACATCTTGAGAATTCCGTGGTTTGACTGTATCTCCTTTGAAACGAGTTCAAGGCCTGCACAAAGCCTTGAACTCAACCCTCTCTTTAAATCCTTGAAAGAGCATTTGCCATCCGCCACACTGTGGCGCGATTACTCCGTCTGGCAAGAGAAAGTGGAAGGCTACATAGACGGCTGTAAGAAGCTTCTTGGGGAAATTCAGCACGACGCAAAAAATTCCCCAGACCCGGAAATAAGAAAAATCGCCAGTGATATAGGAGCAAGACACTCGGTCCAAGCGCTTGCCCTGACAAAGCCCTTACATGATATGATGGCCAAATACAAGGCCAAAGCGGAACGCCAATTCAAAGGTTCCTGGGATGAGATAATGGCTCTGGAAGAGAAATTGAGAACTTCCTTGCAGGAAATCCTCTTGAGGCGCGATTATATTGTATATACCTGCAGGCTTTGCCCAGGGCAGCTCAGACCATTACGATGATGGTGCCGTAAAGAGCAATTGACTG
This sequence comes from Dehalococcoidia bacterium, assembly GCA_034414335.1. GTDB lineage: Bacteria > Chloroflexota > Dehalococcoidia > GIF9 > AB-539-J10 > RBG-13-51-36. Next base: position 1,589 of record DAOUMB010000152.1, read on the forward strand.
AAGGATTCTCCTGTTCGGTCTGCAATGCCTGCACTTTACGATGAAAAGTTGAGGTATAGGATTTGTCAGCTTATAATTGACGAGTGGCAGTTCATAAAGGCTCCCCAGATAGCCAGGTTCCGGTACTTTAGCGTAGACAGCCTATGACAAACACGAAGCATAAACAACCACAAATAGACATCAACGAACAGTTCCGGCATGCCCTCGACATCATGGAAAATAGCGACAGGAGCATCTTCATTACCGGCCGGGCGGGTACGGGTAAATCGACGCTGCTGAACTATTTTCGCCATGTTACCAAGAAGAAAGTAGCCGTGCTGGCACCAACCGGTGTGGCCGCCCTCAACGTTAAGGGGCAGACCATCCATTCATTCTTCCGGTTCAAGCCTGGCATCACTCCTGACCAGGTTAGGAAACGTCGCTCTTCTGACGATAATAAGAGCATCTACCACAAGCTGGATGCCATTGTCATTGATGAAATCTCCATGGTGAGAGCCGACCTGCTGGACTGTGTAGACCGGTTCCTGCGGCTGAACGGCCCCGAGGCTGACAAGCCCTTTGGTGGTATCCAGATGGCCTTTATAGGCGACCTCTACCAGCTACCACCGGTAG
>DAOUMB010000153.1:0-41387 GCA_034414335.1 Dehalococcoidia bacterium
TTGGTAATCCATGCAGGAGATTTCACTGCTGTGCAAGTGCTTAAGGAGTTGAAAGAGCTAAGAGAGGTGAGAGCAGTCCAGGGTAATATGGATTCAAGGGAGCTAAGAACCATGCTCCCAGTCAAGGAGATACTTGAAATACAAAATAAACGGATTGGCATAACTCATGGCTCAGGCGGTCCCTGGGGAATAGAAGAGAGAGTAAGGAGAGTGTTTGAGGGAGACCAGCTTGACATTATTATCTATGGCCATTCTCACCAGTCCCAAAATAAAGTCACCGATGATATTCTCCTTTTCAATCCGGGAAAGGCAACAGATTCTTTTGGCATCATCACGATAGACGGAGGGGTCAAAGGAGAAATAATCAGCTCTCGATGGTGACGATTGGTTTACTGCCTTATTACGATGGAGCCGTAGCCGACGACTCGGGAAAAATCGCCACTCGTGTCTCCGCTGGTGGCATATTTCAATAAATTTGCCCTTTTGGCTTTCATCTCTTTCGCTGCTACAATAGCTGAAGCCACCGGTCCATAGCCACACATTGTACAATTAAGAAGCTCACAGCGCTTGTATAGCTCTTCCTCATCAAGACCAACTATGGCCTCTATTACGGACCCATCTTTTTCCTCGGCTACAGAGTGAGGCTCATAATGTGTGAAATCACTACTGGCTATAATTATTAAGTTATCGCCTGCCTGGGAAATAGCCTTGCCTACCGTCCGAGCTGTTTCTAAGTCTTGAGCCAGCATAGCTATGGGCACGATTTTTACCCTCTTATAAAGATGTTGAAGCCAGGGTAACTGCACCTCAATACTGTGCTCATGTATATGAGCTGTCTCGTCTGCTTTGATAACTTTACCCAGGAGTCTTTGGGCAAGTTGCTCATTTATTTCCACCTCACCCAAGGGCGTGTTCCATACAGCTCCTGCCCATAGAGAAACTGGATACCCATACCCTGTATGGTTGGGACCAAGTATCACAGCAGTGTCGAATACTCCATCATCTGCAAGTTCCTTATAGGCATGGGCTGCTACTGGCCCCGAATAATAATAACCAGCATGAGGGACAACGATAGCCACAATCTCCCTCGGTCCTTTGTCATTCACCTTAGGTATTGTGCCAGGTCCAAGCTTATGTTTGTAGCACCATTCAATTTGTCCTTTTAGTTCTCTGGCAGTGCCAGCATAAAACATACCAGAAACAGCCGGTTTTCTTATTTTCACAGCAAACCCCAAAGAGAAGGGCTACTCTTTTGGCTCTCTTTTTGCCCTTTTCTTAGTCTCTCTTTTAACCTTTGGCTTAGCCGCCTCTTTAGCTTCTCCTTTGGCCTCCTCTTCAGCCTTCTCTTCAACCTTCTCTATCCCTGGCCTGGCTTGGTCACGGAGCCAGCGGTGTATCTCATCCAGAGCTGGTGGGAAAACGCTGAATACCTCTATACCGATAGGAAATTGCACCGAATGTCCCTCCGTGATGAACAGAAGCCCAGCCTCGTTATCTTTAAGTGTCTCGCTTATCTTCTTAGCGATTAATTCGTTTCTCTTCTTTGCCGCTTCGACATAAAACTCAGAGACTTTGCTTGCCACCTTCTCACTTACAAAGCCAAGCATCAGGCATCTCTGCCAGTCCATGACCTCTTCAAACAATTCCTTTTCTTCAATGGTCTCAAGTATAGCGCCACTATCAGACTGACTTTTAGCGATTTGATAACTGCTGGGATTTAGCCTCTCCACAGCTTTCATACCATCCTCACCGGATTGAAATATTGATTCATGGTAAACCCGGTCTACCTTCCCAATCTTGGATGCCAAATTGTTTAGCTGCTCCGCTACCTGTTGCCAGTAACGACTACATTTTTCTTTATATTCATCAGGCGCTTCGTTACTGGAGTATATAAGTGGCACGAGGTAAAGCTTCTTCCCCTGTCTAAAGTGCTCAACTTCGAGCTTTTCTATCTTGCCCAACTGTTCTGCCATTAGTCTCTACTCCTTAAAAAGGTCTTCAAGCCCCAAATGTTTTTCATATTTGAATGATTTTAAGTGAAAAAGCGCGAAATTAGTTTTTCCAACAGGCTGTTACTTATCAGGCTCTCCCTCTTTTCCCCAGTTCTGCATCATCTCCTTGATTCGCTGGGCAAGTCTGGGATCCTCCTTGAGGCGTTGAGTAAATACAGGACAGCTCTGTAGAATCATATCCTGACTAGTGGAGGCTATACTTTGTATAATCTGGTCTAGTTCGTTTCTGGCTTGTTCAGGGAGACTTGACCCCTGCATTGCCGTTCTGAATTGCGCAATATCCTCAGTGCTAACTTGAACTGGGGTTAAGCAGTTTTTATACCAGGGACATTCCTTACATCTGATAAGCGCTGTGACTTCGTCTAAAATATCACCCATTGTTAGCCCTCCCGGCTAATCTAATTTTAGCACCTTTTCCTGAGATAAAGGAAATCAGGTTCCTTAATTCAGAGTTGTTATCTCGGGGGGAACCTATGGGGAAGCAACAGGTCCTGTTAAATTATTTGGCTGGCGTTGGAGAAGGCAAGCTTAAGCCGCCACAACGTGGCCAACCAGCTTCTCTATCTCATCCCTGTCGTTGCAGAGGCTTACCAGGCTTTCACCGCTGATGATTCCTTTAAGGTAAAGGCTAACTAACGACTGGTCCAGCGTCTTCATGCCTTCTTGATTACTGGTGCGGATTACATTGGGGAGTTGGTATATTTTGCCCTCTCGAATAAGGTTTGCTATGGCAGGAGTGCCCAGCATGATTTCCACGGCAGCTATTCTTCCTGAGCCATCGGCTCGTGGTGCCAATGTCTGACACAAAACACCAACGGCTAGAGAAGCTAATCTTGTCTGGGCCAGGTAACGCTGCTCCGGAGGGAACAAGTCTATAACCCTCTCCATAGCCTGAGCTGCGCTGGGAGCATGGCCGGTGGTTAATACCAGATGTCCTGTTTCTGCTACAGTAAGCACGGAGGCAGCGGTTTCCAAATCCCTCATCTCACCAACAAGGATAACGTCCGGGTCCTGCCTTAATACATGTTTCAAGGCTGCAGCGAAGGATAACGTATCACTGCCCAGTTCTCGCTGAGTAATGGCTGATTGGAGGTTAGGATGGTTATATTCCACAGGGTCTTCGATGGTAACCACATGGCAGGTTCTATTAACATTGATGTGATGGATCATGGCTGCCAGGGTGGTGCTTTTGCCGCTTCCTGTGGGCCCAGAAACTATCACTAATCCCCGGGGTCTCATCGCTAGCTCTTTGCATACCTGAGGCAGTCCCAATTTATCGATAGTGGGAATCTCTGGAGGTAAGAGACGCAGTGCAAAGCTGAGGGCTCCGCGCTGTTGAGCAACGTTGCAACGAAGCCTGCCTACTCCGGATAAGGAAAACCCAAAATCAAGCTCCAGAGTGCGCTGAAACTGTTCCCTTTGTTCTGGTGTGGTTAGCTGGATAAAAGACTCGCTTATCTCTTCGGGAGATAATGGCTTCATACTATCTATAGCTCGCAGTGCACCATTTATGCGGAACATAGGTGCACAGCCAGCCACCAGATGCAGATCAGACGCATCCTTCTGCTTACCTAAACGAAGTAAGTCTAAAATATTCTCCATTGCTCTTTATATTAGATCATAAAACCTTAGATTTAAATAGCCTTTTGGTCCTAAATTGTGGGTATTTTAGTACTAAGTTGTGGGAGCAGCCTCCTATTTAATAAGGGTCAAGGTGAAGCTCAGCCCTTCCCCGTCCTGTGTCTTTCCTGTCCTGGTGACAACTACCTCGGCAAATCTGCCGCTGGCCCTCAAATCTTTCGCGTAGCTGAAGATGGCATCTTCTCTATCGGCTGAGCCCTCTATGGTTATAGTTTTAGTATCGTCGTTAACCGACTTCAGATTTATGCCTCCAATTTTCAGGCTTTCGTTTATCTTGGCCAAATCCCCGTTGACTCCATCTCGTCCCGTAGTTAAATCATGAAGCATGTTGGCAAAGGTATCAGCGGTTCCTTCCAGCGAGGAAACCTCTTGACTTAGACCGATTATGTCCTGGGCTCGAACCTGCTGGGAAATAATCCGCTGGTTTATGCTTGCTAGTTCATTTCGCAAGGCAGCGGTATATGCTGAGGCGGTGATGTTAAAGAAAGCAGCGAAGACCACCAGGATAATGCCAGCTACAATGGTGGGTATGAAGAGAACCTCAGATAGGGAGCGAGCTTTGGGGATATAAACTTCGGGGAGGGCATTAAAATTGACCAGAGAATAGGCGATAGCTCCCTTCTCCGAAGCCAGCACTTCTTTGAGGGCTAGGCCAATATTGGTGACATACTGACCTGGCGGAAAGTTTTCCGGAGCCTGCATAGGCAAGGATAACGCCTGAACAGGCCGCTCCTGTTTACCGATTAACGTCTTCCAGGCATCTTGTTGCTCAGTAAGTTCCCCGGAGACAAGCAAAGGGACGCTGGCTTCAATGGGATTATCCACATGTCCAGAATTATAGAAAGTAATAGCTCTATCAAGCTCTTTCTTAATCACACTTGCTTTTTCCTCCAGCGGAACTTGCTTAGTCAAAGGCAGGCTGCGCGCTACTTGAGGAATACCATCGGCCATAACCACGATGTCGAAATTGGTGGGCTGGAGGTCGATGATGATGGCTCTGGGCTCAGTAATAGTCCTGGCCAAAGCCAGGGGTTTTAAGTCCATAAGGTAAGGATTCAAACCTGCCTTTCGCAAAGTTGAGATTAGAGTATCGACCGAGTTTTTCGGTGACGCTACCAGATAGACCAGAATTTCTCCTCTCAAGGAAGGGAGAGTCTGCCAGGAGAGGTAAAGCTGCTCCAGGGGAATTCCCAGGACTCTGCCTGCCTCTCTCGTCACAGCCTCGGGCAACAATTCCTTGGACAGCTCGGGAAGCGTGAGCAAGCGATAGAGACAGTTAATGCCACTGATTCCTGCGATTACTCTACCGGTGCCTATTTTTTGAGTCCGCCATAACTCACTGACCTTATTAGCCACGGTGTCCTCATCCAGGATAACTCCATCTTTGACCAGTCCAGGCTCCAGGGGCATATTCTCCCATTTCTGAGCCTGCCTTCCCTTAGTCGTCAGCACCAAGATGGCTGAGTCATCTATATATATGGTAGTCGCCTCTTTAGCCATTTTTAATCATTTCGCACCTTGTAGCACGGAGCCGAGGCCCCACTCCTGTGAATCAATCCCAGGCAGGAGCCCGAACGGTGGGATCACACCATTGCTAGCTTGCTTCATAGGCATAAATCTTCAGCTCCAGAACAATTTGGGGCTTTTCGTCGCCCACACCTCCCTCTATCTTCACTGATTCTATGGCAACAGTGGAAAAGCTCTCGCTTATCTTATTGCTGAAGAGGAGCAATTCTGGCAGCACTTCACCTTCGGCGGTGACGACCGGAGAAAAAACGCGATAGGTAGTACCGCCAACTTTTTCCTCTGTGGGAAGTGTGAAGGTGAGCCCGGTTATGGTCACGCCAGCGTCCTCAGCGACCGCAAACAGAGCCTCTTCAATTTCTAAGGATTCGGTGTATTGATGGAACTCGCTCTGGGTGCTGGCAAGGCGGGAATTAGCTGCCCTGCGCTTGCTTTCTAAATCTTCTTTCTGCGCAGAATATTTTGTGAAATCCTGATTGGCCTGAGCTATAGAGGAACTTAACTCACTTTGCTGCGCTTGCTGGCGTCCATAAGCCACAGATGCGCTAACAAGCAAGATAGCAAAAATTCCGATGAGCAAAATCCACTGAGTTGTCTTACTTATCTTCAATGCCTTCGATTCTTCTCCTTCACTTCACTTATCTAAGTAAGCCTTGGCGCTATAGCCTTAGCTCACCTTTTCCACCTTCATTCATATTGCCAACATTATACTATCCTTCACCAGTCCAGTCACACCACTGCCTGTTTTGTCCCTCCCCAGGTGCATCAGCCATCTTATCACCTAATTAAATAGCTGATAGTGCTGCCAGTGGTAACCGTGCTGCGGAAGGAGAGAATGATATAGACTAATGTAAAACCATCATTCCCAGTGGGCAAGTCCACTTGAGCCCAGGTGTCCCCCGGCCTTAGTATCTGGCTACTCCAGCTAACATAGAAGGTGTCGATATCCACTCCCGGCACGGCTAGACCTACTGATTTTGAATTCCAAACGTTATTAGTGTTATAAGGGCTGGTGCCATCGGACAGAGATGTCCCGTTGACCCTAAAATAATCGCCGGTGATGTCCTGGTCTCCCTCGCCGACAAAGCAAGTCATCTTAGCGGCATTGGTCTCGCCGGCAATCGGCTGCGGGACGATGAAACCGCTAATCCTGCCCCCCGGGGAACCATCACCATCAAAGTCAGGATTGGGAATGCCACCGGGAGCCCAAGCTTCTTTGAACTCAAAATTGGGGTTCACTATATCGTAAAGATATAACTGATGCTTTATGTTGGTCTCCGGGGTTGAGTAGATGATAATCAGCGACCAGCCAGCATAAGCATACTGATATCGTTGCTGGTAATTCCACTCGCCGCTGGGTAATTTCATCGCCGGGAAGCCCAGGGGATAGCCAGTGTAATCGCTGGTGTTATAAAGAGTAAACGAATAATAATTATCAGAGCTTGTCCCACCTGGTATGCCGGGATAACCTGGCCGGAGCACATTTATCACCGAGGTAGCACCGTGACTGGCGTGGCCGAAGGTAAAGGTTGAGACGCCGTCTTCCTCAATGAGCGGCTTGACGATGTCAGTGGCATCGTAGAAGCAAGTGTAGGACCATGTCCCATCCCATATGTGTTCACCGGGCGCGTCAGTCGACTCTATTACCTGCCAGCGATTACTGGTTATATCTTGTGTAGTGCCGCCACCGCCGAAACTGACGGTGTTAACCTTAGCATTGGCAATTAGTTGGGGCAGATTATTGGCGTAATTATTATAGTTTAGCTCTGGTATCCCGGTGCTGTCCCAGCTCCACGTGGTGCGACCATGATAACTCGTTGCTTGCCAGTAGTGGTAGTCTATCCACCCTACCCAGTAGAGATAGGCAGCTTCGACGTTAGCACCAGCCGGGATGCTGTCCGTAGGAATGGTGGCGGAGCTTCCCTCATAAAGTCGGTTGCGATAATTCACGTCTCCGGTAGGTGTCAGCAAGCTATTGCCTATGGCAATGTAGTCCCCAGATATGGATGAGCCCAGTTGGCGCGTCTCCATCTTGACAGTACAAGCCTCAATTTCAAGGTCCTTTCCCGTGGCATCAGTAGCAGTAGAGTCAACCTCATAGATCTTCTTGTCGGCATCCCAGGTATAATCAATGCCGCTAACTCCAGTGGTATCTATCCAGGAGAGAGCAGCCCCGGGGAGCTGCCCTGACGGACCAGTGAATGAGAAGGTGAAAGTCTTCACCATAGGGAAACCACTAGTAGTGGGAGGAAATTTGTACAGCGCCAGAGAACTAAAACTCCAGACCACAACCTCGCCACTCTTGTACGGCTCGGGGGTTGCTGGTACGGCATACGGAGCCGTATCGGAGTCACTGGCAAGGCTACAGTTGCCCTCGTAATGGAAGCCGGGTGGCAGCCATATCCCTATCGTCGTTACCTTCAGATTTTGTCCCGTGGGGTCGCTACTATCATAACTATAGGTTATGCCAATCTGGTACTTCGTTGGGTCCGACCCGCTGATACCGCCGACTATTATCAGTGGGGGTGGATTATTCTCAGTACCCTCAATAATGCTTCTGGCCTGGTTTGGGCTTGGGGCAGATAGTTCCTTGGGAATCCAGACGTTTCCAATAGTAATATGCACATTCTTGCCGTTTACGTCATTAGGCAGTGTATAGGGATAGGGAGTACTATAATCATAAGGGTCATAGCCAGGAAACAAGCTGCTTAGCTGGTCATTCTTTATCTGCCACATAGCATCCTCTATGCCAGCGTCAGCAGCATAATACTTCTGTGTCTTATCTTCATGCATCTGGCCTGCTTTGAGCCCCGTGCCCATATAGGCCAGAAGGGGGCCAAGAATCAGAGCACCCAGAATTACCAGAATTAGAACTATAGCCAAGGCACCCTGCCCCGATTCATTCTTTGTCAAATTACTTATTCTCCCTTTCATAAGGCCACCCTGTCAGCTTGGAAATATGCCTGTCATTATCATGTTATTTTACGCTCCTTATTTTACGCTCCATTTATGCTACTTAGAAAAGGGCTCGCGGCTTAATTTCGTATGTTCTGGTTACTGTTTGCTGGTTCATCGTTGCCGTCACTGTGAAAGTGAACGTCTCACCAGCGCTGAGCTCTTGGGCAATCGGCTCACAGCTGGTATTGCTGGGATCGATGTATTGACTCACTATAGTTATAACAGGGTTGTTAACGTCGCCATTTACCACCTCCTTACGCTGCAGATAGGCTAAATTGCCGGAAGGCATATCCTGTAAAGAATATTCTACTTCGTGGGTATCATTGTCATCCCAATCGGTCCAAGCGAGGGTAACAAGAAGCCCTGGGGTAGTGGAGGTACTGACCTGCTGGGCCTGGACACCATCGTAGCTAACCCAGTAGCCAGCAGATTGCACCTGGCGCAGGGCAGTCATGTGATCGGTGCTACGACTGCTCTGGATTACCTGAGCAATAGTCCCGCTGGCAGCAGCGGCTACCAAGCCGAAAATACCTAAAGCTATCACTATCTCTATGAGAGTGAAACCTTTCTGGTTATTGTGTATTAACTTCATAAGGACGCCTTATAGGTCGTGGTAGTCAACAGCATATCATCGGGGTTAGGAGCCTCACTGTCATAAACCTGGACTGTGATTTGGGAAATGCCTGAATCATTGTGGCCATCACCATTGGCATCATAGCCTTCAGCAATCACTTTAGCAGAATAGCCACTATATTCAGGAGGAAGTTTATGGAAATCGGGGTCAGTATCATCCCACCACGATGGATAGCTAGAATCGGTGGAATAACCCGTAGTGGAAACATCATAAGACCAGGGAGTTTCGGAGAAAGGCTGGCTCTTAATGTACTCCAACTCGCTTCGGGTCAAGCTTTCAGCTTTGGTTTGCTCATCGGCGATAATTGTGGCTTTAGAACTGGTGGCCAGAGAAGAGAGAAAAACCACAGCCACTACTCCCAAGATGGCCACAGCAATTAGCACCTCAATTAGGCCCAGACCCTTTTGGCTCTGTGCCAAACTCCTCCCCCGTGCTTTCAAAGAGGGGGAGGGAATGAGAATTTCCGAAGTGGTAACGTTCCTTCGCACTCCCCTAAATTTAGCTTTCATATCAAGACCTCATCTGTATAGCTCGACCAAGCGTATTATGCCTGCTATCCACCGAAAGAGCCCATGATGGAGTACATGGTGGAAACTAGGGCCAGGGCAATGAAACCCACCAATCCACCCATGAATATTGTCATGGCTGGCTGAACCAGAGCGACAAGGTTATTAGTGCGGTCATCGGCTTCCATTTCGTAGCTCTGTGCTACTGTATCCATGGTATTATCCAAGTTACCAGTCCCCTCACCCACCGCTGCCATCTGCACCATCAATGGAAGGAAAACAGGGTCCCTGGCCATTGGTCTGGACAAGCCTTGTCCTTTGAGCATTTCATCTCTAACTTGGGTTAGGGCTTGGCGGACTACCTTGTTGCCGCTGCCGTTAATAGCTAGGGTCATTATCTCAGGCAATGATACGCCAGCACGGAATAGCAGAGATATGGTGCGGCAGCAACGGCTCAACTCGCTAAAGTGAATGATGGGCCCAAGCTTGGGAAAGCCAAGCTTGAATCTATCCCATTGATAGCTACCAATTGGCGTTTTTATATACGCAAAGACCGCAATAGCAATACCAGCTATGCCTGCCAGAAGAAATAGCCCGTAATTGAGAAGGAATCCAACTATAGCTATGAGTGCCCTGGTCACGGCGGGCAATTCTACTCCCAGCGAGCCATAGAGGTTGATGAAAGCAGGCATAACGAAGGTAACTAGCACAGCTATGACACCGACAGCTAAAACCAGGACGATAATGGGATAGATCAGAGCGCTACGTATCTTCTTAGCTGAAGCGGCGTGCTTTTCAATATGATCGGCCATCAGCCTGAATCCTCGCTCCAGATTACCAGTTTCAGCGCTTATGGCTATAGTACGACAGTAAAGTGGTGAGAAAGCCTTGGGATGTTTCTCTAGAGCCTGGACCAGCGGGAGTCCACTGCGGAGGTCAGCGACCACCTCCATTACTATTTTCCTCAAGTCGCTGTTAGTAATTTGTGCCCGTAGCAAATCCAGGGCAGAGACGATATCAGTGCCAGTTTCCACCAGCAAAGCTAACTGGCGAGAAAACATGACCAACTCTTGAGGCTTTATCTGAGAGAAAGTTGCGCTTAGCTTCTCAACATTGAAAAATGGTGTAATCTTCTTGAGGCTGAGCACGTTATAGCCGCTGTACTTGAGCACATCCAAAGCCGCCTCTTCGTTAACCGCAGTAACCTTGCCCTTCAAAAGCTTTCTATCCCGAGTGTAACCTACATATTGAAAATCCATATAACTCTCCTGCATTTGGTATGACCTTAAAAGGTCACACCAAATCTAATTCATTGACCACCTCATTCTATTCTTACTCTATAAAATAGGCATTGCGCAGTACTTCCGCAGGGGTAGTGATGCCTGCTTTTACTTTGAGCATGCCGTCTTTGAGCAGCGGCACCATTCTTTCCTCTATTGCCTGTCCTCGGACCTCAGCGGTGCTGGCACCCTTCAGTATTTGCATTCTTATGTTGTCGCTCAGCGGCAAAATTTCGAAAATCCCCGTTCTGCCTCGATAACCAGTATAGCTACATAGGTCACAGCCATTGCCGTAGAGAAATTCGGTTTTCTTTTCACCAGTTGCCTCGGTGTAAGCTACTTGTTCCATCACAGAGCCTTCTTTGTTCGCGGAACAATCAGGGCAAATGCGACGCACCATACGCTGAGCTACCACACCGATAAGTGCTGAAGATACCAGGAAGGGTTCTATGCCTAGGTCGAGAAGGCGAAAGACTACGCCTACAGCATCGTTGGCATGGATGGAAGAGAGAACCAGGTGTCCGGTTAAAGCCGACTGGATGGCTATATTGGCAGTTTCAGCATCACGAATTTCGCCCACCAGCACAACGTCGGGGTCAAGCCGCAGTATAGAGCGTAACCCGCTGGCAAAGGTAAGCCCTGCTTTGGGATTGACTTGAATTTGATTGATACTGACGAACCGGTATTCCACAGGGTCCTCAATAGTGATTATGTTCCGGGATACCCTGTCTAGTTTATTTATTGAGGCGTAAAGCGTAGTGGTCTTACCTGCCCCGGTGGGACCGCTAATTAAAATCATGCCAAAGGGAACCTTGAGCATATTTTCATACCTAGCTAAACTTTCAGGAGAAAAACCTAGCTGAGACAAATCCATAATCACCAGTGATTTGTCCAGAAGGCGTAACACTGTGGTTTCACCACGAACAGTGGGTGAGGTAGCCACGCGAATATCTATAGGCCTACCTGCAGACTCAGTGGAGAATTGTCCGTCTTGGGGGCGGAGGTGGTCGGCAATATTCATATCAGCCATTATCTTTATTCTGGAGGTAAGAGGAAGATGTATTTTGGAAGGAAGAGACATAACATCCTGGAGAGCACCATCAATGCGATAGCGTATCCTCAACTTATCCTCCTCGGGCTCGATATGTATGTCGGAGGCTCTAGCTTTACTCGCCTCCTCAATCATGAGACGTAAAGCACTAGCGACGGGGGCATCGGCGGTAGCCTCAATCAGGCTTGTCTTATCTCCTTCCTCACAGCGTGTGGGGATACGAGATACTTGCTCTTCAATTTCTCCAAAGCCCCTATAATTAAAGTCAATGGCTTCCTGAACTTCCTTTTCACTGACAGCTATGGGTTCTATCCTCATCCTGCTCTGTAATGCTAAGGCCTCTAAGGCAAAGATGTCAGCAGGGTTCGCCATAGCCACTTGTAAAGCGTTGTCTATAATAGCTATAGGCACGGCATTAAATCTTCTCGCCATAGCTTCGGGGATCATCTGCAAGACTTCAGGCACAGGCTTCTTTTTGAAGGGTTTTACCTCCAGCCCCGTGCTTAATAACTCCGCGACGGCGCTCTGTAAGGGGGATGTTTTTGCCTCCTGAGTTCCAACTTGGATGATTCTTATTCTCTGTTGCTGAGCGAACTGCTTAGCTTCGGGAGCAGGCTCCCCAGTAACCAGAAGAACTTTCTCCTGAATTCCAGCGTCATAAGCTTTAGTATCAAATAGAGATATCTGACTTAAGCTCAACTCACAGCTGGTCATATTGTCTATGCCTATGTTTTGAGTTACAAGGCCATCGTCAAAGGAAGCCAAAATATCAAAGGTATATTCTGCTCCTGATCTTCCCGAAAGTGTGGCGTTTTCTTCGACCTTATAGCCGAGTTGTGTCAAGGCTCGTGCCAATTCAGATTTTGTCTCAGGGATGCGCGAGAGCCTTTCTTCGGCTCGTTTCTTAGGGGGTGGAGATGAAGCCAAGAATGCTTTTAAGCTCACTTCTTCAAATACCTTTACCCGTTGTCCTTGGGCAAAACGAGTGGCTACAGAGTCAAGCTTGGGTAGAGCAATAAGAATTTTGTCTCTAACGCCACAGTCATAGCATTTATCATCAAAGCCAAAGACTTGTCCCAGGCCTATTTCCTGGTTGTCGCTCGCGAAAATATCTATGGCCACAGTGTAAGCAGTAAAGCCATTGTCTCTGTGAGCCAAGATGTCAAAACTATGTTCAGCACCCGATCTACCTCTCATCGTAGCATCCTGCTCCACTTCATAGCCCTGGCTCTTAAGCCGTTGTATGAACTGACTTTTGAGCTGCTCAAATTGCTTTTTGCCTGCAGATTCTATTACCTTCATATCTAACACTCATGCTAACATAATCACCCTTCCTGTCAATGGTAATTTGGTACTAGTATGGTAACTTGGTACTAGTATTAATTCATGTAAGTCTTGCTAGCCTGCGTTACAGTCAAAGGGCTTTTGAGAACATCCAGTGCACTTTAGCTATCCCTTGAGCTTGGGCTGAAGCTTCGGTTAAGCTATCTGGAGTGATGGAAAGGTTTAGCCCGCCTATTGACAAAGCAATAGGAAACAGCCAACAATAATACAAAGTATCCCCAAATCTTTATAGGATTCTAACATTTAGGTGTTATCATCATCATGCTTGAGGCCCAAGAGAAATCTTCTAGCACTATGCCTAGGATTAACGCTTCTGTTGTTATCCCCCGGCCTATTCCTATCAGGGAATGGCTCAGCTTCGGCTAGCCCAGACGAGTCCAAGTGGTCTATTGTGGACACTCCGAGTGAAGAAGGAGCTATAGTAGTTAGCCCCAGCGAGATAAATGCTTTGGCGATTGGGTCTGATAACGAGACTTTCTATGCCATAGATATTCCGAACGACAAAGTCTATAAGTCAACTGATGGTGGGGTTACCTGGGATGATTTAACTGCAGCTCTCAATGCCACAGGAGCTAATCTGCCTGCCTGGGATATAGCTTTGGCGCCGGGTAACCCTGAGCTGGTGGCTGTGGTCACCAACAATAGGACAGCAGTCTATGCGTCTGAGGATGGTGGTGAGACTTGGGTAGATACCAGCGTTCCTGATTTGGGTGGCTTGCTCATCAGCGATATTGCCATTTCAGAAGAATATGGCGACTCCCGGGATATTGCCATTGGTACAAGAAGTCCCGATGGTATTGTGAACGGCGATGTCTGGGTAAGAGAGATAGAAGGCCTTGGCACCTGGAAAGCTCAAGGGTTAAACTTGGACGTGACTACAGTTCGCTTCTCACCAAGTTATTCCAGTGATAAAACTATGTTGGTTATTGCCAGTGATACCGATAAGACCTATCTTTGTACCGGAATAAGGAACACCTTTGAGGACACCACAGACTGGGATGTGACTCACCCCAGCCAGGTGGAGATAAGCGAGAGTAGCGGAGAATCACCAGGAGAAAGCGAAATCATCGTCTCTGATTTGACGCTGCCTTCAGATTATTCAGGAGAAGACGCTGCCACGCGAGTTGTCTATGCCGCTTATAGCTCAAATACAACGGCTGATGATGTTTACCGAATAGAGGATGACATGGTTCACAGAATGGATGTCAACAACGGCGAGGATGTTGCCATAGCCACAATTGCTTATAACGGTACTTGCAGTGGGGGTAAGCTTCTAGCAGGGGAAGTAGAATCCAAAGCAAACTCAGCCAGTGCCTTGATTCACGTATGTCTTAATCCTGAGGAATACTACCCTGATTGGAAAGAACCGAGTAAACCGCCTACCGGTGGTGCTTTTTCCCAGCGTGCTAATGCTCAGGTTGCCTGGAGTTCTGACGGTGAACTAGCTTATTGTGGAACCAGCACCAATCATGTGGAAAGCGCTGCTGATTGGGCAGATATGGCTCTACCCGATGGCCCATGGCGAGGCAGCGATCCCGATAAGGGTGAGTGGGACGAAAGTGCCTTTTCCAAAAGCCAAGATGAGGGCGATACTTGGAATCAGCTTAGCCTGATAGACACCAAGATGAGCAGGCTTTCGGATTTTGCCCTTTCAGCTAATTACGACACCCTTTACCTCGCCTCGATAGGTGCCGACTTCGACAGCATCTGGCGAAGCGAGAGCAAATTATTGGGAGACACCTGGGAAAGAATTCTATGTCTAAGACATGGAGGTGACATAATTCTAAGGCATACCCCTGAAGGGAGTACGAGAGAAGCCATTTTCCTCGCCATTGTAGATACTGATGATGCCCGCTATTCTTTAGACAAAGGACAAACATGGGAGCAAGTCTGGGACTGCCCCAACATCACTGATTTAGCTGTTGTCAACGATGAGATGTTCTATATTTTGGATGATAACCTGGTGCATAAATGTTGGTGGGATGAAGCGCTGTGGGGAGGTAGCTGGAACTGGCAAATGAATATAGATACCGGGCTTCTCCATGGCTATTCTATATCTGTCAGTGGCGAGAATTCCGTCTTTGTCGGTGATGATGGCAGTGAAGGCAAGATCGCCTATTCTACCGATGGTGGAGCTAGCTTTAAGCTTACCGAAGCTGTGCCCCAGCCGGGGAAGATGCGGGTAATTCCTGACAAGGATTTTGATAGCAACCACTTTATTTACGCCGCAAGTGGTGTATGTCAAATTTATCGCTGGACTGTGGGAAGTACTACCTCATGGAAGAAATTAAACCCTCCTTGCCCTGGAGCATTTCATGACCTGGCTCAAAATGGCGGTGCCCTTTATGGAGCTTATGGCCCAGGCGTTGCCCGCACTCTAATACCTCATGAGGAAACTATCACGGAGGATGATTGGGATAGCCTTGAATTAGGGCTAGAAGGGAATGTTGAATTCAAGCCAGGCACATTAAGGTCAATATACAATGCGGACGGTGAGGCCATCGACCTATGGGCAATTGACGATAATAGGTATTTCAATGGAGATATATCCCAATACGATGATCCAGACTACAATGTTGTTGGTCGCCTCTGGGTTTACTCCGATACCTTCGTTTTGAAAACACCGTGGCCAACATCTCCAGCCCTGGGCGAATTTATGCCGTGTGACATATGCACGTGCGAGGCTGCAGTGTTTTGCTTTCACTGGCAGCAGTTGCCTCTAGCTGGAGAATATGAGCTATGGATAGCCCAGGATGAAGACTTTTCTACTATATTATATAAGGTAGAGAACATAGTTCCTCCGGATTGCTGCAATCCCTCATGGTGTCCACCTGAAGATTCATTCCGTTTTGTTTGTGGCAAGACTTATTATTGGAAGGTGAGAAGCAGCAAAAGCATAGAAGGGGAGCGGGTTCATAGTCGCTGGTCGCCTCCTATGCAATTTACTGTGAAAATATGCAGCTCGGTGGGAGAAAGGCATGGTGCCCCCATCCTGGAAGTTCCACAAAGCGGCAGCCGAAACACACCGAGATCGCCAAGTTTTTCTTGGATAGGTTTCTCCGATACGACAGAATACGAGTTTATCTTAGCCGAAGATGCTGATTTGACGCAGGTGATAGTTAGAGAGGAGTTGCCTACTCCGGCTTATCGCTATACCGACAAGCTTGATTGGGGCAAAACATACTTCTGGCAGGTGAGGGCTCTTGAGCCTGCACCCAGCGAGCCTGCCACAGCTACTTTTACTGTCATGTCAGAGCCAGTTGCACCACCAGCGTCACCAGCAGCACCTGCGACCCCATTTTGGGTATGGCTCGCCATTGGTATACTAGCCTCGTTAATTGTAGTTGTTATTGTGTTTTCTCTGACCACAAGGCGATAAGGAGCGAAGGAATACCGCTTGAATATTTAGACAACTTCAACTCATCACCTGATTTTGTTCAAGTTAAATATGAGCTTGCCAAGTATCTGATTTCTATTTAAAAAGGCTGGACAGCGAGTGAAGTGCTTTGCTCACTACAATTCTCATAATCGTGATGCAGACTCACCTGCCGCTATTTTGGAATCTCGCCACGGAACTTCTGCATTTGGGAGAGTGTTGTAAGCTCTGCTATTTGGGAATTTGGGAGCACTGCTTGTGCTACTCCCCTTAACAACTAACCAGCCTCAAACCGCTTGCTTTAACTAATTGATTCCCTGTGTTATAATAAATTGACGCCAGTGACAGCAGGTACCCCGAGGGTTTAAATAAGTCGCCTGCCGAGGCTTGAGTTAACCCTGTGTTAGGCTGGCACAGGGATTTTTGTTATAGACTTCCTTTTCCTTCGCGGGAAAGGATTAAAGAGAGGGTGAGTATGTTAAGAGACAGAAAGGTGCAAATAGTCAGTAGCCTTGCTGATGATTTGTCGCGAAGCACTATTATCATCGCTACTAATTATCAGGGTTTGCTTGCTAAACAAATGGCTGAGTTGCGTAATGCCCTGGCAAAAGCAGGTGTCGAGTATCATGTGGTCAAAAACACTCTGGTCTATCGTGCCGCTGAGAAGATAGGCAAGCCACAACTGATGGATATAATCGAAGGTCCTATGGCCCTGGCTTTTGGCTATGATGACATAGTTAATACAGCTAAGGCTCTCAACCAATACATCAAGTCTGCGGCATTGTCTTTAGAAATTAGAGGAGGATTGCTAGGAGATCGAATTCTGCGTCCAGAGGAGGTGGTAAGCCTGGCCAATTTGCCAACTAGAGAAGTTCTTATCTCCAAACTAATTGGGCAATTACAGGCCCCCTTAGGAACTTTATATAATATTCTTAGCTTTCCATTGCAGGGTCTATTAAACTTGTTGCAGAATAGGGCTCAAACTACTAACAAATAATAAAGGAGGAAATCATGTCACCAGAGGAATCAGAGAAAGAAGTTAAAGAAGGGGAGGTAAAGAAGGCTCCGAGAGCAAAGAAAGAGGCTAAGGGTTTGACCAAGGAGGAAATTGTTGCTGCCATTAAGAATATGACGGTTCTGGATCTGGCTGATTTGGTCAAGACCCTGGAGAGTGAATTTGGAGTTAGTGCTGCTCCTGTAGCAGTAGCAGCGCCAGCGGCTGCTCCTAGCGTGGCAGCAGAAACACCCCCGGAAGAGGAGAAGACAGAATTCAGCGTCACCTTGAAGAGTTTTGGCGAGAAGAAAATCGAGGTTATTAAGGCAGTACGCGAGGTAACCACTCTAGGATTAAAGCAGGCTAAGGATTTGGTAGAAGCTGCTCCACAGGTAGTAAAAGAAGGCATTCCCAAGGAAGAGGCCGAAACAATAAAGCAAAAATTGGAAGCTGCTGGGGCGACTGTAGAGTTAAAGTGAAATCAGAAGACTTCGTGTCTTGATTTTGACCTTTGATTTTTAGTTGTGAGTAATATGTCACTCGCTGTTTGCCAGGCTATTTTAGGGATGGGAGGCTTCTTCCTCCTTCTGGGTATTATTTTTATTCTTTGGAACAGAAGAGAGCAGAAAAGATATTACAACTCTATTTTGTTAACCCAAAAGGACATTAAAGAGTCTCTAACCCATGAACCAGAGCGTTCCTGGCTAAGCGCTTGGCAGATAGGAGGCAGGATTTCCCTTGTTGTTGGTAGTATACTGTTGATAGGTGGTGGGGTCCTATGGCTAATTATGTATTAGGATTTCCTGGATTATTGGGGGGCAACGAGGCACTGTTAATGGTTGTCGAAGACTATTTCTTTGTGTCAGTACCGCCACACGACTTGTTTTAGTGCTATTGCCATTTCCGAGATTGGCGATGATATAGTGATTTTAGCTTTCCGCAGACTTATCCGAGTGGCATTTTCATAAAGCAAAGGTAGCAATCAGTTCAAATTTGTCACTGCTATGGCGCGGTTAGGGGCGTAATGCTTTGGGAAAAGGCAAATCCCCCTAAGGGGGTGATGCTGGCAGATTGGTAAGTGAAACGCACAGTCATGTCCATATCAAAGGAAATATTGTTTAAATGAGAGTCTGCTTTGCAAATTACCTGCCCTTACGTTAGACTAAGCAGTTGGGCGTAATATCAAAAATGGGAATTTAGGTAAGACCATAATGAGACGGGATTAAGAGCAAGACGGGGGAGGCATAATTAAGAATTATTCACTCCGTCAGGATGATAGCCTTCATGTCTGAACCTAGAATAGATTCTGGCCATGAGCGAAATAAGCAAAATCATTGAAGGATGCTATGATTGTGAGCTTTGCGTTGAGGACTGCGAATTTCTGAAGCAGGTCTGTAAAACCCCCAGAGAACTGGCTGAAAAATTCAAGGGTGGCTTTTTTAGGGAAAATCTCCGTGTTCCTTACTCCTGTAATCTTTGCGATTTGTGTGAAAGGGTTTGCCCCGAGGATTTAAACATTGGGAAGATGTGTCTGGAGGCACGTCAGCAGCTAGTAAAAGAGGGATTAGCTCCCTTGCCTGCCCATAAGTATGTAAGGAAGGACCAAGAGTGGAGCCTATCAAGATCTTTTGCTTTGTCCCTTCCCGATCCGAATATTGATGGCTGTAAGAGGGTCTTCTTCCCTGGCTGCAGTTTATCGGGCTATTCCCCCTCTCTGGTTATTAAGACCTACGATTATCTTCGTGAAAGGTTACCTGGCACTGGCATCATCCTGGGGTGTTGTGGGGCTCCTACTCGGGAGTTAGGAGAGGAACTACAATTCGAAGAAATGTTAGAACGATTAGAGTCGGCGATGGAGGAATTGGGAGCTTCTGAGATGATTGTAGCGTGCCCTTATTGCTACTATAACTTTAAGCACTATGCACCTCAGTTACAGATGAGGTCCCTATATGAGACAATGGTGGAGGTTGGACTTCCAGAGACGAAGAAAACACGTGAGTGGACCTTCTCCCTTCATGATTCCTGTAAAGCTAGGTGGGAGAAAGACATTCAGCAGAGCGTAAGGACATTGGTAAAGAGAATTGGCTATCGAATAAAGGAAATGGAATACTCTGGGGATATGACTTGCTGCTGTGGGGTAGGGGGGGTGATTTCTTTTGTGGACTTTGATCTGGCAAAAAATATAACTAAACGGAGAATAGCTGAAGCACCTTTCGATATGCTCACCTATTGTAGTAGTTGTCGCGAGGCTTTCGCCCGAGAAAAACCATCCATCCACGTTCTCGACCTAATCTTCAATCCCAATTGGGTAGAGGACAGGCTTAAACCGTCTAACAAGGCATCGATTCGGAGGGAGAACCAATCGCTTCTGAAGTCGCAATTAGAAAGGAGAAGATGAGGGTGATGCTCCTTGCTGTAAAAGCAGCTGGAGCGTAGAATATCGCTGGATAAGCGCGGGTTAGCTTCTGTAGCGGGCTTTTTAGTGCAGCTGAGTACATTCAATTAAGGATAAACCCCTGACTTCGCCTAACAAAGGAGGTTGTTACGATGTCATCTCAGGAATATGAGGCTATAAAGCTTCAAAAGAGCGAAGACGTAAGCGAAATTTTAAAGTCCAGGCATATACTGGATGACGAAGTAAAAATGGTCATCCAAAATGCAGAAAGTAGAGGCGAAAAGCTTTATCAGCCAGAAACACAAAGGTTTTTAGCAAAGCTTAAAATCACAGACGTCACGTTCTATGTTGAATATTCGATTGCCGGAGAAAAAACTTATATTGTCCATACGGCGTATTCTCATAGGGCAGAATTGGAGGAATAATGGAAGAGTGGTACTGTTTTAAATGTAAGCAGAAAGTGGAGGAAAAAGATCTCACTGCCGTGTACATGGAGATAGTCCGCTTTATTCCGGGTTTGCAGTGCCCTGGATGTGGCGCAGCATATCTAACGGAGAAGACTGTTGTCGAGGTGGTGAGCAAAGGCGAGGAAGAAATAGAGGCGAAACTCTAGGCTAGCCACTGGAAGATAAGCTAGCAAAGGCTTGACGTTCTAAATGCAGGATGGAGTTGAGGAAACCAAGCAATTTTCGGCCAGGACATATGAGTCCCCCCTTTTTGGCAGCATCCTTGGGGATACCTTGCACCCAGGTGGTTTAAAGTTGACGACGAGAGTAGCGGAGCTTGCCAAAATAGATAAGGGCTCTCGGATCCTGGATATAGCCTGTGGCAAAGGGATTACTGCTTGTTTCTTAGCTCAACAATATGGTTGCTATGTGGCTGGGATAGACTTATCAGCTGAACTAATATCCCTGGCGCGAGACAAGGTGCAGAGCGAGGGGTTATCAGGAAAGGTGGATCTTTTTCTGGGCGATGGAGAATGTCTGCCTTACAGGGATTCGCTATTTGACACGGTTATCAGCGAATGTTCCTTTTCGCTCCTGCCAAGTAAAGAGGCCGCCGCCATAGAAATCAAGCGTGTGTTAAAGCCCAGGCACAAGCTGGTGATTACCGACGTCTTCCTCCGCGGGCAGATATCTGAAGGGCTCCGCACCAAAGCAAGCTTCGCTTCCTGTATTGCTGGTGCCAAAACCCTTGGGGGCTACGTCGAGCTTTTTGAGCAAGTTGGCTTCAGGGACACTTATATTGAGGACCATTCTGAGGTATTAAAAAAGGTGGCTTATCAGGCATTGGTGAGCTTTGGCTCATGGGAAGCATTTTCAGTTCAGGTCTGGGAAAGGTCAACCAGCTCGTCAAAAGAAAAAAATGGGGATGTAGTCGATAATGTTTGGCAAAGCTTATTTGAACAAGGGAGGCCGGGCTACGCTTTGCTAGCCTTTACCAAGCCTGAGGAGTGATATTGGAGGTGGAAGGGTTTTTCGAGGAAACAGAAAGCCTGTGTCCTGAGTGCTTAGGAAAGATACCAGCCAGGAGGTTGGTGGAAGGGGGGGATGTCTATCTAGAAAAGGCATGCCCTGAGCACGGTGATTTCAAGGTTCTCATCTGGCGAGGTGATAAGCTTTACTGGGAATGGGGGATCGGTGAAGTGAACTCCAAATTAATCAAAAAGAGATTTACTCCGACTGAGAGGGGATGCCCCTATGATTGTGGGCTTTGCCCCAATCATGAAGGGGAGACCTGCACAGTCCTTATGGAAGTCACAAGTGGATGTGATATCGCGTGTCCAGTTTGCTTTGCCAGTGCTAATAAAGATTCGGGACGCGACCCCGATCTCAACGAAATCAGGGAGATGTATCGGACTGTTTTGGAAGCCTCAGGACCTTGCCCTATACAACTAAGTGGCGGAGAGCCTGGCATCCGTGACGACTTGCCTGAGATTATAGCCCTGGGCAAGGAGATGGGTTTTGGGCATATCCAGATAAATACCCATGGCTTAAGGATTGCCAAAGACAAGGAGTATCTCCGTAGGTTAAAGGAGGCTGGCGCTGACCTGATATATCTGCAATTCGATGGTGTTTCCAATGATGTTTACCGTTATACCCGAGGTGCCAATCTATTCGAGCTTAAAGTTCAAGCCATAGAAAATTGTGCTGAAGTTAAAATAGGAACTATTCTCGTCCCAACCCTAATCCCCAATGTCAATGACCATCAAATAGGAGACATTGTTCGGTTTGCCAAGAGGCAGATTCCGGTCGTGAAAGGCATCCACTTTCAACCGATTAGTTATTTTGGTAGGTATCCGAGAATGCCCAGAAATGAGGCTAGAATAACGATACCGGATGTGATCAAGGCGCTTGAGGTTCAGACAGGGGGTGAAGTCAAGGTTAAAGACTTTGTGCCTCGGAGACGCAAGGACTCCCACTGTGGCTTCTCGGCTTTTTATGTGCTGATGGAAGATGGTGCGCTACAGGCGACCACCAACTTTGAACTTAGACAGAGTCCTCTTTTAGGTTCGGGTTGTGTAAAAGAATCTCCTGCTGAGCATGTGCGGCGCTTTATCTCCGGGCGAGGGAGATTTGTTGAAAAAGAAGGAAAACGAGGCCAGGCTCAGTCTGGCTCCTGGCAGAGCTTTTTTGAGCGGGCCGAAACGCATTATCTGTCAATCTCAGGCATGCCTTTTCAGGATGCCTGGACTGTTGATTTGAAGAGACTACAGGGATGCTGCATCCATGTGGTTACCCGTTATAAGCAGTTGGTACCTTTTTGCGCCTTTTATCTCACCAGCACCAGTGGAGAAAGATTACACCAGAAAGGCAAGGTTAGGTCACAGGTTAGCTATGTTTCTTGAGGAGTGGATTCACAATAAGATTAGGCAAGAGGTGAAGGAGAACCCTGAATGTCAGCAGTATATATCTGAGAAAGATTTGAAGACCATCACCGCCAAGGTGATAGAGGATTTTCAGCTCTTTAAGTTGAGAAAAACCCTGAATCATGCCTGCCAAGAAAGTGTGTTTTATCAAGAGCTATTCCGTAAACACGGCATTAATCCCAGTGACGTGAAATCTTTGGCCGATTTGTCCAAGATACCCCTTACCACCCCGGCCAATTTGGCAGAGGCCCCATACAAGCTTCTTTCCGTCTCTTTAACCAAGATTGACAGGGTATTTACTCGTGTCACTTCAGGGACTTCTGGTCAGGCCAAGAAGGTCTTTTTCACAGGAGATGATTTGGAGATAATCACGGATGGTATGGCAGCAATCATGAACACAGCGCTTTATTCCAACGGGCTGGCTTCCCAGGGCTGTGTAATTCAAATATTTCTGGCCAATGGGACACCTATGAGCCAGGTGAACTTGGTAGCAAGAGGAGTTGAGAAGATGGGCGGCTTTCCTGTTGCTGGAGATATCACCGTGGACACTGAGGAGCAGATCGAGGCTATCCAAGAGGCTAGGCCGGTCATGCTCATGGGCTCAGCATTTCGCATCTATCGGATTACCCAAGAAGCAAGGCAATCCCATAACTTGGCCAAAATAGGAGTGAAAATCATTTTTATTACATCTGAATATTTGTCCCCATCAATGAGGAGGAATTTGGGAGATTTTTGGAAGGCGGAGGTGTACCACCACTATGGCATGACCGAGGCTGGATTATCAGCAGCAATAGAGTGCCGGGCCCATGATGGCTTCCACTTTAACGAGGCTGATTTCTTGTTCGAAGTTGTGGATCCAGCTACTGGGGAAGTGCTTGGAGAAGGCGATGAAGGGGAATTGGTCTTCACCACTCTTAGCAGGGAAGGGATGCCTTTAATCCGATACAGGACGGGAGACATATCTAGATTGATTCGCGCTCCTTGTAAGTGCGGAGCTTCCACCCTGGGCCGGATAGGCATGATTACGAAAAGAGCTGGCTTGATAGCGACAATAGGGCGAGGAAAGCAGATATACCCGGCGTTATTCGATGATGTGCTCTACTCTTTCCCGAACCTCATTGACTATCGAGTTTTCCTAGCTAAGAAGGAGGATAGGGATTGCTTGACCTGCAAAGTTGAGTTGACCGAGAAGGAGGCCAGAGTCGAAGAGAAGTTAACTAACGCCCTATTGAACATCGTCCCAGTCAGGGAGAGTGTCGAGGCAGACTTGTTGACTCGACCACGGATAGAATTTGTAGGGCCAGGGGAGATAAAACGGGCAGGAAGGGTTAAACAACGGATAATAGATAACCGCTCTAGCCAGCCTGGTAGCTTTTAGCTCAGCTCTGCTTTAGCTAGTAAAGCCGCTCCAAGAGCGCCCATAGTTTGTGGCTCTTCAGGAACTATAATCTCCATCTTTATTTCTTCTTCTAAAGCCTTTTTCACCCCTACGTTTTTGGCCACACCACCAGTAAAAACTACATCCCTCTTAAAACCGACGGTTTTCCCCATAACCGCTACTCTGGAAGACACAGCCTTCACTATCCCGGCGATCAAATCTTCCCTGGACTTTCCTTCAGCTCTCAGGGAGACCATCTCCGATTCAGCGAATATGGTGCAGGTACTGCTTATCTGGCACGGATTTTTACTGGTAAGAGCTATTGGTCCCAGTTCCTCTATGGTGACACCAAGAACTTGTGCCATAACCTCGAGAAATCTTCCTGTGCCAGCAGCGCATTTATCATTCATGACAAAATTGATGACATTCCCTCTCTCATCCAGCCCAATGGCCTTGCTGTCCTGCCCCCCAATGTCAATTATTGTCCTAGTTGCTGGCAGCAGAAAGTGTGCTCCTTGTGCATGACAGATGATCTCGGTTACTGCCTTATTGGCAAAGGGAACACCATGCCGGCCATAGCCAGTTGAAATTACATAATCAAAGTCGGCGCCGAAATCGAAATTACCTCTCCACAATCCAGCCTTCTCCAACGCCAACCTGGTTACCTTGTCTGCCGCTACTACTATGCGATCACCCGTAGGAATAATAGCTTGCCCCACAACTTTGCTATCTGACATAATCACCGCCTTGGCAGTAGCAGCCCCAACGTCAACGCCAGCTACTAACATATGTTATTACCTCCTACTTCTTGGCAACTTTTTTAGCCCTCAGCATCTCAGCAAAGGCCTCTACCCTGGTTTTCAATGCCTCAGTACTATAATCTCTGGTATCCCAGACATCGCCCTCCAGTGCCAGTACCGGTATGCCCATCTGGTCCTCTACACCCTTCTTGACCATCAAGGCAGTTAGGCAAATTGGGCGACAGGAGAAGAGATATAGGTACAACAAACCATCTACGTTAAACTCTTTACAGCATTCCTGGAACAAACGAACAGCGCCCATCGTATTGCGGTTTATCCCCATTCTTACGGTTTGGTCGGCAACCCGTTCAGCGAAAGTAGTGAATCGGCTCCTCGCCTTTAGCCAAGGGGGAATCCAAAGTACAGCAACTACGGGTATTGCTAGACCTAGATCCTCGACCATGTGCATCACGGTCGGGTCCGTAGCGTGGTGAAGAAACCACGCTACCTTGGGAGCCCCCTTTTCAACCACTCCATAGCCTGCATCAATCCTGTCTTTGATATCCCTCGCAAAGGCATTAGCCACTGCTAACCCTTTCTCTAAACTTCTTCGCTCCGGAGCCTGTATCAGCCAGTATAGTAGCCCTAAGTCAACCTGGCTTATCGGCTGTGGGTCAGCTTCTTTCATCAGGTCCATGATTTCCTGATAGACATATACAGGCTTGGCATATGCAACTCTGGCATCGCGAAGTTGCTCATCAGATAGTCTGACTCCCGTTGATTCCTCGAACTCTTGTATGGCCCTGCTTATTTCGGGGGCAAAGTAGCTAATGCAGCGCGGGGAACTCTCCATGGGTTCTTCCCAGGGTGCATCAATGCAACTATCAAGGAATATGTTATGCACCCCATAGATTTCGTGCAGCAACTCATCCGTCTTAGGCGTCTGGTCACAAAGGAAGCTCGTGGTCATGGTTATGTCAGGGATTGGTACTATTCCCTTGGCTATCCCTCCTACTCGGGCCTGATTGAGGGAACACATGCCCAATCCCGGAGGCAGCCCGTGCTCCTCTCCTGCCTCCAGTATAGGATTGAGCTTGCCAAATATCTGCCCCATTACGACATCCATTACTATCTCCGGGGTCTCGCAGAACACGTCCTCGGATGCCATTGCCACAGTTGAAACAACTCGGGGCTCAGGTGGCCAGCTAGGGTAGACTATAATCTTCTTTCCTTCCTCCCTGGCCAGCACCAGGTCGATAAGCCGCCTTAGCCATATTTTCAGAGCTTGGCGGACCCCGAGTAATTCGGTATCAAAGTACTTTTTGACTCTCTCCTCGGCCCTCTCCACATCCTCAACACCTATTCCAGCGAGTTTGAATGCCCTATCAATCCTGGCTCTTTCCTTGTCTAGCTCCTCAGCTTCGAAGCCACATACTTTGAAAAATTCGCTGTACATTGTAAAACTTCTCTATTTTATGGTCTCGATAAAGGTCTCGACGCGAGTTCGGAAAGGGCCTATTTCAGAGGCATCGTAATCCGATTCGATCTTTAGCATTGATAGGCCTGTCTCTCTCCTTAGTATGTCGGGGAAATAGTATGACTCGATATCATAGGAGTCGCGATACATCAACTGGTACCAGATAACACCGTTGACATTGAAATCTCTGGTCAGCTTTACCAAGTAATCCAGCCTCTCTCTACCCGGTCTAAACCATGCCGGCGGGACTCTTCTCCTAAAATAACGGTCAGCAAGTGCCTCCATCAGGTCACCATCAAGGTGAACTGCCTCAGAGAAATGTCTTACCCCTTCCGCAAACTCCTCAATGACAACTGCGGCACCAGCACCCTCTATCAAATCATAAATCTTGTAGTCACCAAAGGCCAAGGTAGAGCCGGTCAGTAGAATCCTGGGCCCTCCGGGGGTCGGGGCTTCTTTATGTTTCAATTCGGCGCAAACTGACTCGAGTACCTCCACCATAACCCTTTTGTCAGACAGGAAAGAGGCATGATTCAGCTCTAAGAAATGCCGGCCGCTTAGCGGTGGGCGCTCAAGCTTTCGCATCAGGCTTAGCTCACTGAGGAGTTCCCGTTCCCTATTGCATAAGTTGACGGCTTCTATTAGCTTAGACTCCGTTATGTCGGTTCCAGTCAGCTTCTCTAATTTCTCCTTAAGAAGATTTATCCCGTCAAGGTAGTACCGAAACCCGTTGTTGGTCTTAGAGTGAGGAACCCCAAATCTAAAGACCTCAGCGTCGGTGTAGAAGTTCCAACAATCTGCTATGGCTCTTATGTTATTATCCGTGATCGGCACAACAAGTAGATCGATCAAGTCGTAAAGCGCTTCTTCTTTTAATACCTTATACCCAATCTGGGCTCTACAGAAGGTATCCAGCCAGCGGGGAAGATATGCCCCGGCGACTAACACCGGCTCGTGCTCTCCACCCCGAATTAGACTCACAGGCACCGGCATCGCCCCACAGGCATATAATAATTCCTCTGGCAGGTAGCCACCCGGGGTGTAGCCAATGATTTTATGCCCCTCACCTTTCATTTTTGTCAACTCGATTACTCTGGTCCTTAAGTGAGCTGACAGTTTTTCCACCGCTTGCATGGAAACTTCCTTCAGTTTGATTTGGCAGCTTTACGAGCCCTTAGCACCTCGGCGAAGGTCTCTATTCTGGTTCTCGCTGCCTCACCGCTGTACTCTCGAGTGCTATGGAAATCACCCTCCAATATCAATACTGGCAGCCCCAGTTCGTCTGTTATCCATTTTCTCATCGCTACTGGGTTCAAAGCAGCCTGGACACGACAACTATACATCCAATACCAAAACACGCCATCTGCGTTATAGTGCTTACTTGCCTCTCTAATCCACTGCATGTTTACCGGACCGTAACCGCAGATATAAGGGTTTCTTAGGTAGGTCTCGGCAAGGCGCAGGAGTGGTCCCTGTACTGTTCTGGGCTTCCGCTGGGCTTCCATTGGCCATAGCACTACCTGCATAATAATGACTAGACCCGCTTGCTCCGCAATATGCACCACACTGTTATCTATATTTGGGAGCCAGGTAAAAAGTACTCTGGGGGCACCCTTGGGACCCACTGCATATCCTTGATTAATCCTTTCTCTACCCTCCTGATACAGGATCTGGCATGCCTCAATAACCTTCTCTCTACCCGCCACAGGATTGAAATAAAGGTAGACCATAGGCATGATGTTACCAACGCTTATAGGTATTGGGTCGTTTTCGAGCAGTCCGTAAATGCTCATGATTCCATCCAGCGTCCTGAAAAGATTGACGCGCGCCTTTTGAATGTGGTCGTCGGTAATCTCCACGCCGATTACTTCCTGAGCCCGATCCAAGGCCTTTCGAACCTGGCCTGCCAAATATTCTATCTTTCGCAGTGGGATCTTATCCCATTCATCCCAGTTCAGGTCCAGGCAGTTATCCACGAATACCGGTTCAGGGAATCCGTGAACCTCGCTGATCATGTCTTCCGTTTCAGGTGTTTGGTCACAAAAAATGCCCATACATATAGCTAAATCTGGCACCGGAATATATTTCTTGACCACGCCTCCGAGCTTTGCCTCGCCTACGGAACAGTGGGCGAACCCTGGTGGCAAGCCGTGTCCTTCCGCCACCTCGACCAGTTCATCATGTTTACCGAACATACTGTCCAGAACAGTTCCCAATAAAAGCTCTGGATTGGCACAATAGACTTTTTCAGGGGCTGCTACCCTTATGGCCTCAAGCAACTCACAAGGAAAACCTGGAGCAGTGCCGTAGATTAGCTTTTTGCCCTCTTCCTTTGCCAGCATCAGATTGAGGAGCTCTTCTAACCAGATGCGCAAAGCTTTCCGGACGCCACCAAGTTCGATGTCGAAATTCTGCGGAATGGTCTCTAAAGCCTTCTCGATGTCTTTCGGCCCGATTTCCAATATCTCGAAGGCCTTATCAATTCTGGGCTTCTCCTTTTCAATCTCCTCCAGCTCATAGCCACACATTTTGAAGAGACTGGTGTACTCCATGGTTACCTCCTCCTTCCTATCGTCTCAACAAAGGCTTCTATCCTTGTCCTGAAGGGGCCTATTTCGCCGGCCATATCCCAATCTGATTGCAGTTTAAGCATTGGGATATCTAGCTCCTTCTTCAAAATCTGGGAAAAACGGTATGATTGAATATCAGCACCATCACGGTACATCAACTGATACCAGAGGATTCCGTCGACTTTGAAATCCCGAGCCAACTTCAGTATGAAATCGAGCCTCTCTCTTGATGGCCTAAAATAAGGCCCAGGAACCTTTTTCATAAAATACTTGTCGGCCAGTGCTTTCATTGAGTCGCTATCGTTTGCTACATTTTCCCAGTAATCTCTTAGCCCCTCGTCAAAGTACTCGATGACAATTTGGGCTCCACTTGCCTCTAATAAATCCAATACCTTATAGTCACCCATAGCCAATGTTGAGCCCGTGAAAAGGACCCTGGGTCCTGAAGGATTGGGGATTTCCCTCCTCTTTAATTCCTTGGCCAGAGATTCTAAAACCTCCAGCATTATGCCTCTATCGGCATGGAAGGAAGCGTGATTCAGCTTGACAAAATCCCTGCTGCTTATCGGTGACCGCTCGGATTTTCGCATCAGGCTTATCTCTTTAAAAAGCCCTCTCATCCTATTGGACAAAGCAATGGCTTCCCTCAGTTTTTCATCCTCAACCCTAGTGCCAGTAAAACTTTCCAGCTTCTCCTTGAATAAATTTAAGCCATCGAGGTAGTAGTTAAATCCCAGGTCATCCTTCGTGTGTGGGACACCATACCTAAAGACCTCGACATCGGTGTAGAAGTTCCAACAATCTGCTATGGCCCTTATATTATTATCCGTCACCGGCACAACTAGCAGCTCTATCAGTTCATAGAGCGGCTCATCTCCTAATATCTTATACCCAATCTGAGATCTACAAAAGGTGTCCAAAAAACGGGGGACATAGCCTGCAGATATTGCCACTGGCTCGGGGTCTCCCCCTCGAATAAGCTGGATGGGTATTGCTCCGCAGGCATAAACTAGCTCTTCTGGCATGTAGCCGCCTGGGAGATAACCAATGATTTTACCACCCTCCTTCTTGATTTTTGTTAACTCATCCACCCTAGTCCTCAAATGTTCCTCGAGCTTCTGCATTGCTTCCATGGTTACGTCCTTTTCAAAGATTTGCAGGCGACTCCTCCTCTTGCCTTAGCGCAAGTGCGACGACAGGCCAGTGGACAGACAAGGGCATCCGCTTACGTTTAGCACACCCCGTTCCGTTTGTCAACGGAGTTGTGTGGCTTTAATTAAGGGAATGGTGACAGTTCATATGGTGGGCTCTTAAGTGGACAAGGAAAACAGCTACAACTTTAGTCCTTGAAAAACATTATACGCCCCGATGTCCAGCCACCATCGACTACAAAGGCTGCTCCGGTGACATAAGAGGAATCGTCAGATGCTAGATAAAGGGCAGCATGTGCGACATCCTCTGGCTGGCCTGCCCTCCTCAATGGTTGTCCAGGAAGGGGATTATGCTCACCGGGCACGCCCGAAGCTGCGGCTATATTTGTTTGGATGCCTCCCGGGCAAATACAATTGACTCGAATGTTCTTTCCGCCCAATTCCATGGCCATGGATTTAGTTAATGCGATAACTCCCCCCTTGGAAGCACTATAGACAGGCAGGTATGGTAAAGCGTCCGTTCCAGAGGTAGAGGCAGTATTGATGATGACGCCTCCACCTTGGTTGAGCATCACCGGAATGGTATATTTTGAACCGAGAAAGACGCCTTTAAGGTTTGTGTTGATGATAAGGTCCCACTTCTCCTCTGGAGTCCTGGCCGTGGAACCAAATGTGCCCATGATACCAGCGTTATTGAAAAGGATATCTATCCGCCCGTATGTGTCCACTGTTGTCTTGACCATCCTTTCGGCATCGGATGCTTTGGAAACATCAACCTCAATAAAAATAGCCTCGCCCCCAGCTTCTTTAATCATCTTGACCGTTTCTCGCCCTCCTTCCGGAACATAGTCGGCAACAGCCACCTTAGCACCCTCTTGGGCAAAGAGGAGGGCACTGGCTCGCCCGATTCCAGATCCAGCCCCCGTAATCAAAGCTACCTTGCCATTTAGCTTACCCATATTTAGTACCTCCTTTATTTATATTTATCTTTATCCGGGATTTCCCATCCGGGTGGGAATGCGAGGAAAGCGATGATTATCCTAACAGAGATTGCTCGCGGTAGCCAAGTTCTCTCTAAGCATGCAATTGTATCCCTCATGGACTTCTGTGTATTGCTTTGTCCTAATATCTAGATTATTTCCTTGTGCCGGTATTGTAGGGCTTCAGCTAGGTGATGCGCCTTGATGCTGTTGCTATGCTCTAAATCAGCAATGCTGCGGGAAAGCTTCAGGATGCGGTGAAAAGCACGACCAGTGAGATGAAGCTGTTTCATAGCGGCGCGTATCAGGCTCTGTGCTGATGGTTCCACCACGCAAAATTCCTTCACCTCCTTGGGCGTCATGTCGGCATTGCACCTTAGCTTCGTCCCCTGAAAACGTTCAAGCTGTATTTCATGAGCTGCCTTGACTCTGGCCCTGATTTTATCCGAGCTTTCCCCAGGCTTATCTTCGGTGAGTTTTTCATAATTAATGTGGGGAACATCAACAAAGATGTCGATACGATCTAGCAGCGGGCCGCTTATCCTTTTTTGATAGCGAGAGATTTCTCCTGGTGAACATTTACATTCCTTAAAAGGGTCACCATAATACCCACATGGGCAAGGGTTCATAGCTGCTGCCAGCATGAAGCTAGCAGGAAAGGTGACACTGCCGCGAGCCCTGCTGACAGTAACTGTTCTGTCTTCCATTGGCTGACGCAACGATTCCAGAATAACATGCCCAAACTCAGGGAATTCATCCAAGAAAAGCACCCCATGGTGTCCCAGGCTTATCTCGCCGGGCCGCGGCCATTGTCCCCCTCCCACCAAACCAGCATGAGAAATAGTGTAGTGAGGGGAGCGAAAAGGGCGCTCTACCATTATAGGCGCATCCTGTGCTAACAATCCGCTAACACTGTAGATTTTGGTTACTTCGATGGCTTCTTCCATGGTCAGTGGGGGGAGTATTGAGGGCAAGGAGCGAGCCAGCATAGTCTTGCCGCTTCCTGGTGGACCACACATGAGTATATTGTGTCTTCCTGCCGCTGTTATCTCCAAAGCTCGCTTGGCATGCTCCTGACCCTTAATATAAACGAGGTCAAAGGTGTAACTAGGGTGAAATTCCTGTTCCCAATTTACCTCGCTATGATACTCTGGAATGTCTATTTTACCTTGAAGGTGAGCAACCAGCTGCGCTAACGATTCGGTGGGGAATATGTGTATATTGTCTATAAGGGATGCCTCTCTAGCATCATCCCAAGGCACGAATATGGTAGATAAGCCTTTATCTCTAGCTAACGCTACCATGGGCAACACCCCATGGGTATGGCGTAACTTACCATCCAAGGAGAGTTCCCCTAGAAAGATACTGTGGAAAATATCAGCATTTAGCTGTTCTGAGCTAGTCAGTATGCCTATGGCCATGGGTAAGTCGTAAGCAGGGCCCTCTTTCTTTAGGTCCGCTGGAGCCAGGTTGACAGTAATACGCCTGTTAGGGAACTTATAATTGGAGTTTCTTATGGCTGACCTTACTCTTTCTCTTGCTTCTTGTACTGCCTTATCCGGCAGTCCAACGATGGTAAAGGAAGGTAGCCCTGGCGATATGTCTACCTCTACTTCTACTATGGCTCCTTCCAGCCCTACTACAGCCGCACTTTTTATCTTCGCTAGCATCCTAGTAAACTTCCCTCGCCCAAGTAAGCCTTAGCCTCCTTCCCTTAGAAAGTCCTCAATTTTTTTTATTAGTTCTCCGTTTTCCTCTTCTGATAGAGTAAGGTTGCTTTCTAACCTGGCAATATAATCGTCGATTTGGGGAAGGCGAGACCTCACTTGGGCTAACTTTTCATTTTGTTCTCGGATCTCCTGATCCAAATCGCTGAAATCAATTTTCAGATCTAATCTCTCATCCAAGAAGCTCAGCACTTTCTTTTGGGCCTGAGGATCCTCCGTTGCTGCTAGGTAAAAAGGTATTGGCACCCAAAGACTTATCCCGGGAGTATTCCTCACTTTAGCTGCCCACAGCAGAAAGGAGTTTAAGCTTGGCCTTTCACCATGTGGAGTTTGATAATCCATATCTCTGGCCAAGTCATATTGGCTTAAGACTTCTTTCATCTCCGGTGAATTAACTATGGTAAATAACTCCCTGGCAGTAGTATGAGCACTTAAGCTAACCAGGGCCCCAAGGACATATAGCTCTTTTACTTGACAATGCTGCTCAGCCACATCTAAAAACGAGTCTAGAAATCTATACCATTCCGCTCTGGGGGAGTCACTCTGAAAGACCACCAGCTCATGTTCTTGGCACGCATAGAACTTGCTTTCAGGAAATTGGGCCAGATCACCTTTTATCGTAACTCCACCTAGGGAAAAGAAATCCTCTAGTTCAATCTCGGCAAATTCTTGTCCTTTCAGCTTTCGATTCAAGTAGTCAGTAACTTTTCGTCCCAAATTTCCTACATCTTCACTCCAACCCAGTACTAAAGAGGGGTTTCTAAGATTCGGTTTCTTATAGATTTTAAAAGGATATTCCTGGCTCAACCTCCCCCACCTCGCTTCTTAAAGAACTTTTCAACATCTTCCATAATTCTTTTCTCTTCCTCCTCGGTAATTGGTCCAGGCTCACTCGGTTTGGCATAAGTCACATGCTTTAATCTATCCAGTTGCCCCCGCACTTCTAAAGGGATTTGTTGGTAGAATTCTTCAATTCTTCGTTCTACCTTTTCAGCTAATTCATCCAGTTTGTCCAAGTTAATTTCTATTTGCAGACAATGACTGAGAACCTCAAGCACTGACTTTGAGGCTTTGGGATAGGACAGCGGCAATCCCTGAAGATATACTGGTATCTCACCCATAAGGCAAATAGCCTCAAACCCCCTCCTCTGAGCAACACCCAATAGGAGTCCATTTAAGCCGGTGATATTCCCATGTCCACCTCTTCCTTCGATGTCTGACATCAGTACGGTGTTCTCGTATCCTTTTATCTCCTGGATTAAAATTTTGCTATTGGGCACTGCCCAGACTCTCGGCTTTATAGTATGGTGGGTCAAAGCCACAGCCGCTCCCGAAGTGTAGACTCTGCGACACTTAAACCTCTCAGCTACATCCAAGACGAGGTTAGCCATTTGATAGGCCTTTCTTCCCTCAGCATAGACCCTCCCTCCCTCAGTAGGTTGCTCCTCACCAATGAAAAATATTAAATCTCCTCCCTCCGTTTTCTTGAAATAAAATTTGTTGCTAGGAAATTCTAGGGCTTCCAAAATTCCCTTCCTAATCAAGGCCCGCTTGGGATAGAAAAATTCCCAAGGTTCAATTTCTCCAAACTCTTCTGCCTCTAACATCCCTCTTAAGGTATCAACAGCAATTAGCCCAATATTTCCTATTCCTGGCCAACTAGCTAGCAAAATCGGGGTCTCTAGCTGTGGCGTCTTATAAAGTTTGAGTCCCATCACTCTCCTCCAAATCCATCTTTATTATATACTATATATGCTATTCCTTTTCTTGCATGGGTAAAATTTCCATTGGGATTTTATACTGAGGGGATTAAAATTCGGGTCAGGTTATCCTCAATTCGAATTTTCCAAGGAAAGGCAGCTGTAAGGAGGTAAACGATGACAGATTGGGAGAAAGAGCTTCCACCAATCGCTAGAGAAAGATTGGCCAGAATTGGTGAGCTGAGCCAAGAAGAAAGAGAGAAGATGGTAGATTCTGAGAGGGTGAACTCTCTACTCTCGGAATTTTACCAAGGTCAGATTGACTCTGAAAGCTTGTGGAAGAGGTTAAAGGAAGAAGGCAGGCCCTCGCTCTTAAGGGAGGCACAGATAAGGCTGATAGATTCCCTTAGTTTTGGGAGTACTCCGGCCGAGCTGCAAAGGAGAAGGGAGGGGATTTTAGCCATAGAAACCCTCAAAGAAGAACAGAATACTTCGATAGTTGAGCTAAATTTAACCATGATGGAGGATTTACAAAAGAGATATAGGGCAGAAGTAGAGCAAGCCTATAATAGTATAAGAGCTGAAGTAGAAAAAAATCCCCAACTAAGGGTGAAACAAATTCAGCAAGGTCAAAGCACCATGATTGTTCAACTTAGTGTTGATGAGGCGATAAAACAGCTTCCCCAATGGGGGGATTTTCTTTCCAACCAGGAAAGAAGATACAACCAAGAGTTCGCTAAAGTGATGGATAAGTTAAAAAGAGAGTTGAAATAAAGCATTTTACATGCCTATGGCTACAGCAACGGCATGCTGCTTACTGTCAGAAAGGCTCACAGAGAGCTCTTTTAAGTTTAATTCTTCAGCTTTATTCAAAGCTTGTCCGTAGAGTTTGACTGAGGGTCTGCCATCGGCGCCAGTTAGGATTTCAATTTCATGCCAGCCAATACCTCTTCCACCCGTGCCCAAGACTTTCATCACCGCCTCTTTAGCAGCAAATCTGGATGCTAAGGACGAAAGTCTATCCTGGCAAATCTTGAGTTCAGTTTCAGTGTAAATCCGGTTTAAAAAGCGGTCTCCCCATCACATCCTTCATTGTATTTGTCCACCGTAAGCTCTCTCACCGTGCTGCGATATGTCCAGGCCGACCTTTTCCTCAACATCGTTAACCCGGAAGCCAACCAAAGCTTTGACTATTCTCGCTAGAATCCAGCTAACACCGAAGGAAAAGGCCCAGACAGCCACTACAGCCACCAACTGCTTTCGAACCTGAACGGCATTGCCATAGAGAAGGCCATTGGCGCCGGCCGGATTGACCGCCACCGTTGCGAAGATTCCCGTTGCTATAGCGCCCCAGGTGCCACCGATACCATGACAGGCCCAGACATCTAGGGACTCATCGACCCCCATTTTCTTAGCTCGGAAGAGCATGGTGTAGTAGGAAGCTGCAGCAGCAACAGCACCAATTGGTATTCCCGCCCATGGCTGGACGAAACCAGCGGCTGGAGTAATTGCCACAAGTCCAACTACAGCCCCGGTAGCTAGACCTAGTAGGGAAGCACGTCGATGGAACCAGCTAAGAGACATCCAGGTTAAGCCAGCGGTAGCAGCCGCGGTGTTGGTAGCGGCAAAGGCGCTAGACGCCAAACCGCCAGCATTGAGAGCACTACCGGCATTGAAGCCAAACCAGCCGAACCAGAGTAACGATGCCCCAAGTACTACCAGGGGAATATTGTTTGGCTCCATCGGCTCCTTCTCACGGTAGCTGCGCCGTGGGCCAAGAACCAGAGCTAAGGCTAGTGCCGAGACACCGGCGTTTATATGAACCACTGTGCCCCCGGCAAAATCCAGAGCTCCCAGTTTGGCCAGCCAGCCACCTGCCCCCCACACCCAGTGGGCGACTGGGCAATAGACAAAGGTTAACCACAAGATGGAAAAGAGAACCAGTGCGCTAAACTTCATACGTTCTACAACGCCACCAGTCCACAACGCGACGGTAATTATGGCAAACATTGCTTGGAATATCATGTAAGCCAGATGAGGAACAGTAGTCGCGTAGACAGACGAGGGTGCCTGTCCGACATGGTTCAGGAAGACCCAATCAAGGCTGCCGATAAAGCCACCTTTATCTGGACCGAAACTCAGGCTATACGCATAGATGACCCAAAGAACGCTCACTAGTGCCAAGATGACCATGCTCATCATGATGGTGGAAAGGAGATTCTTGCGCCGTACCATTCCCCCGTAGAACAAAGCTAGCCCCGGGGTCATCAGCATGACCAGCGCTGATGAAGTTAATAACCACGCAGTGTCCCCACTACTAATCATTCGAAACCTCCATCTATTTACTTGGGTCCAGTCTGCCACCCGATTGTTTCAAAAATATTGCAGCCGTATTAAATCCGTGTTACAAAAAGAGCCAGGTATGCTTAGTAGTAATAAAACGCCGACTCTCGAACAAAATTTATGTCTTGGCAATTGTCTCTGACAATTACCGACTCCAAGGGATCGGATCTTTCCGGCAGCACGGTGTATCGTGTTCTGAAAAAGGCAGGCTTAATCAAGCGGTTGGAAATCATCGGTTTTAAGGCAGCTAACGAGCATCCGCGTAAAACCAAGCGACCTAACGAGTTGTAGGCCAGCGATTGTTGCTACCTTGGGGTGATAGACTGGAGCTGGTCTTACTTGGTAAGCGTAATAATGGATGATTATAGCCGCTTTATTCTGGCCTAGGACCTTAAGGTAGACATATCTGGGGAATCTCTGGAGGATGTGGTTCAACAGGCAGTAGACCTTACTGGGATGACCGATGTGCCACTTGAGAATCGGAGAGTGCTGTTATCAGACAATGGTACAGGCTATATTTCCCAGCAATTCAATGGGTACTTGAGACTGGCGGGGATAAGATACATCACTGCCTGGTCCTTCCATCCTCAGAGCAACGGCAAGATTGAGAGGTACCATCGCACCCTGAAAGGGGAAATCAACCAGGTACTTCATGACGTGCTGTATGAGTTGCAGGAAGTCACACGCAATTTCATCGAATATTACAAGTACTGGCGTTACCACAAAGGGCTGGGCAATATTATCATCCCCTATGATGTCTGTACTGGCAAGCATCGTAAAATAATCCAAAGAAGGAGGAGGGTAAAAAGCAGGACTTCAGCAACAAGAAGGGATGTTTGATTGGTTATGTGCCTATGGCTACAGCAACGGCATGCTGCTTACTGTCAGAAAGGCTCACAGAGAGCTCTTTTAAGTTTAATTCTTCAGCTTTATTCAAAGCTTGCCCATAAAGTTTGACTGAGGGTCTGCCATCGGCGCCAGTTAGAATCTCAATCTCACGCCAGCCAATACCTCTTCCACCCGTTCCCAAGACTTTCATTACTGCCTCTTTAGCAGCAAATCTGGATGCTAAGGACGAAAGTCTATCCTGGCAAATCTTGAGTTCAGTTTCAGTGTAAATCCGGTTTAAAAAGCGGTCTCCCCATCGCTTGATTGCAGATTCAACGCGCTCTATCTCTACAATATCAACGCCAATAGCTGTCACTCGATCTCCTTTTGGGTTTTAGGATTGCTTGGACAAACTAACTGTCACAGTACAGGTGGCGGCGGTTCATATTTCTTCTCGATTCCTTCCAACCCAGCAGCCAGCATGACGCTGAAAGCTAAGTAGGGGTTACAGGCAGGGTCAAGCGACCTGTATTCAATCCTGGTAGATTTCTCTTTCCCTGGCTGGTATTCAGGTATGCGGATTAGATCAGCCCGGTTTCTTCTTGCCCAGCTGAGGTATACCAGTGCTTCGTAGCCCGGGAGGAGGCGCTTATAAGAATTCGCCCACTGGTTGATAACACAGGTGATTTCGGGGGCATGAGTTAATAAGCCAGTGGCAAAATGTTTGGCTATCTTGGATAAATGAGTAGGGTCCTTCTCATCAAAGAAGGCATTTCTATCACCTCGAAACAATGACATATGGACATGCATGCCGCTGCCATTTACACCAAACACGGGTTTGGGCATGAAAGTAGCATAAACGCCATAGTTTTGAGCTACTTGCTTAACCACTAATCGATCAGCAAACCATAACCTTATAAATTTAACACCTAGTTCCCCGGCTAACTTAAGGACATAGTCTTTCGCCCCAGCCCAGTCTTTCGCAACCATCAATCCCTCTAGTTCTCAGAGTCTTGGCTGGTATCAAACCACAAGTTAGAGCGGAAGTCAACTGGATTGTTGTCCCAGCCTTGGTAATGACAACGAATGGGGAGTTGACAAAACATTTTAAGGATGCTAACAGTTGACAAAAGATTTTTGGGATGCTAATATAGGCAAACGGTTACCTACGTCTATTACAGGAGTAGAGAGGTGTCTGGAGCATGAAGAGAGTATATGTTAAAGAAGAGGTCTGCATTGGTTGTGGCCTGTGTGCAGTTTATTGCCAGGTGGAGCAATCTCAATCTAAGGACCTAATCAAAGCCTTTAAAAGAGAGGCCCCACGTCCTTTGCCCCGTGTGCATGTGGAGAAGAATGTAGAGATTTCCTTTCCCATTCAGTGTCGCCATTGTACCGAGCCTTGGTGTGTTTATTCTTGCCTTACGGGTGCGATGCATAAAGACCCTATGAGTGACATGGTTAGCGTTGATATGGAAAAATGTATTGGATGTTGGACATGCATAATAGCCTGCCCTTATGGGGCACTGGGTCGAGACATGAATAGCAAAACCGTTATTAAGTGCGACCTTTGTCCCGGGCGGGATATACCTGCCTGTGTAATCAACTGCCCGAACGAAGCGCTTATACTGGGTGTAGATGAGAAAAAGGAATGACATGGATAATATAATCGCCATAATCGACTACGGTGCGGGAAATTTGCGTAGTGTCGCTAATGCCATTAGAAAATTGGGGTATCGCCCGAGGGTAACAAGCGAGCCCGGCGAAGTGCTTGATGCCGCTATAGTTATCCTCCCTGGTGTTGGTGCTGCTGCTGACACCATGAACAGCTTAGAGGAGCTAGGTATGACCAATGCTATTCGGCAGCTGATTCAACAAAGGCGACCGCTGTTTGCTGTTTGCATAGGACTGCAGATACTGCTTTCAGGAACCGAGGAAGGAGGCTGGCATGAGTGTTTGGGGGCGATACCGGGGATTGTAAGAAAACTGCCTCTGGGGCTTAAGATACCTCATATAGGTTGGAATCAGGTAAAACAAAGGCTTACACATCCCGTTTTTGAGGGTATTCCAGACGAAGCCAACTTTTACTTTGTCCACAGCTTCTATGCTGAACCTGAAGACATGTCGGTTGTGGCAGGCACGACAAGCTATGGTGTGTCTATATGCAGCATGATAATTAAGGATAACCTAGTCGCAACTCAGTTTCACCCTGAGAAAAGTGGTGAGCATGGATTAAAGATGTATGCTAACTTTTTGAAAATAGCGCTAGGTGGGAGATAAATATAAATGCGAACAAAATATCTTATTATAGGAAATTCGGCTGGCGGTATTGGTGCTGCTGAAGCCATACGCCAAATAGATAAGGAAGGCGATTTGACTATCGTTTCTGATGAGCTTTATCCTGCTTATTCACGCCCTCTTATCTCAAAATACCTCACAGGAGAACGAACTCTTGAGGAGATATTATTCCGCCCCCCTGACTTCTATACTCAAAATAATATTCTTTTTCTGCCGGGCAAAAAAGTTATGCGCATAGAGCCCGCTCGTCAAAGTGTTCAACTGGAGGATGGGGCTGACATAAGCTGGGAAAAGCTTTTGCTCGCCACAGGAGGAAATCCCATCTTTCCTAGGATAAAGGGGAGTGACAAGAAAGGTGTTTTTACCTTTACCAACCTTGATGATGCCAAGGCGGTTGATAGATTCCTGGATAACGCCAGAAAAGCAGTAGTCATTGGTGGTGGGCTAATCGGAATCAGCGTAACTGAAGCCCTAATAAAACGAGGATCTGATGTAATAGTAGTGGAAATGAAGGAGAATATACTAAATACCATCCTCGACCAACAGGCATCCTTAATGGCTGAAGAGGTTCTAAGTCAAGCTGGTGTAAGAATCATTACAGGTCATACTGTGCTTGAAATCAATGGACGAGAGGCAGTCGAAGGGGTTATCCTAGATAATGGAGATGCGATGCTTTGCGATTTGGTATTGGTGGCTATTGGAGTAACACCACGTTCAGAACTCGCACTGGAGGCTAAGTTAGAAATGAACCGAGGTATAGTAGTAGACCGTCGTATGTGTACAAAGCACCCAGATGTTTATGCTTGTGGAGATGTAGCTGAAGCTTATGATTTCGTATACGGAGAGAACAGAGTTACCCCTATCTGGCCTAATGCCTATCTTGGAGGCAGGATTGCTGGACTTAACATGGCTGGAGTTACAGCCGAATATCCCGGTGGCACGGCTATGAATTCACTTAATTATTTTGGATTTGACATCACCTCCGCTGGCATGCCTACCGTACCCAACGACAATGGCTACGAGACTATTAGCAAACAGGAAGACAATATATATCAGAAGGTTATATTGAAAGGTGACCTCATAATGGGGATGATATTTGTAGGAAATATTGAAAAGTCGGGCATAATTTTCGGTCTTATGAGGGACAGAGTCAATGTAGAAAGCTTTAAACAGTGTCTTTTGGCTGATGATTTTGGCTTGGCATTCTTTCCGCGGGCCTTATGGCAAAAGCGACTGGCGCCATTATCAGATATAGTTCTTCAACCCGCCCTGCCTATTCAAGCTGAGGAGGAAACCTTTGCTGGTGAATAGCTACTTAGATTTGGAGTGATGGACATGCACAATGAGAAAAGGATTGGCGTGCTTGCTTAGCAGGGTGCTTTCGTCGAGCATATCACTAGTCTAAAGAAATTGAAGGTGGAAGCATTAGCCATACGCTCAGCTCAAGACCTCAGGAGCCTCGATGGACTCATCATCCCTGGTGGGGAATCCACCACTATCGGGCGATTAATGATGCCCTATGGTTTTATCGACGAATTAAGGAAATTAAGCCACAATGGTTTCCCAGTATTTGGTACTTGTGCGGGTATGATCTTACTGGCGAAAAGTGTACTT
>DAOUMB010000154.1:0-5611 GCA_034414335.1 Dehalococcoidia bacterium
CATCAGCCATTCTGTCGGGCCACAAAATATCCTTCAGGCTGCTTTCATACTTAGTGTTGCTTATCGCTACTTCCCTAAGCAAACAATTCATGTGGCTATTGTTGACCCCAGCGGGGGTAGTGAGCGCCGGGGGATAATACTGAAAACACCTTCGGCCCTCTTAGTTGCCCCTGATAATGGCATTCTCAGCTATATAATTAATGATTTATTTCGAATTGAAAGTCCCTCAAGCCAACATACTCACAACCTGGAAAAGGTAACATTTAAAACGGGCCTGGAAGCTGTAGCCATCACCGATCCTCGCTTCTGGCGACATCCAGTCAGCCCCACCTTCCACGGAAGAGATGTTTTTGCCCCCGTAGCTGCCGGCCTCTCTCTAGGTATTTCACTTTATGAATTCGGAGAGAAAATTAGCTCCCTGCATGTCCTCCCCATACCAAAACCGTCCCTTGATCCAGAGGATAACTTAATTGGCCAGGTCTTACATATTGACCGCTTTGGCAACCTGATTACTAATATTAAAAACGATGCCCTACCTGGAAAAGATGTCATGATTGAGGCAGCTGGCTACTGCATTCAAGGTATCAGCAGTTACTACGCTCAAAACGAAGGAGTAATGGCTATCGTGGGCAGCAGCGGTTATCTTGAAATATCGCTAAGGGACGGAAGCGCCTGTGACTTTCTGGGCATGGTGGAGGGAGATGAAATAAAAGTAATTCCAGTTGTATAGTTAGGAGGTAGCCAAAATATCAATCCAAATCACCACGCTAAGCGAAAATACCGCTGTTGGGGTAGATCTTCTTGCGGAATGGGGACTAAGTATCTTAGTGGAGGCGGATAACCACAAGATTCTCTTCGATACAGGGACAACTTTCTCAGCAGCTTATAATGCCATTTCCCTGGGAATAGACCTAACACAAATTAACAAGATTGTCTTCAGCCATGGCCATTTTGACCATACAGGTGGTCTGCTGCACATACTTAAAATGATGAAGGGCCAGACCGAAGTAATCGCCCACCCTGATATCTGGGCAGCCAAATATGGCTGGCGCCCTGCAGAAAAAGAGCGCTATGCTGGGGTGCCTTTCCCCAAGGAAGCCGCGGAGACTCTGGGAGCATCCTTCAATTTGACTAAGGAACCAGTGTGGATCAGCGAAAATATTGTTACCAGCGGTGAGATACCTATGATTACCGAACATGAAAAGATCGACCCCTATCTTTATGTTAAGGAAAAGGGTGAACTTAAACCTGACTCACTATGGGATGACCAGTCGCTTTTTGTCAAATCTAAGAAGGGGTTGATCATCATCTTAGGTTGTGCCCATCGAGGGGTAATTAATACCATAAGGCATGCCCAAAAGCTAACCGGGGTAGAGCCAGTTTATGCCGTTATTGGTGGCACCCATCTCCATAGGGTGTCACCACAACAGATGGACTTGACTATTGCCGAATTATTGAGCTTTGGCATCCAGAGGCTGGGAGCCTGCCACTGCACTGGCCTACCGGCGTCTGCCATCCTGGCCCAGATGTTTGGCGAGGCCTTCTTTTTCAACAATGCCGGCACGCGCATCACTTTTTAAGTTTAACCATAAGCTGGTTAAAATACGCCAAGCAGCCATAAGCCCAAAATTTTCCCCTGGCTCTTCGGCCTCCTTCACCAACTTTGGCATTACTCCTAAGTCCATCCGTAAGGTAACGCCCAAGATCAACCCTCCAAAGCCCACTTCCAA
The DNA here is from genome assembly GCA_034414335.1 of Dehalococcoidia bacterium. Taxonomy (GTDB): domain Bacteria; phylum Chloroflexota; class Dehalococcoidia; order GIF9; family AB-539-J10; genus RBG-13-51-36. Next base: position 1,731 of record DAOUMB010000154.1, read on the forward strand.
TATTTTACCAGGCAGCTGAGCAGCCAGGGTAGCTCCAAGCAAAGCTCCGAGTAAGCCGCATGAGCCTAAAACTAACGCAGTTTTCCACCGAATTGCCTTCCTTTTATCATGCCCTAGGGTACCGCTTATCGCTGTAGGTAAAATCACCAGCAGACTTGTCCCGAATGCCATTCTCATAGCAATAACTGGAGAGACGCCCATAGCTAAGATAAACCAGTAGGTAACTGGAACCATGATAAAACCAGCACCGGCCCCAGCAGCCAGCAGTATTGAGATGTGTGTTGCTGTCAGTCTCTCTCTATCCCCAGCTTGCTCCCAAGCCAGCCAAGTTTGATAACCGACCGCTGGTCTACAGCAGGAATACAGGGCTTGATGTCTAAAAGGGGGATACCATCTATGGCATCCAGTCCCTTCACTTTGAGGATGTTCTTTTCCCTGGCTATTAGCTCCACTACAGTCAACCCCAAGGGACAAGGTCTATGTGGTGACCTGGTAGTGAAGAGACCGTGTAACCTATCATCCCAGGGCGTTTTGACCAACATATGGTATCCCTGAGACTTATGAAAGTAATAGATGACGATAATATGCGAGAATCCCTCAATGTCTGTCAAGCCTCCCTCGAATTCTTTAAACACCTCTATCTGAGAAATCTCCTCACTTTTATAGCCCTGATAGGGTGCCTCCCCCGTATTTTTGTAAGGAGAATGAATTATCCCAATGGGCTTCAATTCCAGGTTATGCTTCTCTTCCATTACATTGCCTAAGCCTTGCTAATTAGGCAAATATTAATCTTCCTTCTTCCTCAAACCAAGCGTCGTAATCTGATGCGAAAGAGTTGAAAACTTGTATTTCAGGCCCAACCATTTCTATCGCAGGAAAATGATTTCCTGGAAACGATTATTGTATTTCTCATACCGTAGTGCTAACCTGGCTTGTAGCCACCCTCGTCTCTTATATTGACAACGTCCTTCAAGTTTTATCGCCAACATGTAGTCTGCCCCAGATAACAATAGCCCGCGCTAAAGACTCAATATCAGCACATTCGGGTGTTTCCTTGCCAAAGCAAATCTTAGTGTAATTATTGAGCAGAAGCACCAATACCTTCAATAGCCGAGTGTGCTGCCCCCAATTGGGTAAATAATGCTCTCACACCCACGACCTTCCTCAATCATCCTCTCAATGCCACACACTTGCCCCTCAACTCTTTTGAGTCGTTCAACAAAATATCTTTTGATACCGCTTCGTCAGCCACGATTTCCTTGCAATACTATACCACCCCAGGGTATAATTAGCGTTGTGCTAAACACCCCCACTCTATTTTATCATATCTCACTACCATACCACAGAAATCGAACAAAGCAAGGAGGCAGCATGGATGAATTTGAGCCCAAAATAGTGGCATTCTTTTGTAATTGGTGCTCTTGTGCTGGTACTGACCTTGCTGGAGTGAGCAGGCCAAAAAATGGCAGAAGAAGGATTTTGCCTTTCTTAGGAAAACGAACACTGAGGAGAAATTCAACTATTGGTTCGGTCAGTTCAGCCGCTGCATCAGGTGCTATGGCTGGTGTTGATATCCAGTTCTAGGCAAAATGGCTAAAGAGAAAATTAAGACAGAGAAAAGAGCCATTAAGATAGTGGATGGCTTTATTACGGTGGAGATTGTTCGCCGGAAGAGACAGCCATGGGGTAAGGACAAGGTAAGGAATTCCTTAAGGATTTTGAAAGGAAAAAGAAGGCAAAAATGGCAAAATGGACCGAAGGACTCCCGCCCATTATAAGGGACAGACTGGCCAAAATTGGCAAGGTAACCTCAGAAGAAAAGGAAAGAATAACTGAGCGGGAAAGACTAGATTCCCTACTTAAGGAATTTTACAAGGGCTTCCTCAATTCGGAAGGCCTATACCAAGAGCTGAAGGAATACCAAGAACAAGGCAAGCAGTTCTTGCTAAGAGAGGCGCAAGAAAAATTGGAGAGTTCCTTTAAGAAGAAAGCGTCTCTAATAAAGTTTGAAGAGAAAAGCGATGGCAAATTAAATGTTGAATTGCTCAAAGAAGAGGGGAGTAAAGAAATGGAAAAGGATTTAGTCCTCGAATTAAGCTCCGACAATTTTGCTGAAGTAGTCAACAAATATCCCTTATTAGTGATTGATTGCTGGGCACCATGGTGTGCTCCATGCCGCATGGTAGCACCTGTTATTGAAGAATTGGCTAAGGATTATCAAGGAAGGATTGTTTTTGGCAAGCTAAATGTGGATGAGAACCCGTCACTTGCGATGGAATATCGAATCGTGTCCATACCTACGCTGCTAATATTCAAGCACGGTCAACTCCTTGACCGCGAGATAGGAGCCATGCCAAGGAAAATGTTAGAGCCCGAGCTAACCAAGTATATTGGGGAGAAATAATGAGAGCAAGAAGATTAAGCACAGAGGTACGGAAACAGTGAACAACTTGATATATTAGGCTTGATCATGATTAAAGACATGGAGAAAAAGGACATCATAAGGCAAATCTACGAAGTTCTACCAAAGGTGAACTGTGGCTTATGTGGACTTGGAAATTGTGGACAATTTGCTAGGGCAGTGGCTGAAGGAAGAGTCTCTCCTTTTGGCTGTCGACAGAACCCGTGGTCAGGCTACAGAATAAGCCTAATCATAGGTGCAAAAATGCCAGCCTACAGTTATCAATTTCAACCTGCTTCTATTGCTAAGGCAGGAGTGCCCCCTTGGCCAAAAGCCTTAAGAGAAGAAATACGAGGATTGTCCCAGAGAACGGATGATATCCTGGCTAGAATCGAAAATTTAGGGAAGAATTAAGAAATTCCAAATAGAAATTTGGCAATCGCTTCAGTCAAAAGCGAAGAGTATAAAGAAATAATTTCTACATCCCATTGCTAATAGACGTTTTGTAAATGTATTCCTCTTATTTTCGAAGCCGGTGAAACCTTCATCCTCTATAAGCTCTCTTCCATGGTTCATTCTTGAAGGTCAGATAGTCCTTGATGGCCTCTTTAAGCGTATTAGCTGCCAGGAGAGCACAGTGGCGACTATCCTCGGGGAGTCCTCCTAAGGCATCTAGTACATCATCTTGGGTAATTTTCCGGGCCTCTACGAGGCTCTTCTCTTTAGCCAGTTCGGTGACCATGCTGCCCGAGGCAATGCTAGGTCCACAACCATCTGTCCAGAAAGAAGCATTTATGACTTTGCCATCTCTTACTTGTAGATATATTTCCATAGTATCCCCACAAGAACCGCTCACCCTCCCAAATCCATCGGGGGCAGGAATTTCACCCAGATTTCTTGGGTTGAGAAAATGGTCAATCGTTTTCTCTGAGTAGGCCTCCTTCATATCCTCCATGACGGATTGCTCCAGTTCTTTGAAAGGGTCATCAAATTTCTGTGCCATTTTCTCTACTTCCCTGGAAAAAAGATTTCATATGCATGACCTGCTTGCTTGACTGCTTCTGCAGCCTTGGCCTTCAGTCTGTCTCTCCCATGAGCAAAGTACAAGTGGCTTCGGCATTTACAATCAGATGCCCCGAATCTAGGAATGGATTGGAACTCTTCGGCTAATGACCGAGCGAGAGAACATTCAATCCTTTCCTCTGCCTGGCATAGAATTATCTCCTTAATCTCAGCTTCTGTCAAAAGATAATCAATATGCCAATGGAGCTTCTTTTCCTCCCGCAGGTGACGGACTAATCTTGCTCTAAGCCCATTCATAGCAGAGCCGACATAAGCATAAAAAGCTCTGGGGAAAGAAACATAACCTAGCTTGCCCACAAGGATATCCTTCCCGGTAGCAAGCTCAACTAGCAATATATAGCTACCCTTCACCTGTCCCATTTAGAACGGCAACGACATTGGCTGAGATTTCAGATAC
>DAOUMB010000155.1:0-2262 GCA_034414335.1 Dehalococcoidia bacterium
GCTCAGCAGTAAGCACATGCCCCAGGTCACCAAGGTGACACACTGATACCTCGTCTACCTGCATGAGATAGACCGTGTTTTTCCCGCTCTTTTTACCCGCTTCCCTGTCATGGAAGGTAGCTATGCCAATAACTAGGATGCCACTTATTTCATACTCACCAGGCCCGGTAATCAGCTTTGGCTCATCAGTAATGCCCTGAACAAAATTATGTCCCGGATGCTGATGACTAACGCAAACGATATTGGCTGTCTGCTTACCCAGTGAATAGCCCAGGGTCGGTGAGTAGGGGTCGGTGATGACTATGGCGCGGCTGCCCTTGATTCTGAAGCAAGAATGACCTAACCAGGTAATATCCATCTGGTCAAATATAGCATAGACGGCTCTCGTCGGTCAATTTAGCTTGTTGCGAAATGCCTCTAAAAGCTCTCAAATAGGAGCTTGACAAAATTAAAAGGAGTGATATATTCATAGATTGATATACACAAAAATAACTAGATAGATAGAAGACACAATGCCTCAAAAATTGAAGCAAATGAGGGAAATAGTACTCGGAGAGTTGGGGCATATTCCTAAATGGCCTGAGCCTCAAGGAGACTTAAGAATGGTTTATTGGAGCCGCCGGATGCATAGCTTAGGACGAAAGGTTAATAGACAAAAAACCGCTAAGGAAGTGCTTGAGGAAAGCATCGCCTATTTGAGGAGAGATTACCCGGATTTCAGATTTGAATATGATGAACGGTTCTTCTCAGGGCAAGGGAGGCGCTAGCTATGGTAAACCAAGCGAAGACCAAAGAAGAAATCATTGATTTGATTTTCAAAGATCCTGAGGTAAAGCACGGGCTTAAGATTTTCCCGACTGCGGAGCTGGGTAAGCTCAATATCTCCGAAGAGCATGGCAAGTCCTTTATCAAATGCCCAGTCTCCGATAGGAAGAGGGTTGCCAAGCCAGAGGAGATTATCCGTCAGCTTACCATCAATAAGCTTACTGATGACCTCCACTATCCCTTAAAGCGCCTCGATGTAGAAGTAGCGGTAAAGATGGGCTCAACCTATGCCAGCAAGAAAGCTGATATAGTAATCTATGCTGAAGATGGCAAAGAGAACCCCTACATTATCATTGAGGTTAAAAAACCGCTGCGTAAAGATGGATTGGAGCAACTGCACTCCTACATGAACGCCACCGGTGTTTACTACGGTGGCTGGATCAACGGGAATGAAGAGGTTTATCAATTGCGAACCGAGCCTAACCTCTTTGAAACTCTCAAAAGGCTGCCTGCGGTCAATGAGGACTTGGACGATGTCAAAACCCCAATCAGAAAGTCTGAGCTAGAACCCATTCATGACTTAAAAGAAATGGTATTGGAGTTGGAGAATACCGTTTTGGCCAACGCTGGTGTGAGTGCCTTCGATGCTATCTTCCCCTTGGTATTTGCCAAGCTGCGGGATGAGTTTAACAAAGACGCACAAGTAGCATTCAAGATGGCTGCACTAGCTATCAATGTTTTAGGGCCTCAAGCCCGAGCCAGTGTTGTATCTTCAACGTTAGTCGCTTTGGCAGCAAAGGATAATGAGCTACAGCTAGTTGAATTTGATAGCCAATGCAATCCCGAAACGGTAAAGCCAGAGATAGCCTTTTCGAGCATTGGAATTGGGAAGAGTATTGCTGACCCATTCCTAGCGTTCGTAAAATACTTATTCTGGAAAGACCACCTCCCATCAATGTCCGATGGTAATTTTGCCGTGGTATGGACTTTAAAGCACGCATGTCGTATAGCTCCCAGTGGAATTCGTGAGCCAATACAGATGGCCGTATTGGCTATGGAGGGTACCCAGCCAAAGGCTAGGAAATTGCCTCGCGAAGAGATTCTTGACCATGAACTGCATGTCGATGAAGTGGAAGATTATTTCCGCAAATATCAAGAGGAACAAAAGCCCTCGACGAAAGAACCAGAACCGCCACAACCTCCTCATAATATGTCCTAACCTACTCCAGGTAGTGCAAACTCTCCCCTTAGCCTAACGAACAGCGTATACATAGCATTTCGCAACAAGCTAAATTTACCGACGATAAGCCGGGTTCCTCTTGACAGCCGACGGCAAAGATGATAACCTTAAGGGGATTAGCAGTCTACATCGTAGACTGCTAATCGTGATTGATGACCTGAAAAGGTGGATTTTTTGAGCTGGTGGAGCTGGAGATGTTATCCCCCAGAACTGGGGTTGTGCTCAAGTCCATAGTAGGACGGTACATTGCTCAAGCC
>DAOUMB010000156.1:0-15244 GCA_034414335.1 Dehalococcoidia bacterium
CCAGTATTTCACTTAATTCTATGCTTCTCGTGAGAATGTCATGACTTACTTCTGTGCCTATGAGTAAGCCTACTACGGTTACGAGAGCAAAAATGACATACATTTGCACCAAGCCAGTAATAGCTAGTCTGAAATGTTCTGCTATGGTCTCCTGAGTCTTTCGCCGTATAACAAGAACGGCAAAAGCAATTACGATTGCTAATATTCCGAGATAGGCAGGTGCCACAGCCTGGTAAAAGAGACTAAAATTATGTGCTTCTGCAGTTTGTTGTGTGACTATGACAAAGAAGAGAATGGAGAAAAGAATCAGTATCACATACACAAGTCGACGAATACTCAGTAGACTTCTCAGAATACGACTACGAAAGGATGCTATTATGTCGGTTTTTGACTTGCCTGAGACTTCGTGACCACTTTGTGCTTCGGTGATAGGTCTGTTCAGAAATGTGGTCCTCAAATACTCATTGTAAAGTGCGATAAGCGTGAAAGGGATAAAATATAGGATCACCGGTAATGCAAAATACCAGGCAGCAACGACAAAGGTACTAGGTATCAATAAGATGGCTATCACCAATCCTAGCGCGGGCCTTTTGCGTATGTCTTTGTTTGCTTGCACAGCGATAACAATAATAGCGACAAGACCGAAAAATACTGCAAAGCCCAAAGATGACCAATGTAGTGCGCTAACATCAGTCAAGGTGGACACATACATAAGGGATGCAGACCAGATCAAAATCATTGTGGCTGTAGAATAGTTAGATTCCGCTCTAGGTGTTAGCTCCTGAACGATGCCAAAACCGCCAAAACCGATGATTACAACAGCAAATGAATATAGAAGCCATTTAAGCCAGATAGGTTCAAGCTTCCACCAACCACACAATAAGGCAAGACCCAAGAAAATAAGAAATACGCCAATACCTATGCCGGCTGATTTGGATGGTTTATCCTTCTTTTTTTTAACACGGTCATCGAGGTCCGATGTAACGCCTGCAGGCTTACTGTTCTTTTCCATATACTCTAACCGTTTATATTATATATATTTGCTACAAAAAATAAACCACCACGTATATCAAAGAAATGGTGTCATACTATCTAACGTTCTGTTATGCTTCTGACGAAAGCCAAATCCCTTCTTAAAAGTTGCTCAATCCTCCAGTAAAGCCTCAAGCTACCCTCAAACTCCACTGACGCAACATGCTGACTTCTTCTATTCGAATTTGGCTGATGCTATAATTGATTCAAGAGAGGGTGGAAGTGAAGAGGCTAATCATACTTTTGCCTGATGGATGTCCCAGCCAGCGGATTTGGAGAGGAGACTAGAATGCAGCAAAAGAAGAAATGTTTTGTCATCATGCCAATGTCGAAAACTAAATCGTGCACTGCCGAGGAATGGACAAGCATATTTGAACAAATGATTAAGCCAGCTGTTACAGGAAGTAGACTTGGCTTCACGTGCGAGCGGTCTAAGCCACGCATTGGTAATCTTATTAGGGATATTCTGAATGAATTGGATAGGGCTGATGTAGTCATAGCAGACCTAACTGATATGAATCCCAACGTCTTTTATGAACTGGGAGTACGGCACACATTAAGAGAGCGCACCATACTCATTGCCCAACACAAGAAATATGTCCCATCTGACTTGCAGTCATATTGGGTGATTTACTATGAGAAGCATTTGTCAGGGCTTCAGGATTTCAAGGTCAAAATAAGAGATATATTGGGACAGATGATGAAGAACCCTGAAAAACCAGATAGCCCTGTAGCGGATTTCTTAGAAGTGAGAAACCGCCACCTACTTTCGCAAGAGAGGTCGGCCAACTTAAAGAAGTTAACGGCTTTAGTTAGTGAAGTATCTCATAACCTAAGTTCGATTGATTCACTCCTTCTCAGTGTTAAAGAGAGCGAAGAAGCACGGAAGAAGAAACAATACATTGTTTCAAATGTGCGTTTTGACAATACTTGTCTTACCCTGCTCCTTTCCACGAGGTATATTGAGCTTCCTAAGGCATTCCTAAGAGATTTAATGCTTACTAATAGCGCTCTCCTAATGCTCAACTCCTCCCTAGAACTGTGGCGGCATGAAAGCTTCTCCGCTGGCTTAGAGAAGACATTTAAGGAGGGCCTGCCTAATCTCAAAAACGGCTTGGGCCTAATATTGAAGGAGCTAAACCAAGTCAGACTTGACTATATGAACAACAACTATCAGGAAGAGATTACGCCTGTTCTTTTACTGAGCAGCGAGCAGCACAAACAATACGTCGAGTCAACCTAATACGGCTTTCGGTAGTGAGTCAATTTGAAATCCACCAGTACACATGATAATTCGTCTATATGATGCGAGGAGAAATAGAATGTCGAGTAAACCCGTTTCTCAGTCTCTGGATAATGTTCCCAGACTAAGATAAAGCCTCAAGCTATCCTCAAACTCCACTGACCTTAGCCCATCTATTTGACCTCTCCTTGTCCTACCTTTTAATTAGGTTTTCTCCGGTTTACAGCCCGATTTCCTAAATTTTGTGGCGTTTTGGCCTGATTTTGGAGCTTAAGACCCTTGACAGCTTTCACCCTTCCTATCTTAGAATAGACTATACACGTTAACAGGTAAATGGAAGGGAACAAGACAAAGAGAAAGGAGAACGAGTTAACCGCTGAGTTAGCTACAGAAGGCGACAAACCCTCTCCTGAGTCTCTTGAGGGTAAAGAGGTAAAATAACAGAAGAGCGATCCGAGATTCGGTTGGTCGCAGTTTCGAATCCTGCCGAGCTCATTACGAAGCTTGCCATATAAGAATCCAGTCAGCCCCCAAAATTCGCACGACAGCGTCTTTCCTTACTTTACGGCTGCTTGTATGAAAAGAAGTCCTGAGCACATCAGAGGAAGAATTCGTTCATGATGCTTCTATAACAAAAGTAACTTATTGAGTGATGGGAGCCTGCCTTTGCACAGACTCCCAAAACAGCAATAAAGACTAATCTCTGTCAGGTGTTTTTTCTTATTTCAGGCCAAGGAACTCGAGCGCATTCTCACGGAGGACTCTTCTCTTGGTCTCATCCTTCAAGTCCAAGGATAAAAATTGGCCCTTGGTGAGCTTCAGACCATACGTATTGGTGCCGAACATGACCTTCTCTCTGCCCCGCCCGCCGTTCATAAACTGGACGGTGGCAGGGTTCAGGTGCGCCGGATTGTAGGCAGATATGTCACCATAGACATTGGGATGTCTGAATATCATGGAACACCATTCGTCAATCCACGGGTATCCGGTGTGGGAGAGGTTGATTTTAAGGGTGGGGAAGTCTATAGCCACTTCGTCAACGTTCATGGGATGCCCCACCCAGCTGGGCAAGACTTCCGCTGAGTGCCCCACCTGCATGCCTACGGGTATTCCCAATTCGACGCATTTGGCGTAGAGGGGGTAGCATTTCTTGTCGTTCGGGGCAATGCCGAAGGTAATGGGGTGGAAGTAGACATACTTGAAACCATATTCTTTTACTGCCTTCTCGATATCCCGGAGACTTTCATCAATACGGAAGGGATTATAGCTTGCCCCTCCTATTATTCTGCCCTTTCCTCTCTGAACACACTCGTTGACCACCTCAGTGGTGTAGTCTTCTATCAACTGGAAGTGCCGCCTGTAGGACCACATCTTGACATCAGATATAACAACATACTCAAACCCGGCTTCATCCATGCCCTTTACCAGCTCCTCAGGACTGTTGTGTCCGCCCATGAATCCAGCCTTTTTGATCTGCTCATACTCTTCCTCCGTGGGCACCTTTCCTCCAAACTGGCTCTTGAAGGTGGTTAAAGCCATTATCTTGTACTCGTCATAGTTGAACAGATAATGCCCGAATCCCGCCTCACTAGGGTAGTTCATTATGTCAACCGCTTTGATGTCTTCCATCTTAATCACTCTCCTTCGTTTTTTAATTTGCGCCTAAAAGATGAGTCCCCACAGCTCTACTGTAAACCTAAAAACTCGATAGCATTTTCCCGGAGAACCCTTCTCTTGGTCTCATCCTTTATGTCCAAGGACAAAAACTGGTCCTTGCAGAGCTTCAGACCATACCCATTGGTGCCAAACATTACCTTCTCCCTGCCTCGTCCGCCATTCATAAACTGTACTGTGGCGGGGTTCAGATGCGCCGGGTTGTAGGCGGATATGTCGCCATAGACATTGGGATGTCTGAATATCATGGAACACCACTCATCAATCCACGGATATCCTGTGTGGGACATGTTGATTTTAAGGGTGGGGAAGTCTATAGCCACTTCGTCAACGTACATGGGATGTCCCACCCAACTGGGCAGAGGCTCTGCTGAATGCCCCACCTGCATACCTACTGGTATGCCCAACTCGACACATTTGGCGTAGAGGGGGTAGCACTTCTTATCGTTCGGGGCAATGCCAAAGGTGATGGGGTGGAAGTACACATACTTGAAACCATACTCTCTAACTGCCTTCTCTATATCTCGGAGGCTTTCATCAATACGGAAGGGATTATAGCTTGCTCCCCCTATTACTCTACCCTTGCCTTTCTGAACTGCCTCATTAACTCTATCAATGCCAAAGTCCATTATCAACCGATGGTGATAATAGTAGGACCACATCTTGACGTCGGTTATCACAACATAATCATACCCCACCTCATCCACGGTCTTTAATAGCTCCTCCGCACTCTCGTGCCCGGGCATAAATCCAGCCTTTTTGATCTGCTTGAACTCTTCCTCCGTAGGCACCTTTCCTCCAAACTGGCTCTTGAAGGTGCTCTTGGCCATGATCTTGAACTCCTCCCACCTGAAGTCCACCACCTCTCCCAGCCCTACCTCTCCAACATAGTTCATTATGTCAACCGCCTTAATATCTTCCATATTGTTCACCTTGCTCTCCTGCACGCAAAACAAAAGCCAGCCTAATATAATAAGCTATCAATCAAGATAAAACAAGTACCCCGCTCTCGTTCAGATGATTGGTAACAGCACTTTTTTTGCCATAATAAAGCAATCTATTTTGATTCTCCCTCCCCTGACGGGGAGAAAATAACAACCAAGCTGCACCTTATGTAATTTAGCTACTCTTCCTCGATAATGTATCAACTGATTTAGCTTGAGATATTGACAATCATCGCGGTCAGTGTATAATTTTATATACATAGTAAGCCGATGCACTGAGGACTGGTCAAATGCAGGACAAAACTGTAAGCTATGAAGGGTTAATACCTGGTTATGAATTCCCTCCCGCTAACTATGAAATGAGTGCCTCACTCGTCTCTAAATATCTAAAAGCTGTTGATAGCTCGGGTGATGGTTTTGTTCCCCCCCTGGCCATAACAGCCCGTGCCATAGCTGCTATGGCGGAGTCTCTTTCCCTGCCACCTGGAGCCATCGCTATACATGCTTCACAAGAGTTGGAGTTTTTAAAACTTGTGCCCATTGGCGCCACAATAGAGTGTCACACCAGGGTGGCACGAAAGATAACCCGAGGCAAAATGAGTATGTTAATATTGGAATTAGACATTTTTAACCAAAGTAAAGAAAAGGTTCAATCAGGAAAGGCAACCATAGCATTGCCCGCCTAAGAAGAAATGCTTACAGAAATTCATCAAGGTAAAACTCTTCAGCCTGTGGCAAAGCATATCACACAGGAAAAGATTAATCTCTATGCTGAGGCATCAGGTGATTTTAATCCCATCCACATAGATGAGTCTTTCGCTGCCAAGACTCCTTTTGGTGGCACTATCGCTCATGGCATGCTTAACTTGGCTTACGTATCAGAGATGATGGGGTTAGCCTTTGGCCAAAGCTGGCTTTCCGGAGGTAAACTTTCAGCAAAGTTCAAGGAGGCGGCACGTCCTGGAGATACTGTGACTATAAATGGTAAAATTGATTCCATTGAACAGAAAGATGGTGTATCATATGCAAATTGCAGTTTTGAGTGCTGTAATCAAAAGGGCGAAACAATAGTCGCCGGGGAGGCAGTAGTCAAGCTGCCCACTGATAAAAAATAAAAAATGGCTGAAAATAGCAAGGTAAGGGTAGCAGTCGATGCTATGGGTGGCGATTATGCCCCCGATGAGATAGTCAAAGGGGCAGTCCTTGCCACCCGAAAAAACGATGTGAAAATCATCTTAGTTGGCTCCAAAGACATTCTGGAAAAGGAATTAGCCAGGTACAAATTCTCCAACAATTCATCTATCCATGTTGCCGACGCCAGCGAAGTAATCAAGGAAGATGAGTCGCCTGCCCTGGCAATTCGCCGGAAGCCTAATTGCTCTGTAGCCGTAGCGGCAAAGATGGTAAAATCAGGCGAAGCAGATGCTCTCGTTAGTGCTGGACCTAGCGGGGCAGTGGCGGTTTGCGCCATTCAATATATGGGCATGTTGGATGGGATATGCCGCCCGTCAATCATTGCCTCTCTGGGTAGCTTTGCTCCCAATACCGTGGTGGTAGACTTCGGAGCTAATGTTGATTGCAAGCCGCATCAATTTCTGACTTTTGCCATCGCTGGCTCTGTCTTCGCTAAGAAGTTCCTCAACATCGCTGACCCAAAGATAGCTTTGCTAAGCACTGGAAGTGAAGAAAATAAAGGGAATGAAGCAGTGCGCGAAGCTTATTCTCTTCTTAGAAATAGCGGCTTGAATTTTATTGGCAATGTAGAGGGCAATGATATTCTAAGCGGCAAAGCCAATGTCATCGTCTGTGACGGATTTGTGGGCAATGTGCTTCTAAAATTTTATGAGAGCATAGGGACTCATGCCATGGATTGGACGGAGCAAAAGTTGAAAAAATATCCACCTTCAGGTATCCTAGTCAGAATTTTGTTTAATAGACTGTTCCCTGTAACCAAGATGTCCAGTGAAACTGAGGAGGGAGGTGGCGGTATTTTGTGGGGCATCAATGGGGTTGTCAGGATAGCGCATGGAGCTAGCAGAGCATCCCATATAGTTAATGCTATAGAAAGCGCCAAGAAAGCGGTAAGGACTGAGAGCATTGAAAGCTTGAAGTTGGAGTTAGCAAAATTTAACCAAGGGGGCAAATTATGAATATCGAAGAACAAATAAGAGAAATCGTGGCCAGGATTACCCATGCTGATAAGGGCATTATTACTCGGGAAAGCACATTCAAAGAGATTAAAGCAGATTCCCTGGATATAGTGCAGGCATTGGTGGCAGTGGAAGAGACTTTTGGGATCGAAATCCCCGATGAGGAAGCACAGAAGTTTCAGAACTTCGGCGACTTCGTCTCCTACGTGGAAAATCAGGTAGCACAAAAGGAGAAGGTTTAGCAATGTCCCTTGAAGGGAAGCTGGCCTTAGTCACAGGCAGTGGACGAGGCATTGGTCGGGCTATTGCTTTAAAACTTGCTTCCCAAGGTGCTGATATTATTGTCAATTTTTTCCGTCACCGCGACACTGCAGAACAAACAGCTAATGACGTTAAGGCTCTAGGAGTGAAAGCTGAACTTATCCGAGCTAATGTGGGAGACCCTGCAAAGATCGACGAAATGTTTGACACTATTAACAATAAGTTTGGCTGCCTGGATATCCTGATTAACAACGCGGCTTCAGGAGTAGGTCGCCCTGTAATGGATATAGATGTTAAGGCCTGGGAATGGACTATGGACATCAACGCCAGAGCCCTTTTACTCTGCGCCCAGAGGGCGGCCAAGCTAATGGATGGAAGGGGTGGTAAGATAGTCAGCATCTCTAGTTTGGGTTCACCCTTTGTCTTGCCCAATTATGCTATCGTCGGGGTCTCCAAGGCTGCTTTGGAGGCATTGACTCGCTACCTGGCAATAGAGCTAGCACCTCAAGGCATTTGCGTCAATGCTGTAGCTGCCTCTGCCGTGGAGACAGAAGCACTGAAGTTCTATTTTAAAGAAGGGCTGGTAAAAGACAATCGCCAAGCGACGCCGGCGGGAAGGGGAGTAATCCCCGAAGATGTCGCTAATGTAGTGGCTTTTTTGTGCAGCGAAGAGGCCTTTATGATAAGAGGACAAACAATTGTCATTGATGGCGGTACCTCTATAGGGCTCTTTACTCTCGCTGGGAAGGAATGACAATGAACATGGCTAGAGTCTCTAAAAACTCAAAGGATTCTCGGGGGACGATAAACATGCCGAGGGTTGTAGTTACAGGCATGGGCACTATTAATCCCTTGGGCTTAAGTGCGAATGAGTTCTGGGAAGGATTATCCAAAGGAAAGTCAGCCATCAAACCTATCACCCACTTTGATGCCAGCAACTTTCGAGTGAAAGTGGATGCTGAGGTGAATGGCTTTGATCCCGCAAAGTACATGGACTTAAAGGTAGTTGACCGTACCTCAAGGACTATTCAGTTTGCAGTTGCTGCTGCCAAAGAAGCCATACAATCAGCTGGGTTGGACATAGCTAATGCGGATCCTGAGCGGGTAGGTGTTATCATTTCTACCATGATAGAGAATGGCTATATTGTTAGAGGGGTTGAACGATTCAATAATGGTGGACCTAGGCGAGGTGATCCACTTTTCATCACAAAGTCAAGTCCCAGCGCAGCATCAATGCAGGTGGGAATGTTGCTGGGAGCTAAGGGCCCCAATAGCAGTGTAAATAGCCTTTGTGCCAGTGGTACCGATGCTATAGGCACCGCCGCAAATTTCATACGCTTGGGATATGCTGATGTTATGATAGCTGGAGGTTCCGATGCCAGCCTGGAGCCAGTTAGCATAGCTGGAATAGATATTTTGGGAGCTCTTTCTCATGAATCTGACCCGGCCAAAGCTAGCCGACCTTTTGACCTTAACCGCAATGGCTTTGTTTACGGCGAAGGGGCTGGATTACTTGTTTTGGAGAACCACGAACACGCCAAGAGGCGAGGTGCACCTATCCTGGCTGAAATTGCCGGCGCAGGCTGGTCTTTCGATGCCTACGATTCGACTGCTCCGACTCCTGCAACCGAGGCATATGCCATGCGTACTGCTCTACAAAATGCCAGGGTAAAGATTGAGGAGGTTAATTATATCAACGCTCATGGCACCAGCACCAAACTGAATGACGCCTGTGAAACCAAAGCTATCAAGATGGTCTTCGGCGAACACGCTTACAAAATCCCAATAAGTTCCACCAAGTCCATGATTGGTCATATCATCACCGCTGCCGGCGCCATTGAAACCATCGCCACCATATTAGTCATGAACAAGGAGGTTATCCACCCAACCATAAACTATGAGACCCCTGACCCAGAGTGTGACCTGGATTATGTTCCCAATGTAGCTCGCCAAGCCCAAGTGAATGTGAGTTTAACGAACAGCTTTGGTTTGGGTGGTGAAAACTGCTGTCTTGTACTTAAGCGCCCTGCCGAGTAAAAGCATAAGAAGTTTCCAACGGTCAGCAACCAGCATTATGCTCATAGTTGGAAGCTGATAAGGGAATTATAGGGGAAAGTTAATAATGGAATTAGAAGGAAAGGTATCTCTAGTCACTGGCGCATCTCGAGGCATAGGTAAAGCCATTGCCTTGAAGCTTGCCAGCCTCGGTTCCAAGGTGGCAGTTAATTATGTGGCAATCGAGGCTACCAATAAGGCTGATGCTGAGAGCGTAGTGGAGACTATAACGCATACTGGCGGAGAGGCTATGGCGGTCGAAGCTGACATTCGGGATAGTGAAGCAGTGAAAGCCATGGCAGAACAGGTGACTGACAAATGGAATAAGCTCGATATTCTGGTAAACAACGCGGGAATTAACAGGGATACCCTTCTCTTGAGAATGTCTGATGACGCTTGGGACGATGTAATCGGCACCAATTTACGTGGAGCCTACCTATGTACTAAGTTTGCTGTGAGGTATATGATGAAGCAGCAATGGGGACGCATCATAAGTATCTCCTCTGTTGTTGGTAGAGTGGGAAATGCAGGGCAAAGCAATTATGCTGCTTCCAAAGGAGGAATCATCGCTTTCACCAAGAGTGTAGCCCGGGAAATGGGCTCGCGTAACATAACTGTCAATGCGGTGGCCCCGGGATTCATTGTCACTGAGATGACAGACAAATTGCCTCAGGAAAGAAGAGAGGGCATGCTGTCTATGATTCCGCTGCAACGCTTTGGCCAACCCGAGGATGTGGCTGAGCTGGTAGCTTTCCTGGCTAGTGAGAGAGCCAGCTACATCACAGGACAAGTCATCACCATAGACGGCGGAGCATTTCCTTAATCAGTTGCTCGTGCATTATGCTAATCTAATGCTGCAGGGTTTTGTTACCGGGATATCTTAGTCAATATTCAATATGTGTAAATAAGCGCTGTATGTTGTCAAGAAGCAAAATGATGCCTCCCACTCTGGTCCATCCACAAAAACAGAGGCTTAGAACTCTGTTTAGAGATATAGTTCAGTTCTCACCTAAATCCGGCGCCTCTTTACCACCTCGTTCACTTCACCCCGCAGGCAGTACCCTGTTTCCAATGAATAATACCCATTACGCAAGTTATTATTCCACCTTTAGGCCAAAAAAGGTATTGACAAAAAACTTCTTTATATTCATAATACATCGCATTACGATATATAATGTGTTCCCACCAAACACGAAGGGAGGTATAGAAGCGGGCGTGTTTGTCCAGGTGTGTACCAACATTATGTGGCATATTGGGGTGGCATGCACCTACTAGTGCCAACGAATTGGGACCCAGCTCTCATAGCGCCATTGAGTCGTCTGGAAGATGATGTTCAGCTATATGGCGTCCTGCCTACCTCAATGATAGGCAGTGGGGGGTCAGGTCCTGATATCACCTACATGACGAGAGACCAAGGGGATGAATACATCGAACAGGCTCATTCAGCAGGCTTAGAATTCGATTACCTCCTAAATGCTCCGAGTATGAGTAATATGGAGTGGGACGAGAATACCCATCGAGAGTTGCTAGAGCATCTTGAGTGGATCAGCAGTATTGGGGTAGATAGCGTCACAGTAACCATCCCTTATCTGCTTGAGCTTATAAAGCGCCAATTTCCGCATCTTAAGGTAAGGGTGTCAACTATAGCTCATGTAGACAGTGTAGCTAGAGCCAAATTGTTTGAATTGCTGGGCGCAGATTCTATTACTCTGGACTTTAACGCAAATCGGGACTTTAAGGTACTCAAGGCTATCAGGAGCGCAGTAAGCTGTGAGCTTAGTATACTGGCAAATAACCTCTGCCTATACCAGTGCCCCTACGAATATTACCACCATGATAGCCTGGGGCATGCAAGTCAAAGCTACAACCCGCTTAACGGCTGCTACGTGGACTATTGTGTACTTCGTTGTACTCTAGACAGACTCTGTAATATCTCTGAAATAATCAAGTGTCGCTGGATAAGGCCCGAAGATATACACGCTTACGAAGAGATAGGTATCAATGTGGTTAAGATCAGTGGCAGGTCAATGTCCACCGAGCGGATTTTGAATGCCGCCATGGCGTATTCATCACGCCACTATCATGGAAACCTGTACGATATTTTGAATGTCCTTACTCCGAAAATTGGGGTTATTAATTCTGCCTTACCAGGCGCACAAAACAACACCATTGGGCCACCACCCAAATTCTATATCGATAACCAAGCTCTGGAAGGTTTCATGGAGTTCTTCAGGAAGCAGAATTGCCTATCTGGGTGTAACCACTGCGACTATTGCCAAAGAATAGCCAATGAAGTTATACAATTCGATCGTGACGAAGTAGACCACTACGTAGCCATGCTCAATGTATTTCTAGACGACCTATCAAGCAGCACATTTTGTTTAAAGTTAATGCAAGATTAAGGAAATATTTACATTAGCGAGCACAGCCTTCAAAATATCTTGCGACCTTCTTTTCAGCTTTCCTTTGTCCCACTGAGTCGCCTCCGGTCTATTTGGTCTGACTCACTTTTAGGGATGCTGTCCACAAACCTGATTTGCTTAGGCAATTTAAAATCGGCTAAGCTTTGGCTGCAAAACTTGCGTATTTCTTCCGCCGTGACGCTTTGTCCTTCTTTAAGCACTATAAAAGCTGTGGGTATTTGCCCTTTGTATTCATCGATAACACCTACATAGGCTGCTTCAGCTACAGCGGGATGCCCCAAAAGCACATCTTCAACTTCCATGGGGGAAATTTTAACTCCGCCTGAGGTCACTATAATAGAAGACTCTTTCCCTATATACTCCAAATAACCATCCTCATCCACCCTAACTAGGTCGCCAGTATGAAACCAACCATCTTTAAGAACCTGGGCTGTGAGGTCAGGCGCCTTGTAGTATCCTTTCACTACCCAAGGAGCTCTAACAACAGCCTCTCCTATCATGCCTCGGGGAACTCCCTTACCATCATAATCTAGCACTTTAAGCCCACACAGAGGCTTACCAGCTGTACCCAGTTTATGGTCATGAATAGCGCCAAAAGAGACAGCGAGGCACTCCGTGAGCCCATATACTTCGCAAACACTTAAGCCAAACTTATTCTCGAGCATCTCCATAAAATGGGCTGATGATTTTGCCCCGGCGGAAAACGCTACTCTTAACGAGCTAAGGTCATAGCTCCTAACCGTTTCCTCATCTACCCTGGCCAACGCATTATAGCTAGCCGGAACGCCTACAAGCATGGTTACTTTTTCCCGCTCCACAGTCTCCAAGACATTCCTGGAACTGAAATTAGGGAGGATTACCATAGTGGATCCCTGTATAAAGGGCATGAGAACAACCATTGTCAATCCTAAAAGGTAGTAAAAGGGAACCATACCTAAAACGACATCGTCTCTCTTTAGCTCCAATCCTGGCACCAGCTCAAGTAGGGCTGACATAAGCGCTGCATGAGTATGCACTATGCCTTTTTGCTTCCCCAGCACACCTGAGGTGTATACAATGATAGTCTCATCATCGTCCTTTATATCGACAGATGGTGATATGGGAGAACTACCCGCTACCATTCCACTATAAGAGTCTGTATCAATCTCCATAACCTGTTCTAACATGGGCATATTGGGCACAACTGAAGACAGCGTGGAGGAGAATCTTTCTTCTGTAATCAATATTTTGGAATCAGAGTCAAGAAGTTTAGACTCAAGTTCAGGTGCCTTAATCCTAATATCGAAGGGCACAGCCATAGCACCAGATTTAACCACTCCAAAATAATTAATGACCCACTCAGGAGTACAGGACATCAGAATAGCTACGTGGTCGCCTTTTTTTATACCTAACCTTATAAGCGCATTGGCTACCTTGTTAGAATTTTCATCCAATTCCCGATACCTAACTCTTTGAGGGCCAAAGATGATAGCCGTTTTCTGTGGCACCTCGCTGGCAGTCCTTTCTAACATTTCTTTGATATTCACTGTTCCCCCAAGAGCTTGGCAAATTCAAAAGTTAGATTATGTGCTGCCATCTTACTTTTTGTCAATATAGTTGTGTCCTTAAGGTGGAATAATACCTTCATAGGAGATAGTATCCTTCGGAAAGGAGATACCGTCCATGGAGGTAAAGTTACTCGAAGTGATAAGAGGTAGCAAATTTGAATGTTGGCTTGGCGAAGAAGTCATGGGAACGGCTAACCCAAAATATACCGCTTGCGACTAAATCTACGTCCCTGAATTTGATGACTTGTTAAGGCCTAACATTACAGCTTTAACTAGATAGAAGATTGCCTCTTCAGCTCGCAACGACTAGAAGCTGGCCCTCAACCGCCCTAGTTGACATCCTAATTACCTTGTGTTAAATTAGTAAATTGGCGTCTACTAGAAGGTAAAGGTTTAGAGAGTGTAAAAGCCGGCTGGCTAAAGCCGAGCAAGATTTTCCTAGAGTAGACCGGCATATAACCAGGCGGTTTTTTAATTGCCTAAAATGAGGGAGTATAGGAATGCCGACAGTCAATCAACTTGTTCGTAAAGGGCGGCAGAAGCTGGGAAAGAAAAACAATGTCCCAGCATTGCGTTACACTCGGAATACTATGAAAGGGGAGATTAGATGGACCCAGGGATCGCCTCAAAAAAGAGGTGTATGTGTTCAAGTTAAGGCGGTTACACCCAAGAAACCTAACTCGGCATTACGCAAAGTTGCCCGTGTCAGATTGACCAATGGCATGGAAGTGACTGCTTATATTCCTGGTGAAGGACATAATTTGCAGGAACACTCGGTAGTTTTGAT
Organism: Dehalococcoidia bacterium; assembly: GCA_034414335.1. Classification (GTDB taxonomy): domain Bacteria; phylum Chloroflexota; class Dehalococcoidia; order GIF9; family AB-539-J10; genus RBG-13-51-36. Next base: position 14,117 of record DAOUMB010000156.1, read on the forward strand.
TCGTGGTGGCAGGGTTAAAGATGTTCCTGGAATTCGCTACCATATTATCCGTGGTACCTTGGACACTGAAGGGGTAGCCGACCGCAAGCAAGGTCGCAGTAGGTATGGCACCAAAGCACAAAGATAGCAAGGATGTCAAATGCCAAGGAGAGCTAGAAAAGTACTAAAAAGAATAGTGCCACCAGATGCTAAATATAGCAGCATCACTGTGACTAAATTTATCAACAGGCTTATGCTAAGAGGGCAAAAAACTACAGCCGAGCGGGTTGTCTATAATGCCCTACAGCTTACTGCTCAGCAAGTGAATAGCAATCCTGAAGAAGCCTTAGAGCAAGCAATTAGAAATGCTACGCCGCTTCTCATGGTTAAATCACGCCGTGTTGGTGGGGCCACCTACCAAGTTCCCATGGAGGTCGCGGAGGATCGGGGGCGCTCTCTTGCCATGAGATGGCTCATTACTTCAGCGCGAGCTCGTAGTGGCAAATCTATGGAGGAAAAGCTTGCGTCTGAGTTAATTGATGCTATCCATGGTCGGGGGGCTGCAATCAAGAAACGTGATGATATCCACAAGATGGCAGAGGCTAACAAGGCTTTTGTTCACTATCGCTGGTGAGAAATTGTGTTGAAAGCAGTACTTGAGGTAAAGGATAAGCTCATGTCGCGAACTTTCCCTTTGGGAAAAATACGAAATATAGGGATCATTGCTCACATAGATGCTGGCAAGACCACAGCTACAGAGATGATTCTCCACCATGCAGGGCGTACTTACAAGATTGGAAGCGTAGATGAGGGGACTGCAGTAATGGATTGGATGGAGCAGGAGAGAGAACGAGGTATTACCATTACCTCAGCGGCTACTACGTGTCACTGGCTCGGACATTGTATAAACATCATCGATACACCTGGGCATGTAGATTTCACCGCTGAGGTAGAGCGCAGCCTCAGAGTATTGGATGGTGGTGTCGTGATTTTCGATGGCGTAGCTGGAGTAGAAGCTCAGTCAGAGGCTGTGTGGCGCCAAGCAGATAAATATGGCGTGGCTAGGATTTGCTTTATTAACAAAATGGACAGGATTGGCGCTGACTTTCATCACACGGTGACCATGATTAACGAAAGGTTGCGAATCAA
>DAOUMB010000157.1:0-13062 GCA_034414335.1 Dehalococcoidia bacterium
TGTCCTCTTGACTTGAGGATACGCTTTATTTCGCTGACAGCTGACTGTCTGTGGTCAGCCATAGAACACAATAGGCCATTAGCAAGAACGAAGTCAACCGACCTGTCTTTTATAAAGCTCACGTCGGATGCAGATGAGGCGTGTGCTTCGATGTTGTGGTAACCAACTTTATCTGCCTTTTTCTCTAGTACTTGGATACACTTTTTGTCCAAATCAACTGCATAGGCCTTTCCTTCAGAACCAACCAATTCAGCCAAAGCGAGCGTATAGTAACCCGCGCCACAACCAAGGTCGGCAACCACCTGCCCATTTTTGACGTAGGGTCCAATAAGTCTTTGAGGAGGTTCAAACAGCCTTCTGATTGGGTTCAGACTCGCTGGTTGTCTCCTCAAGAATAACGAACCTGACGCTTGCGACTCCATTTGGTCTTCTGGCTGTTTCTCTCCCCCAGCTTTACGTTTTTCTCCGCTCATATCCATTTCCTGAACCCCCTTATCTTCTGATTTGTATATACTCTGGTAAATCCTATAATCCTGATTATTTTCCTTTTGATATTTTATGGTTGTTGCCTCACATCTTTCAGATGAATAACTTTATTTTATTTAATCAGAGTTGGTATTCAATTATAGCTCGCACATGATAGAGGCATGGATAAGAATCTCCTATATTGCGGTGCTATTTTTGCCTCTATGAAAAGACCTTACCAAGCCATTCTGATTGTATCATTCAACTCTATTTCTTATTTTCCAAAGAGATTCTTATCATCAGCACCTCATGGCAGGTTATAATGAATAAAACGATAAGAGCCAATAGAAACCACATGATAGGCGTGAAACCACCAAATGTTGCGTTTAAAGCCGCAGTAACAATGCCGACAATTACTAGGACGACCACCAGACAACGACCAATGTCCCACCTTGACTGAATCTTCATAGTTACACCTCCTCAAATTTTCATTATAAGCTATACCAGAACTTTCCCACCCTTTCGAACTCGTATCCGAATTCAAGGACTGGGTACTTAGTGTCGATTAGCCTAGACTTGCGTTCTCAAACCAAGGTAGACTCATTTTCATTGCGTTTCCTTTTGGTCAGGTTGGACAATATGGGCGGATACCAATGGCAGGCCCAGATCGCGGATTTTAATTAATAGACCGTGCAATGCCGCCTGGTCAACAACCGGGCCGTACAAAACAGTCTCCCCGCCAGATAGATTCCGAATGTTCATCCCGTTGAACCACTCGGACCAGTGCCCATCAAGATGACCCCTCACCGTAATTTCATATCGGGTTATCTGGCTATCGTTCGCGCTCACTGCTATCCTTCCGATTTGGCAATCTTCTCTTACTTGGTTCTATTTTACAAATCGGTCGGATTGAGCAGCATCTATCTAAGGATAGATTTAGAGGATGATATTGAAGATGGTTGGAGGCCTTGTTAGAGGAGATTCAAGGACGTGGCCCGTTTGATTGCCTGGACGCGACCACGGACACCCAGCTTAGCATAGATATTATGAGCATGGGTTTTAACTGTCCCTGTTGTGAGTACGAGTCTTTCCGCAATTTCTTCGTTGGATGAGCCGTCAGCAAGCAAACGCAGCACCTCGAGTTCACGGTCGGTCAGGGGTTCAATCAGGGGCTGATAGGCAAGCGTCTTAGTGTGGTGCTTTCTCTTTTCGAATACAGATAGTAATTCGCGAACGTAGTTGGAAGTAACACCCTGTGAGGCAGCTTCCTTCAACAGACCAGCCATGGGCATGCCTAGGTCAACGAAGACACGAATGTAGCCTTCTGGTTCAGCGAGCTTCAGCGCTCTGCTGAGCATGTCGATTGCTTGAGGTATGTTGCCCAAAGCCTGTGCTGCCAATACACGGAGGAGCAGAATCTCGATAACGTTTCCCATCCGACCTGCCTGTTCTGCTTCCAGCTGTACCCTTGCCAATAATGTTTCGGCTTCACTAAACTTGCCCTCGCACAGGCTAATATGCCCGAGAGTTATGCCCACTGTTTCTTGAAGCAAAGCTACAAGAGGTCCGCCTCGGCCTATGTCCGGAGTTGGTTCATAAGCCTGAATGAGCCTTGCTGCGGCCGAGAAGTTTCCCTGAGCAAACCAAAAGCGCAACCGCCATGGTAAATTCGAGGCACGTGGCAGCTGACTGCCACTGGCTGCAATCTGTTCGGCCTCCCGCATTAGATCAAGCGCGGCTTTATCGTCCCCCTCAGCCTGTCGAATCAGCCCCAGTACAATAGAGATGCAAGCCTGGATCTGCCTATTGCCTGAACGAGGGCCTATTTCCTTGGCTGCCATTATATGCTGAGTCGCACCTTCCAGCTCGTTCCGCTCGCAAAGTATTCGGGCAAAGCGGACATGTAAGAGGCCCGCCATTGATAACAATGGTGCCTCTAACGCTTTATCCCGAACCAGGCTCAAGCCGAGCTGGCAGGTCTCGATAGCCCGTCGAAGTTGGCCATGAGTCTCCTGGGCTTCAACAAGGATTGTCGCAGCACCTAGCTTTGCAGCGAGGCTGTAAATCGCTTCGGTAGTTATTCCGGCGTTAGAAAGGCTCTCCTTGTCCGCAAGCACCTGAGCAAGAAGCTCCATAGTGCGTCTATCGTCCTGATGCGCGGTGGCAATCATTGCCTGTGTCATGGTCGCCAGTGTTTTCAAGAATCTCGGTAGTGCAGTACCTTCGGCTCGCATTAGCCATGCCTGAGCCGCATCCATTCGACCAACCCTGGTGAGCGCAAAAGCATAGAAAACGCAGAGGCCCGGGTGTGTCTGAACCGTTGTTTCAGGCAGCTTTACTAACCAGTTCAGCAAAGTGCCTATCTCAGCGAGCACCAGTGCCGCTGGCGCTGCCTTTTCAATCAATTCTGATGATAACTCGAAATCGCTGGTCGTCAGTGCCTGCGAGATTGCTTCTTCCATGAATCCATTTTGTTGAAACCAGATTGCGGCTCTTTTCCTAAGCTCGGCTACACGCTCCGGGTTCAACCGTTGCAGGCGACTAACTAACATAGAGGAAAACAGGTGATGGTAGCGGTACCACAGGCGCTCACTGTCGAGGGGAACCAGGAACAAATTGGCATTTTCAAGGTGCTCTATCATTTCCTGTCCGTCCTGCCGTCCGGTGACAGCGTCACATAGCGGGCCGCTCATGCGGTCAAGGATAGAGGTCTCCAGTAGGAAAGTGCGTGTGTCTGCCGCTTGTCGGTTCAGCACCTCTTCTGTCAGATAATCCAGCACATGGCGATGGGTTCCAGTGAAAGCTGCAATAAATGCTGGGATGTCTTCACGCCTTTGCATCGAAATTGCCGCCATCTGCAGACTGGCAATCCAACCCTCAGTGCGAGCATCGATGGCAGCGACTTCTTCGTCAGAAAGACCCAAACCCATAGTGCTATTCAATAGCGTATCTGTCTCCTTCATCGTGAAGCGCAAGTCTTGAGCTCGAAATTCACTGAGCTGTCCGCGAGCGCGCAATCGAGCTAAAGGCAGAGGCGGATCAGCGCGAGTAGAGATGACCAGACGAAGTTGCCACGGTATGTGTTCTATGACAAAGCATAAGTCCTTGTGGATGGTTTGCTCCTCTATCAAATGATAGTCATCAAGGATAAGAATGTAAGGTTGGATTGATGTCTCACTACCTGCTATTTCGTTGATTAGCTGGGTCAAGAGAGATTGAATGTCTGGAAATTCGGGAGCCCTTAACATCTCAGGGACGATGTTCCCAATGTGCGACTGCTTCGTCTGCAAAGCTGAAATGAAATGCGTCCAGAACCGAATGGGATCGTTGTCTCCTTCGTCAAGAGACAGCCAGGCCACCTTTAGCTGTGTGGAATCAGGCTGATGGATTAAGGCTGCCAGTAGAGTAGTTTTTCCATAGCCGGCTGGGGCTGAAACTAAAGTCAACGGACAGTCTAATCCAGCCTTGATGCGGTTAATTAATGACGCACGGTCGACTATATCTGCCCGTAGGCGAGGAATGCCGGTTTTAGTTGAAAGAAGCGATGATCGCATTATCTAACATTGTAGCCATTGAAAGATTGGTTTACAAATAATCGAATGAAACAATCAGATTTCCTAATTGATTTCAAACCCTTGATTAGCTATTGATTCCACTTGCTCGGCTGAGTAGACTGTCCTGGGGAAGGCATGAGTAGGTCCAGACTGAGGAGCTTTGGCTGCCTCGCGTGTTCTGAGGCTGGTAAGCCTCCGCTGATTCGATTTATGACGTCGGCGCACCTGCCTGATTAGTTCAGGAACCTTGTACTTTGATTGAACGAGCTCCATTGCTCCTTTCCTAGCTATCGGTTGGTCACGGTTGTCTCGTGGGTTGTAGAGCCTATTTTCACGCAGCGCTGCCAGTATCCTTGCTCTAAGGTGACTCATCACTGCCCCCATGACCTGTAAATGTGTCTTGCCGTGGTTAACCATCTCTTGATGATGGAGATGGGCCAGTTGAGAGTCATACTTTCAGGCAATGTCTCCTGCTTGAAACAGGGCTCTTTTCTGTTGCTGATACCACCATTACTGATAGTGAACCGAGTAGCAGCGTAGACAGAACTGATAGTTCAAATTCCACGAGTGCCACAGTCACCATACGATGTTTACTGTGACTGATGAGTAGGCTGGCTAAGGTAGATTTGACAGCCTTTCACACGGAAGGCACAACTGGCTAGCAAGCGATTACAAGTATTTAGGCTTTGTCTACTCGGAATACCTTCGTAGCACAAACAGGACAAACACCTTGAACAGCTAGTCTGTTGTTTTTCAGTGTGATCTGCTTAGGGTTCTTTATTTCCACCTTCTTTCTGCACTTCATACAATAAGCTGTAGCCATGATTCTATACCTTCTCGTTGCTGATTTTCTCCTATTGTTACCTCACGAACGGGTTTATGTCAATAGCGGTAAAGTCAGGGCAGATACCTCGCCGCACCAAATGGCTTATTGTTACATAATAGAGGTTCAAATCTTACATTGCCGGCTGAGTGAATATCATTAGCTAAAGGAGAAAAAGCATGAGATTTCACTGACTTGTACCACCTAATTCGGCTTGAGTCTTGCCTGCGAAGCGCCAACTCTGCCGACAACGCATTCAATCCATCCGTCGCTCGGCTTTACGAAGTAGGTATTAATTCCCGTCCTAGCCAACTCCATATCCACCATAGTATAACTAGCGATCAAATCTCCACCCTTTTCCCGGAAGAACCCTCTTAACTCCTCCTTTGTGTAGAAGGCTATCCCATCTAAGCCACAATCCTCCTGCATTATCCTGAAAATCTCTTTGGGTATGGACCTCCTAGCTTGACCAACGAGTTGGTAGGGGACTAAATATTCGATGATAAAAATCCCCTCCTTTTGCCATTGAAAGCTTGCAATGATATTCTTCAGTTCCTGTTTCTGGAGGTAGTAACTTATACCTTCCATAATAATTATGGCTGGTAGCTCAGGGCGGTATCCCATCTCTGTCCTACCCAATATGTCCAAAATATTAGGTGAAGTAATATCTCCGTTTACACATTTCAATTTCTCCAGGGATTCTGGAAATAATTCAAGGTAGAGCTTCTTTTTCTCTTCCATTCCCGATACATCGACTTCGAAAATACGATACACTTTAGATGAGTACCTCAATAGTATTTCTATTGGTAGCGGGGACTTCCCACTAGCAAGGAAAACCAACTGGTATTCCTGTTCTGCAGTACACAACTTCTGCTCTATCAAATGCTTTATGAAACTCTTTCTGTTGAGAATTATCTCATCATACCAGTTGCAGACAGAATGGCACTTATCATAGAGAGTTTTTCCTGAAGACAAGTCAAGTCGATTTAGAAACCGAAGAATAGCCTTTTCAGTGTACAGTCTTAGTGTCCATTGCATAACCAGGGCAGCAGTGGGTTCAAGCCTCAATTTGTCCATATCTTCGCTATGAATGGAGAGCGCATTCTAAGATGGAGATATATACATCTGCAATGATCAGAGTATGTATCCTTCCGCCAACCGGACGGTCACAAGTATAGCATAAATTTGCCGGGATACCGACCTTGGGGAAGTGGAGTGGTTATTTGGTTTTCTCATTGAGCTAGATGCTAACGACATTACGATAGCTGGAAGCTCTCCTTTTGATGGAGATAAGGATGATATCTATCTCTCCGTGGATGAAGCTGTCAGAGGCCAGATTATTTATATTTCTTCAAGAACCACGTCTTATCTAACTCTTTTATCTGTCCGACGGTAGTCTCAGGCTTCCAGACAACCCGCATGGCAATATCTTTACGTATGTCTATCATCTTGTAGAGCTCGGGCCAGACAAAAGCAGGGATGGCATAGACTGCGATGGCAAGTTTGCTGGCCTCAGCCACAAATTCATCATGCCTTTCCTTGTTAATTATATAGGTGCTGTCAAATGTATTTTCCATCTTTTGACCTCCTATGGGTAATATGCCAATTATATGATTATATCATGCCATGTCCCCAAAAGGATAAGCTTTTGCCGGGCAATACATTCTACACATATCCAGACTCTGTCTCTCTCATCATAGCGGATATGGTATGGAGAAAGACATTGGCGGCATATCTCGCGTGGAAAGAACGGGCTAAGCTCGCAGTTACTGCTCAGTGGAGTAATGACTTTCCAGTTTAGACTTTCGGGTTGGGTCATGCTTCCGGACTGTGCTAACACTGACCCCCACCTTTATGCATCATCTGCTGCTTGAGGTTGCAGGAGAAGGCTTGTATTTCTATGTCAAGAGAAATATACTTGTGAACTGGTAGAAATGTTCACATACATAGAAACGAAGAGCTAATCTATCAGCAGAAGGAGGATAGTAAAATGGAGATTTCAACGAAAACCGTGGGAGATGTTAATGTAATTTGCCTTAGTGGCAGGCTTGATGCCTACGCCGCAAATGATGTGGAGCGGCAATTGGATTCGCTGATCACCGCTGGTCAAGTGCGTCTGGTGGTCGACCTCAGTAGTTTGGAGTACATAAGCAGCTCAGGACTGAGGGTCTTGCTGGCAGGAATCAAGCGGGTGAAAAAAGAGCAGGGTGATATACGATTAGCCTGCTTACAGCCCTATGTGAAAGAGGTGTTCGACATCGCCGGATTCACACAGTTGTTCCAGATGTTTGATAAAGAGGAAGAGGCGGTGAGCAGCTTCAAGGAGTCGTGAAATGAAGATAACAACGGTAGAACTAATGCTGAAGTACCTGGAGGCTGAAGGAGTGAAATACATCTTCGGTGTCCCTGGTACCTCGCTGGTTCCCCTGTATGCCGCCATAAATAAGCAGGATGCCATCAAGCCGATATTGACCAAGCACGAGGAAGGGGCAGCTTTCATGGCCGATGGGTACGCTCGTGTAAGCGGTACCATCGGCGTATGTTATGCTACCTCTGGACCCGGCGCCACCAATCTCGTCACTGGCGTCGCTAACGCCTATATGGATAATATTCCGTTGCTGGTCATAACGGGGCAGGTCCCCACGAGCATCTATGGAAAAGGGACCTTTCAGGATTCCACCAAGGAAGGCGTTGATTCTGTGACTATGTTTGACCCTGTAACAAAATTTAGCACAATGATAGTTTCAAGACAGAAGATGCCTGAGCTACTCAGGGAGGGAATTAGAAAAGCCTTCAGCGGAAAGAAGGGCCCGGTGCACCTTAGCTACCCCAAGGATATCATGGAGGCAGAGGTTGAAGATAGCCTGCTTCCTCCCAAGTCTTACAGGATTAAGCCAGAGTACTTCGATAGGAAACTGGTAATAGATGCCGTCAGGAAGTTGGTAAAGGCAAAAAGGCCAGCGATGCTCGTTGGTGCCGGCGTCATTGCATCTGATGCCACCTCAGAAGTTCTCGAGCTTGCTGAGATGCTCAATATCCCGGTGGCTAGCACTCCAAAGGCAAAGGGAGCTTTCCCCGAAAGCCATGAACTTTCGTTAGGCGTGCTTGGCCTTTGTGGGTCTTTGGCTGCCGAGGAATACATTATGGGGGATGTAGACGTGCTGCTAGTTGTTGGTGCCAGCCTGAACCAGATGACGACTTTTTCCTGGGACCCCAAAATCGCTCCTAGCGGTTGCCTGATTCACATTAATATTGACCCTTTCGAGATAGACAAGAACTATACAGCGGACATTGGCCTGGTTGGAGATTGTGGAGCTGTGTTGAGTGAGATTTCGTTCAGGGTTCTAAGGGAGCTGCAGGAGTACGATCCGAAGACACAAAGACCTGTTGATGGGCTTGCCAAGTTCAAGAAGAGTGTCGGCATGTTTCTTGACGAAGAGAAAATGCATTCGGATTCTGTTCCCATAAAGCCGCAGGCATTGATGAGAGAATTCCAGGAACTCCTGCCCAAGGATGCCATTGTATTTTTTGATACCGGTAATCATATATGCTGGGGTATCCACTACCTGAGTTTTGACAAGCCAAATTTCATATCTGCTTTTGGCATGCTTACCATGGGCTATGCCACCGCTGCCGCCATTGGTGGCAAGCTGGCAGCACCTGACAGACCTGTAATAGCTATGGTCGGCGATGGTTGCTTCCAGATGAATGGAATGGAGATAGCCACAGCAGTAAATTACGGCATCCCCGTGGTCTGGATCATCCATAACAACGCCAAACTCGGCCTGGTGCACGAGCTTCAGAAGTTCAGCTTAGGTGAGAAGACCGTTTCTACAACCTTCAAGCAGGTAGACTTTGCTAAGCTAGCTGAAGGTCTTGGCGCCCAAGGCTTCAGGATAGAAAAGCCGGGTGAGCTGTCGAATGTACTGCCGCAAGCCTTGGAGAGCGGAAAACCCACTGTTATTGACTGCATCATAGATCCGGACGAGGTCCCACCACTACAGAGATGGGTAAAAGGAGTGAGCGAACTTAATGCCAGGTTGGATTACCTCTGACTTTGAAGGGAGGCAACTCTGGAAGTATCCGTTGGCGACTTATTGCTGGACCTGGTCGGAAAAATATGCGTAATACTCGTCTTTGCCTATGTCATAACCCGCACCAGGTATTTTGCCCAGGTATTAGACAAACGATTTGACGTTAGGAATCGAGCTATTCTGATTCTGGCTTTTGGTGCTTTCTCCGTTTTTGGCACTTATAGCGGGATAGAGCTTCCTTCAGGAGCCATCGCCAATATTAGAGATCTTGCCCCCATGATCGCCGGTCTGGTCGGAGGGCCAATGATTGGACTGGGAGCCGGGCTGATTGGCGGAATACACCGCTATTTCCTAGGGGGCCTTACTTGTGTTCCCTGTTCCCTGGCTACGGTTATCTCTGGTCTAGCTGGTGGCATTATATACAAGTGGCGGGGGGGAGAGTTCATCGGTATTTACAGAGCCGTATTGTTTGCTGCCCTCATGGAATCCTTTCACATGGGGCTGGTGCTCTTGATCGCCCGGCCCTTTTCTGAAGCCTTGGCTGTGACCAAACTCGTTAGCCTTCCTATGATAGTTGCCAACGTAGTAGGAATGGCCATCTTTGCCTTTATAGTAAGCAACTTGATAAATGAACGAAACACAGCCGCTGAAAAGGACAGATACCGTCGTGAATTGGAAAGACAGACTTATGAAATGGAGATTGCTGGTGGCATTCAGCAAAGCTTCCTGCCCGAGTCCTCACCACAAATAGAGGGAATGGAACTGGCAGCGCTGAATGCGCCGGCTAAAGAGGTGGGAGGGGATTTCTATGACTTCATACCTATTTCCACGGATAAGTGGGGATTGGTGATAGCCGATGTTTCGGGGAAAGGTGTTCCGGCAGCGCTGTTTATGGCTCTATCCCGGACCCTGGTTCGTGCCAACGCCACGGGCAATTTGACTGCTGCCGCGGCTATAGAAAGAGCAAATGACTTAATTGCCGAAGATGAAAGAGCAAATATGTTTGTCACCCTGTTCTACTGCATACTCGACCCAAAGGAGAAAACACTGACCTATGTTAATGCCGGGCATAATTTCCCGCTGATGCTCCGAGAGAATGGCAACGTCCTCATAATGCTGGAGGCTAAAGGAATCGCCTTAGGTATCATGCCTAGTATTGAACTAGAAGAAAAGGAAATTGCTTTGCGACAGGGTGATATCGTAGTGCTCTACACTGACGGAGTAACAGAAGCTATCAACGATAAGGAGGAACAATTTGGAGTGGAGAGACTTGTTTCAACAATAGAGGAGAATCGCAATCTCTCCGCTTCAGAGCTTATTAAGCGAATTCAACAAGCAGTAACCGAATTTAGCCAAGGACAACCTCAGTTTGATGATCTTACCCTGATGATATTGAAGGTCGCCTGAATGAAAAGCAGTTGGCTTGAACCCAAAATTGAGCGCAAAGAGGAACGGCAGTGGAAGAAAAGGTAGTTAAAGAGTTGAATTCTGTTGTGGGAAGGAATTGGGTTGCGACTGAGATAGAACAAATTAGAGATTACCTATTAGATGAGACACCTGAACCAATGCGGCCCGAGCCCAATATCAACTCGATTTTGATTAAACCGGCAAATCGTGAAGAGGTTTCTGAGATTCTGAGGTACGCAAATGAGAATTCTATACCTGTTGTCCCGCGTGGAGGCGGAACAGGAGTTTGTGCTGCAGCTATACCTGTTGAACAAAGCATAATTCTTTCATTAGAAAGGTTAAACAAAATCCTTGAGGTAGATAGGGATAACATGATGATCACATGTGAAGCTGGAGTAACCCTGGAAACACTGGTCCAATATCTAGATAAAGAAGCAGCAACCCTTTCGTTCCCTATACATCCTGGAGCTGAACCAGCACAGGTTGGAGGGATGATAGCAACAAATGCGGGGGGAGTCAGAGCAGTCAGGCATGGTGTCATGAGAAACTACGTGAAAGGGCTTGAAGTTGTAGTGCCTACAGGAGAGATAATAAGGATGGGGGGAAAGCTGGTCAAAAATAATACGGGCTATGCTCTAATGGAACTGATGATAGGTAGTGAAGGGACATTGGGAATAATAACGAAGGCAACTCTTCGGTTATACCCTAAGGCGAATATGACCGTTACATTGCTGATCTCTTATGAGGACCGCCATGATGCTGTAAACAGTGTTCCAAAGATTTTGCAGAGGGGTATACTTCCGTTGGCTGTAGAATACATAGAGAAGAAAGAGATAATCCGGTCAGCCAAACAACTTGGTAAAGAATGGCCTGCTAAGAAAGGGAATGCTTACCTGCTGTTCATAGTTCAAGGTGCCAGTGAAGACGAGGTTTATGCTGAATGTGAAGAGGTAGAGGAAATTTGTAAGGCGAATAATTCCATAGAGACCTTGGTTGCTCAGGGAAAGAAAGAACAAGACAAGATTTTGAAAATTCGAAGCAATACATACATGGCTTTAAAACGCGACTTGGCAGATGGTCTTGATATAGCTGTTCCTCCAGCAAGCATAGGAAAACTCATGGACAGAATAGACAGAATTGCCCGGGAATACCGAGCCTACGTACCCATGTATGGTCATGTAGCCGATGGAAACTTACATCCACATGTGATGAAGATAAACGGAGAGATTCCCCCCTATTTGGAGGAAATCAAGGAGGAAATCTACAAAGAGGCGATTAATTTAGGTGGAGTCATAACGGCTGAGCATGGTATAGGAAGGAATAGGATTAAGAATCTCCCTCTCTCATTTAGTAGAAAGGAGATAGGATTGATGAAGGGGATCAAAAAGGTTTTTGATCCCAATAATATATTAAATCCAGGTGTGGTAGTACTTGCGAAGGATGAGCGGAGAGGAGATGAGTAGAAAGCCAAAGCCTGAGGGCTACCGACCAGTTCAGTCGATGAAGGAAAACCGATTTGAGCTTAAGGTTGACAGTAGGTTGGAAAACCTCTCTATCATCAGCGATTTCATCACCAAAGTGATGAGACAAATAGGCGCGAAGGGGAGAAGCATATCCGAGGTTCAGCTCGCAGTCGACGAAGCCTGTACCAACATAATCAGGCATGCATATTCGGAGCGGAAGGATATCATCACGATTGCCCTGGAGATAGCGGATGAGGACTTGATTGTTACTATTACAGACCGTGGGAAGCCATTTGAGCCCAGCTCCGTTCCACCACCAGATTTAGAGTCAGATGTGGGCGAAAGGAAAATTGGCGGGCTGGGAATATATTTTATGCGTAAGCTGATGGATGAGATGAGTTATTCCTTTGATGTTGAAGAGGGAAACAAGCTCACTATGCGAAAGCATCTGATGCCGAAAAAACGCAATTTAGATGGTATTTAGTAATCACGCTGACAGGCAGGACCATTAGGTGAATCAAGAATCTTCCCAGGAGCAAAATCCTTTATGGTGGAACACGGGGTGGAAGTAAGCGACTTTGATGGCAATGAGTGCTACAATCTGATGCAGGATTTCATTAAGCAAAATTCCAGGTCGTGGAGTTAAGATATCGGTGAAGGAGAGGTTTCAAGATAATGAGAGAAGACATAAGATGAAAGCTCCCATCGCGGAATCTACGGACCTGAAAGACACAGCAGATTAATAATAGAAAAGGGAGGTGATAAAAATGGATGCGACAAAAGAAGAACAACAAATTGCGCGTATTACAGTTATCGGAAAGATAGAGTTCCTTCCTGCCGTTACTGGTTTTGTGCGAGATGTTTCCACCAAGCTGGGGCTGGTCGGCAGGGATGTGGAGCGACTCGAACTTGTAGTAGAGGAAGCCTGCATGAACGTAATTGAACATGCTTTTGACCCTGAGGAGCAGGGGACTTTTGATGTCATCATCCTACGGAAGCCAGGCCAGGTTGTAGTGGCAGTGGAAGATCAAGGCTTGCCTTTTGATTTCAGGAGATTTGAGGCTGGACAGGAATCAGGTCTCGGCGTGATGTTAATGAAGGCTTTTGCTGACGAGATTCACTTTCTTAACGCAGGTCGCCGTGGCAAACGAGTCGAACTCATTAAGAACCTTCCCTATAGAGATGTAGAAGCATATATTTCTGAAGAAGAGAAAGAGAGAAGGTTGTCCCTCCTACCCATTCCAAAGGACGTCCCGCTTACCATACGCTTAATGAGACCAGATGACTCAATCGATGTGGCCAGATGCGTGTATCGC
>DAOUMB010000158.1:0-11394 GCA_034414335.1 Dehalococcoidia bacterium
GGATTACGCTGCAGCCGGATGAGCTGGTGTTACTTTATGGGAGCGATGGAAACCTGCTGCAAGGATTTGGCTGGGGGGTAGAAGTCCCGCATGTTGATACGCTAGTGGTACAAGCCCTTGAAGGTAATGCCTTGTTCCTTACCGCCCAGACCGTAAGTGGGCAGGAAATTCGGCTCTATGTTGCGCCAGTTTCGAGCCAGCCAGGAATTGGTGCAATTGTCGTGGGCCGCTCGACAGCCGAAGTAACAGAAGTCCTGGGAAACTTCAAGAATATCCTCATCATTGCAGCTCTGGCTACGCTAGCACTGGCAGGGGGTGGCGGTTTCTTCATGGCCAGCCGAGTGCTGAAGCCGGTAGAGCGTATCAGACAGGCAGCACAAGAAATAGGAGAAAGCGACTTAAGTCGAAGGATACAGGTAGCTGGCAAGGATGAACTCGGGCGATTAGCATCAACCCTAAACCAGATGATTGAACGTCTGGAGGCGGCATTTAGCCGCCAGCGCCAGTTTACGGCTGATGCTTCTCATGAGCTGCGTACCCCTCTGGCTATTGTGCAGGCCGAGTCCACACTGGCGCTGCGAAAGAAAAGGACACAGGACGATTATCGCAGGTCTCTTGAGTTGATTTCCCAGGAGGCAGGGCACATGTCGGCCGTCATTGGCAAGTTATTGTACTTGGCTCGTATCGATGCTGGCAAGGACCAAGTAAAATTCGGGAGAATCAATCTCAGGGAACTTCTCACCGAACTGTGTTCAGATATAGAAGTACTTGCCAGGGAAAAGGGTATAGAATTTAAGCTGACCCCATTGGAAGACGTGTCAATAGAAGGTGATAGGGTGAAGCTGGAGCAGCTGTTTCTGAATCTTCTGGAAAATGCCATCAGGTACACTCCCAGTGGAGGTAGCATATCAGCCTCCATAGTCAGAGAAGGCAAGACAGCAGTGGTAACTATTAGAGACACCGGCATCGGTATCTCAAAAGAGCACATACCGCATCTCTTCGAGCGTTTCTACCGCGTGGATAAGGCCCGGTCACGTGCTGAGGGTGGCGCCGGCCTCGGTCTGGCAATCTGTCAACATGTCGTTCAAGTTCACAACGGTACAATCGAGGTCGAAAGCCAGGTTGGCAAAGGGAGCACCTTTTCAGTATCGCTTCCGCTGGCGGACAGTAGCGATAGTGACGAGTCAAAGTAAAAACAAGCCTCAATATGGCACAAGCCGAACGTGGCTCCCTCTTTGCAAGGCAGAATATATATTGAACAAAAACTTCAGATGCAGGGAACTACTGACCATCGCAGGTCTGGCTGTCCTCGCCATAGCTATTTCACTTTGCGCTCGACGTGAACCACGTTTCCCCGGAGACTTACAAGTGACACTCCTGGTACAGGCCATCGATGGCAAGCACTTGCTCTCGCTTATGGAGTGGATTTCGTATCTCATGGGCGGCTGGCGAGCTGCAGCGCTCGTCGTTGTCAGTGGCACCGTGGTCTGGCGGTACCTGGGGAGATTGGAGGGCGGTTTGGTCCTGTTAGCTGGGCTGAGTAGCCTGCTTGACTCTCCTATCAAGCTTGCGGTTAACCGTCCCAGGCCGACAGCTGCCTTAGTCCAAGTGTTCGCTGCTGAACACGGGAGTGGATTCCCCAGCGGCCACGCCGTGTTTGCCGCTGTGGTTCTGGGATTCCTAGCCTATTTGGCTGTTACTCGCCTGCACAGACGCAGTCTTAGGATGCTGAGCTTCACGGGTCTTCTAACGATAATTCTCTTGACAGGTGCCTCGCGGGTTTATCTCGGCGTGCACTGGCCCAGCGATGTTCTGGGAGGCTATCTGGTCGGTGCCGCACTCTTGGTAACGCTGATTTGCTTGTACCGCACTTGGCAGTTCCGTCTCGAGGCAAGGGATGTAAATCAGTGGAACGAAGGCCAGAATAAGAAAGAAGCCAAAGAATTTTGAAATGAGTGTTTGCTACATCAATCGGGGGCAACCGGATACAATTCTGTAGTATATTCGAGACATATCAGGGTAAGGGCAGAAATCTCACTGGGTGGTCTGTAGCCTCACTTACCCCCGAGTGTTCTTTTGAGAATAGTTAAACGTTCAGTAACGGGGTAGCGTACTTCAGGTATTGTCTGCTGCAACAAGTTCGCAACAGTCTCACAAGTCAAAGGTTTTTCGTTGGGCGGGTTCATAAAAGCCAGAACCATAGGGAGAGTGATTCTCTTCTTCCCTTTGAGGTAACTCCTTATCATACTTCTACAGCGAGCTTTTCGCATTTGGTCGGCATAGTTCTCCACATAAATAGTTTAGCGCAGCCCTTTTTTTGTGCTCAAAAGGAAGTAGACACGCAAAAGAACGATTGAACAAAACGTCATCCCTGAAAACGCTGACCTTGTCAAGTCTCATCAGGTAAAACCTACTCATCCCTTCGTAGCTTCTTAGCCACACTATGTCGTTCAGGTTGAGGCTGCTCAATCAGATTGACGGCCTGTTATGCACGGCCAGACGAATTACCGAGCTCACCTCTACTCAGCATGTCTGCTATCTTTTCCATCTCCTGGTAGGTCCTGCCATCTCTGAGTATATGGTAAATCCACTCCAGGAGCTTCCTCGCTGTCGCTACTTTGGCAATCTGACCTCCCTTTTTCCTCTCGACCTTGAAGTAGAAACGGCGTAATACCCCAGGCCTTTTCACTGCATGTATAGCTGCCTCTATCACTATCCACCGTAGCCACCTGGAGCCCTGTTTGGTTATGTGCCCGTGGAAACGCGTATTGCCTGAAGCGCTTAACGTCTCCTATTTCGCTCCTAGTCAGAAGAGCACTATAATAGCCCATGCCTGGGATGGTCATCAGTAACAGCGCATCACGGTCCTCTTCTGCCAGTTGTTGCACTTTCCTGCTAGCCTCCCGGATCTCCTGTCTCACAGCATCCAATACGGCAATATATCCTTCAAGGGCAATCTTGTAGTTCTCGGGTAGTGCCAATGAGTGCAGGAAAGTCATTCCTTCCTTGCCAAAGAGATCACTGTATTCTTGGCCGATGTTGTTCTTAGCCAGTATGGTGTGAATCTTGTTCTTCACACTGGTTTGTATCTTAACCAGGCTCGCCCGGTACCGCAAAAGCTCTCTGTTCAGCCTCACTGGCTTCTCTGGTACGTAGGATAGAGGCAGCAGGTTACTTCTGAGTAGATGAGCCAAAGTAGCCGAGTCTACCTTATCGGTTTTAACCTTAGCGTAGGCTATGGCCTTGGTCTTTAAAGGGTGGGATAGTTTCACCTTAAAGCCCTCGTCTTTTAACTGATCATAGAGCCAGTACCAGCTGGGGGTGGCTTCAATCGCCACTTCCATAGTCTCGCCAAACTCTTTGAGAAATTCCACTATCTCACCGTCACTTGGTAGTTTCTTCTGGCCTACAATCTTTCCATCGTTATCCATAGTAGTGATGTAAGAGAAGCTTCTATGTAAATCTATACCCGTGTAGAGCATCACTGCACCTCCTTAGCTTTATTATGCCCCAGAGGTCAGCGTTTTCATGACATCAGAATGTTCAGCAGGGAAAGCTTCAAGCGGTAAGGAAAGGACGCAGTCGTTCGAGCGTCACTCTGGTGTGTTCATCTAAGTGGCTCAGGCCTTCGGCCGGGATGCCCAGCAGCTACTCCTGGACTTTATAAATCGGCATACGCAGTACGGATTTAGTAGCAACCCAGCCTGTCAGTAGCACAACCTCGGGTTTGATTAGGCGCAGTTCTTCGGCAAGCCAATCTCGGCATATCCACTGCTCCCCCAACGGGCCGTATCCATCTGTCCTAAAGCGACCTTCATTATCTCGCAGGGCACATTTAACAGCATTTGTGATGTATACTTTATCTCTCTCTAAGCCAAGGTGTTCGAGCCAGCAAGTTAAGACTCTCTCGGTCCAACCAACAAAAGGCATGTTTTGCGCTTCAGCTTCTCTGTTTGGAGCTTCGCTCACGACAAAGAGAATAGCGTGGGGTGGGCCATACCCTGGCACCGGTTTGCCACCGAGTTCGCGCAAGTGACATTTGTTACAGCCTTTTATAGCGGTCTGTAGCTGTAACAACGGATTCAAGTCCGTACAGAAACTCTAGCGCACAAACTCCCGCAATGAACAATTAGCCAAGTTGTGCCCTATTTTGACTTGCATTAAGCCCCTAAGCTAATATCTAATTCAACTATAGATTCTTATCCTTATTGATGAGGCAATTACTTTGAAACCTGACAGGGGTATTCGCAGGCCAATTGATGACCACGAGAGGAGAAGATGGCAGAACCCAGAGGCCATACTGTCCAGCATTGGTGTAAGGTCCGGTTTCACCTTCATAGACATAGGTTGTGGAGGCGGTTTCTTTGCTCTGCCAGCTGCAAGAATAGTTGGCAAAAAGGGAAAAGTATATGGCCTGGATACAGATGCAGAGTCAATAGCTGGCCTGAAAGAACAAGCTAGTAGAGAGGGCCTTAAGAATCTGTACCTCACGATAGGGAGAGCAGAAGAAACAATCATATGCAAGCAGTGCGCCGACATTATCTTTATCGGAATAGCACTTCATGATTTCCAAGATCCGTCAATAGTTTTAGAAAACGCCAGGAGTATGGTCAAGCCCACTGGCGGATTGGTAAATCTGGATTGGAAGAAAGAACCAATGGAGTTGGGGCCTCCATTGAGAATAAGATTTAGCGTAGAAACGGCGGTAAGCCTAATTGAGGGAGCTGGCTTTACAGTGGAAACAATCAAAGACACCAGACCTTATCATTACTTGGTTATTGCCAAACCGTAGTTATGATGTCTTTCCAAATACTATTGTACTTTTCATCGCTTTGAGCAGGCGACATGCAGCCGCTACCCTTCAGTTTCTAAGCTTTAATTCTGTACCTTTAGTCTTGGCCTCATCTAACTCTTCAGCTTTAACTTCTTAATTGCTAGATATTGTAATTCTCGGTTTCCCTTTGATTCTCTTTTAACTCTTGTCTTTATTTGCTCCCTCTAGTTGTTTTAGTTCGATTTCTCAGTTTTCCCTATGTCCTTTGCACGGGTATGCGCCGCAGACCGCGCAAGTCTTGAGTGGTTATTCGGGTTACAGGCGCAGTCTAGTTTCAAGACATCCGAAATTTTCAGCCAACCATTACAATTCTGGAAAAGTATGGAAACTGTTATAGGGGGATTACGGAATTTTCAGAATTATAGGGGAATTATAGGGGAGAAATTGCAGGGCATTACGGAAATTTTCAGAATTATAGGGGAATTATATAGAGAAATTGAAAGGGGATTACGGAATTTTCAGGAATTATAGGGGAATTATAGGGGATAATTATGGAATCTGTCGGGGGCGCTAAGTGTAATTTCAGGAGTTATAGGAGAATTATAGGGGAATTACGAGAATTGTAGGAGAGTCTATGCCATCTGAGATTAAGGGCTTTCGTTTACTGTCTGGCAG
Organism: Dehalococcoidia bacterium; assembly: GCA_034414335.1. Classification (GTDB taxonomy): domain Bacteria; phylum Chloroflexota; class Dehalococcoidia; order GIF9; family AB-539-J10; genus RBG-13-51-36. The sequence continues at coordinate 5,450 of DAOUMB010000158.1, forward strand.
ATGAGGCGCCAATTAGATTATCAGCCGAAGCCAAAGAGAAGTTATTGAAGCGGCTCCAGACCTCCCCCCAAAAAGCCCTTATAGCGTCAAAAACATTGATAATTTAGGGGGTTTTTTGAGGGCTTTCCCCTTCCCCATACATCTATGTATCCCCGGCGAGTTTAGCTCTGATGTATGCGCTAATTGCAGGGACTTTGGCAGCACCCGTAAGGCTTGAGTACTCAGATGTTCAGGGGGCTACTGATTTCCTTTAATAGGTAAGGCTGGAATTATGATTGAATCACCTACAATTTTGCTCAAGTAGATTTAACTGTTAAAACTGAATTACGTATAACTGTTGAATCGTTAAAACTACCGCTATTATAACTACCAAACTGTTGTAGCTAAATTAACTATAACTATTAAACCATTGTAGCTGAAGCTGTTGTAGGTAACTGAACAATTGTTACAGCTAATTAAAAGAGAATTGTAAGGATGGGTGCGTGGTCTCTCTCGCCACCTTCCCACAGTGCTGAACAATTCGATGAATTGTTCGGCGCTAGAACGAGTTAGTGGCTGTGCTGCGAGTTATGCCTATGATAAGTGGAGAGCCCTTCAATCTTGGTCAAATCACGTGTAATTGAGATATTCCTTACCTATAAACTCACGGACCATGACTATTCTTTGGATGTCAGCGGTGCCATCCATGAACTGGAAACCATAGGCATCTCTCAACCTCTGCTCAATTGGGTAATCTGAGCTATAGCCGGTATGGCCAAGGGTGAGCATAGCATTGTTACAGGCCTCAATGCCTATGGCAGGGCATATTGACTTTGCCATGGCTGTTTCCTTGGTAACCTTTCTCCCATGGTCTTTTAGCCATAATGCTTTGTAGCATAGTAATTTGGCTGCTTCTATCTTGGCCAGGCTATCAACAAGTCTGAAGGATACTGCGTCATATTTAGCGATTGGTTTGCCAAAGGCTGTTCGCTGCTTGGCATAATCTATGGCATCGTAAACCGATTGCTCACCGAGAGCCAGAACTTCCAAGCCTAAAAGGACGCGAATCCAATCGAAGGCGGCCATAACACTATAAAAACCGCTGCCCTCGTTTCCAATACGATAGCTGGCCGAAATACTTACATTATCCAAAGTTATAGATGCACTCCCTATGCCCCTAACTCCCATATGGGCGATGGGTGACCTTCCTACACCAGGGAGGTCCAGAGGGATAAGGAAGGCCGTGACTCCTCTTGCGCCTGCTGTTGGATCCGTCTTGGCCCAAATAGTGGCGATATCGGCTTGCATCCCCCAGCTAATCGCCGTCTTCTCACCATTCAATATGTAATAATCTCTGTCCTTCACTGCCCTGCTTGTTATGGCAGCAGCGTCCGAACCAGCATCAGGCTCAGTGAGGCAATAGCACATCATTTTGTCTCCTTTGGCACATAAAGGCATCCAGTTCGCTTGTACTTCCTCAAGGCAAGGGGTCAGTATTTCCCCGGCCAAACAACCTGCAACGATTGCCATCGACGCTGCTAAATCTACCTTGGCAGTTTCTTCACAAGCTATGCCAGCGGTTAAGATGTCTGACATTTGACCACCATATTTTTCAGGTGTCCTCAGGCCCAAAAAACCAGCATGAGCAAGTTTCTTCAAGAGGCCTTCAGGGATTCTATCAAGCTTAGCTCTCTCCCTAGCAGCAGGCATAAGCTCTCGATAAGAGAAGTCCCTGGCCATGGTGCGGAACATCTCTTGCGCTTCAGTAAAGCCAAATTCAGCCATTAGACCTCCTTTTTACATCCTTGCCTAGTAGTCACTTGGAGAACTCCAGAAGGGCGTAACCTTGAGATACAAAAGCTAGGCCTACTGATCATACGAATATATTGCTTTTAGTTTGCGGAGCTTCTCAATGCTTTCTGTGCTGTATCCTAACTCCTGCAGCACCTCTTCTGTGTGCTCACCAAGAATGGGCGCTGTTCTTTTAATTTGCCCGGGAGTATCTGATAACTTCAAAGCAACTCCGACTTGCTTTACTTTACCTATTGGAGAGCAATCTATGTCTACAACCATCTTGCGGTGGATAACTTGCGGATCTGCGAAAACTTCATCTAGTTCATATACAGGTGCAACGTTCACCCCTCTTTGTCTCAAAAAGTTGAACCACTCGTCTCTGGGCTTACTGAGAAAAATCTCCCTAAGAGAGGAAGAAATCTCCTCTCCCTTTTTGCCTTCAGCATATGGATAGGGGATGAAATCCTCTCGTTTTAGCGCATGGCAAAGGTTTTCCCATGCCCAGGATTCGACACAACCAAGGCTAATATATTTTCCGTCTTGCGTTCCGTAAACTCCGTAGTACCCGGGGAGACCTGCCAGTATCCGCGCCCACTTTGGCACAACATCCTTGGAAAAATAATCGATTGTCAGCGTAGTTAAGAGTGAGATGACGCCGTCAACCATAGCTATGTCAACATACTGGCCCTTTCCGTCGGTTTCCTTGACTCTTATGGCAGCAAGTATGCCTATAACGGCATTTAAACTTCCTGCAGCATAATTTCCTATTACATTCAAGGGAATTACTGGGGGCTTATCAGTCTCAGTAGTTGTTCCTAATACCCCAGCTAGTGCTAAGTAGTTAATGTCATGTCCTGGCAAATCTCGATATGGTCCATCCTGACCATAACCTGAAATGGAGCAATAAATAATCTTTGGTGCTATGCTTCTGATCGTTTCATAATCTATGCCTAAGCGTTTGACTACGCCGGGTCTAAAATCTTCCACGATGACATCTGATCTCTGAGCGAGTCTGTAGAAGACTTGGCGAGCTTCCTCCACTTTTAGATTGAGCACAATGCTCTTCTTATTACGATTAAGGGAGTTATAAGCTGCCTCCCTGCGTGAACTGGGAGAGCCGCCGGTCTCGGTAATAATCTTTTGTTGGGGTAGACTCTCCACCTTGACTATGTGGGCACCTAGGTCGCCCAATACCATTGTGCAGTATGAACTGGGCCCCCATCGAGATACATCTAGTACCTTTATGCCTTCTAGAGGCGATACCATTGTGTCCCTTGAATTCTCATTGCTACTTGTGAAACAAGACAATAACGACACTCCCCTACATACTCATTATCTTAACCCGAGATTTGAGAAGCTTCTCGGTACCATCACGATATTGCACCTTCACCTGAGTGCTTAACTCATCTTTTCCCTCATAAATTGCTTCGATTATTTCCCTATAGCGTTCCTCGACAAACCCCCGACGCAATTTCCTTGTCCGAGTAAGTTCAGCCTCGTCCGGGTCCAGTTCCTTGGGCAAGTTTACCAGCTTCAGAACCCTGGACCACTCTGGAAGCGTGTCATTCAATACTTGAACTTCTCCTTTCACCAAATCTAATACCTCCGGCCTTTGTGACAGGTCCACAAATGTAGTATAAGCTATTCTGTGCCGCTCAGCCCACTTCCCGACATCTTCAAAGTCGATTGCTACCAAAACAGCTACATACTCTCTATCCCCCCCGATGCACACAGCATCCCTGATATAGGGGCTAAACCTTAGCCTGCTTTCAATATAAAGAGGGGAAAACTTCGCTCCCCCCTTAAGTTGTCTCAAATCGCTCAACCTATCCCAAAAAATCAAGTGTCCATCATTGTCCATATATCCAGCATCACCCGTATGAAACCAGCCATCCCTTACGCATTCCTGGTAGAGATTTTGGTCCTTATAATAACCAATGAATAAGCTTTTATCCCTGGCTATGATTTCACCTTCTTCGGTTATTGCTAGTTCCTCACAGGTCTTCTTGCCCACGGATTCAAACTTCACATCTCCATCTCGGTGAGCAGCTATGTTTATCAGCTCGCTTGCCCCATATACCTGTCTAATGTTCAGGCCAAGTGCCGTGAGGAACCTGAATGAGTCAGGCCCCAAGGTTCCTCCTCCAGTAAAAGCAGCCTTAACGCGAATAAGCCCAAAGGATTCCTTGAGAGGCCTGAACACCAATGCATCGCACAAAGCATAGGCTGCTCTCCATAACAGGTTTGGTCTTATCTTGCTGAAGTGGCAGTCGGCTATTCTGTAGCCTACCTTAAGGGAATATTTATAAACCAACCTATTTAACGGTGCAGAATCGCCGATTCTCCTGTTTATCGCGGAGATAACATCCTCCCATAGCCTGGGCGTGTAGAAAATTACATGGGGAGCAATCTCCCTAATATTCTCTTGAACAGTCCCAGGATTCTCGGCAAAATTTGCTGTATGTCCATCTGTGGCGTGTCGAGAGACATACATCTGTCCTGCTGCCCACGCCGGTGATACATACACTACTTCATTGTAGCCAGGCAAAATCTCCCAGTAGGACCTGTGTGCTGCTATACTGTTTATCCAGACTCCGTGTGAATACATCGCTGCCTTTGGCAGCCTAGTTGTACCCGAGGTATACATGAGAAAAGCCAGGTCATCAGGCTTCACTCTTTCCGCAGAGTGCCGGAAAAGCTCTGGTTCTTCCTCTATGACACCTTTCCCTAGTCCAATCAATTCCTCCCAACTCGATAGCAATGGCTCCTCGTATGTCCACAGCCCTTTGGGGTCCCAATAAATCACCTTCTTAAGAGCGGGGATTTCACTTGCTATGGAGAGCACCTTATCAACCGCCTCCTGGTCTTTAGCAAAGACGAACCTGGTTTCTGAATGACTCAGGATATACCTTATTTCTGCAGGTGTAGAGTCAACATGACACCCTATAGCAACACCGCCAACGGCAAGTATACCCATTTCAGCGAAAATCCATTCAGGATCGTTGTCCCCGATTATGGATACTTTATCGCCATGCTCTAGGCCCAGCTTCAATAGGCCTGACCCTACCCATACTGCGTCATGGTAATAATCTTGCCATGTGTATTTTCGCCATTTGCCATATTGCTTCTTGCGTATGGCAATCTTCTTTGTGTCCTTATAGTTTAGGTAAGTCTGTAGAAACAAACCAAACAGTACGTCTTCTTTAATATCTAATCTCATGCCTGTCATCACTCGCGTACCTCTATGCCAGAGAGCGCAACTCTACCCGTAATCTCTTACAAAATCTCTGTTCCTGCACAATCAGGTGATGGTGAATTCCCCTCCGTGTATCCTCTCGAGGAGTCGCCCATGCCCAGAAACAGCTCTCCTGGAGTTAATAACTGTTTTCCAGCCTTCTCTGGATGGCAGAGCCCTGACTATCGTTTTTGCCCTCTTCTAATGTTTACCAAAATCCACCACCTACACCTTTGATCTCAACAACCTGGTTTTGTTCACCATTATCATACCAAGTTCGAAGCTTAGGTGGTGGATTTTAGTCAAAACTCGTCCTTTTCTCAGTCCGAAGTAAAAGCTCGACTGGCAACTATCGCATTCACTCTGGCTATTTACCCTAGACCGTAAAACTCTTTGAAGGTAAACAGGGGAAACCAATCTGAGACTACCACTGGCTCACCCTTTGCCTCATCCCACTTTAGCACCCTTATGCTGGTTGGCCCTTCCCGGTCGCCCTCATAATCAGCAAAGCTCATCAAAGTACCCAAACCTAGATCAACGTTGTGCATCTTATCGAGCTGTGCTTTTATGGCAGCTCCATTTAGCCCATCATAGCCTACCTCTTCCAGCGCTTTTTCGGCGGCATAGTCAAACACCAGTGCACCACTCAAACCATTTATATAACCGGGATCCCAGTCCCTGTTGTATTTGTCCACTAGGTTACGAGCAATCCTAGCTGCTTCATAGTCCTCATTGGGAAGTGGAAACCAGTTATAAGCCCAGCCATAAGCTATTTGAGGGCCGGCGATGTCAATGGAGCTCTTGTTAAACATGCTAGAGTAATCGCATAATATTGGAACATCGGTGGGCAAACCGACCTGGCCGGCATCCCTGGCCATCATCCCCGCTGCACTACCGCTGACGAAGGCTAGTATGATATCGGGATTGGCTGCCTTGG
>DAOUMB010000159.1:0-4169 GCA_034414335.1 Dehalococcoidia bacterium
TCCAATCGCCCACCATTGGGGCTCTCAACCACGGTGGAAATCTGGGGAGACAAATAGTTAGCCAAAGTAAACAGCTCATCCTCAGCAAAACCTAAAGGCTTGGCAATTTTGCGCAGAACATGGGCTGATGGGAAGCGTTCCCCCCTCTCTACACGACCTAGATGTGATGAAGATACCACTGATCTAACCGACAACTCATGCAGCGTCAGCGACATCATGCCCCTTCGTTGCTTGAGTACTTTGCCCAAGTCATTTCTCTTATTTTGTTCCACGATCAATATCGTTCTTATCGAAGCTTTACTTTAAGGCTGATCTAGCTTGGTGTATTGTTGAATTATGTGTTTGTGACGGGTAGTAACAGTTGTCTCCTCTGTATTGCCAGACAGCGACGCAGATTCCAAATAAAATAGCTCATCAAGCCTGTGATTAGGAAAGGCGTTTATTGCCCTGATGATGGACTTTTCGTTGATAGCGCGCTTGCCTTGTCTCACCCGCCCGATCTGGCCTGTCGATATTCCCATAGCTTGGGCTAACTCAGATAAGTTCGCGTACTTCCCGTTGTATAACTCAAGAATCTTTGTTTTTAGTTTCATGACCGCCTCTGTCAAGTAGCAAGGATCATCACCGCCTTGGTGTAGACGATGCCTATGAAGATGATGGAAAGAATCCAAGTAACAGTGGAAAACCTTATCCTCAGCCTACGCAGAACAGCTGTTTTTCCTTGGATCACGGGCTGGGTTAGCTCCAGAAGTATAAGCAAGACGATAAGGACTACAGTGATGATGGTGCCTACATTGAGCCCCATATCGCTGCTGAAATTGCTCTGGTAGTAGGCCATAGTGCTCATAGGACTCATCACCAAGGTGGAGAAGGAGGCAAAGCTAAGGAAACTTGTCCCTAGCTGAGGAGGAGGGTATGGTGGTGAGGATTGAATCTTCACATCGCTCCCCGTCTCTGACTCAGTCCTGACCGAGACGTCCAACTGCTCTCTCATCAGTGACGGGTTACTTGGCTTGAAGGTGGCTGTAACCGGCTCGCTCTCCCTGGGTGCCTGGGTAATAACCGCTATGCCCGCCGATTCTGGCATTTCCCGTATCGTAAACCAAAAACTACCTAGTAGAAGTATTCCCAGACAGAGAAAGGCCAGCTTAAACACTGAGTGTCTGTTTTTGCTTTGCTGCATTTATTACCTCCCAGTCACTAGGGTAGATTTGAGTTCTTGCTTTTCCCTTGCGTGAAGACCCGATATGGGGAGTATAGTTGGCAGACCAGACCGGAACTCCCGCAAGAAGATGAAAGACCACACCGCCAACGTCACGGCTGGGCCACTACTAAGCCACACTTCCAAGTTCTTTACGTTGACTGCGTTCATTTTCATTGCATAAAAATATAAGGTAACACCGATACCAGCATCACATTGTTTATTCCGTGAGCTACGATCGGTGCCACCAAGCTCCTTGTTTTCAAATATAGTGCTCCCAGGATGAGCCCGGCGAGAAAGACAAAGCCAAGCTCTGGGATTGACCTCCAGGTGAGGTGGACTACGGCAAATATCAAGGAAGCGCCGAAAAGTGCCCACTTCCAGCCGAATGCCTCAGCCATATCCCGCTGGATGAAGCCACGGAATAAAAGCTCCTCTGCAACACCCACAAACAGGAGCATATATGCCATATCTCGGAACAGGTATCTTACCTCAAAGCTGGAGGAAACGGGGATGGGATGGAGTATGAAGTATTCCCCCATCCCCAATGGGATGCCAATGCCCAATCCTATCAGCGAGTATTTGAGAAGCTTATCCTTGCTGAAGCCGAAAATTTCTCTCAGGCTCAGGTTCTTCTGATAGGCATGCCACAGGCACAAAGCCAGGATACAGGAGTAGACCGCTGGCAGGAGATACTGCTGGTTGATGAAGAACCATGGTAGGGAAGAAGTGAAGACGATGTACAGCGGAATGAGAGTCAGGGACTCCGCACAATTGGTTATCCTCTGGTCCAAGTGCACGAAAGAGAGCACAAGATATATGGTGATGGCAAGGCCCAGAGCAATAACAACGCCGTAGGCCACATTCTGGTAAGCAAAGACCCACACACAGCTAGCAATATTTACACCGATAACTACGATAAAAGCTGCCTGCCATCGGTGGATTGCCCTGCCCTGGTTTTGACCGACTCGCCCCCGCGCTATTTCTACCGTTGTCTGGGCCACACTTCTACTTTGATGACATAGCACCGGACTCATTAAATCCTCCCCGGTACCGATACTTTGCATTTAGTTCGGTTTTATTTGCGCTTGCATTCCCCTTTTCGCCTCTCTCTCAGAATCTTCACTAGCTCTAGGAATTCCCTGAGCGTCTCTTCAGTCACCATCGCCGAAAACCAGGCAACTGGCTTGCTCCATTTCAACAGCGCGATGTTATGGCAGTTATCACACACAACGGAAAAACCATTGGCTCTGTCCTCGCTCGACAGGAGCAAGGACAGAGCCACCTTGATCCGATTCTTGCTCATGACTCATTCCCATATCTGGGGTCATTACCGCCCCTTAATTCACTTATCCTGCACCGGCGAAGTATAGCCTTCACCCTAGCTGTCAATTCCGGGTAGCTGAAAGGTTTTCTAAGAACAGGTCGGCTCCTGCTTCCACTGCCCTCATATATGCCTTACCACTCGGGTCTTCGCCCACCAGGATAACGGGAATGCCAAAAGTATTGCGTAATCGATGGCAAGCATCCCGACCATCTATACATGGCAATACCTCATCCATAATAACTATGTCGAGCTTGAACTCATCTAATTTCGATAGCGCCTCAGGGTAGTCAGACACACCGGCTGTGGTGAAGCCAGCTTGTCTCAGCTTTAAGCCAAGCTGGCTCCCCAAAGCGAGCTCTCCCTCAATAATGAGGATGCTATCTGTCATTTCCCTGTCCCATTGCGACAAATTAAATGAGCTAATGTAAAGCTACAACTAAACTATGCTTTTGTAGTCAATTGTCTTTCTGACCGAGCACGCTAGGGGAGGCTTACGGCAAGAGCTTCAAAGGCGAGGCGGGTACTTTTAAGGTCAATTCCAGAGACTTTTTGACACAGGGGGTTGACAAAAGCATAGTTTAGTCAGTCTGCTATGCTAGTGCCTAGAAGGAGGAAAACATGAGAAGCAAGTTGAACAGATTCCTGCGTTATCTTCAGGTTGAGAAGGGGTTCTCCCAGGGCACTATCGAAGCATACCAACTTGATATAGAAAAGGGGGTGATCCCTTTCCTGCATCAGCGAGGTAAATTTGAGGTAGAAGAAGTTACTAAAGATGACATTCGAGCCTGTCTAGACTATTTAGCCACTGACAGAGGTAACTCCAATGTCACCAGAGCGCGAAAACTGGCAGCGATAAAGTCTTTCTTCGTCTACCTAATAGAGAATGAGGGATTGGAAGTTAACCCAGCAGCCTCAATAAGGAGCCCCAGGATACCAGAGAAAGAGCCCGAATACTTAACTGAGGAGGAGTGCCTCCGCTTTTTAAAGACAATAATTCGAAAAGCCAAGCCAAGAGTTCGTGAACGGGACATGGCGATAGTTGTCCTCTTCCTTCATGCCGGATTGAGAGTATCGGAGCTAACAAATCTGAAACTACTCAATGTTGACCTTGAGAAGAACCTGATAAAGATAACCAGGAAAGGCAATAAAGAGCAGTATCTCCATCTAAACGGTGAGGCAGTGAGCACGCTAGCAAGGTATCTAGCCAAGCGCCCAGAGGCTCTAGATGGCAGGTTCTTTGTGGGAAACAATGGAGGCAATCTGGACCGCATCTATGTTTATAGTATAGTGCGAAGATACCTGAAATTGGCCGGCATCACCAAGGGTAAGCGAGGCCCCCATATCTTGAGGCATACCTTCTGCACTAGGCTACATCAGAAGGGAGTGGCACCCTTCACCATAAAAGACCTCGCCGGTCACAAAAGTCTTAATACAACCATGAGGTATGTCAAGATCGAGAACAGGGAACAGGCTGAAGCCGTTGATAGGCTGGAGTTTGGCATCCTTTAGGGGGAACCTTAGCAGGGTTAGAATTTCGGGCCGCTTTAACCAGCCCATTTGTTAGCCTGATTTTACCTCTGCTTTTACCTTAGAAGGAATAGTGCATTTGTACCTCAGTAAATATTTGGGGACACAGAACGC
>DAOUMB010000160.1:0-15405 GCA_034414335.1 Dehalococcoidia bacterium
AATGCAGTCGGCGAAGGAAAAGCGGTGCTTGGTGTGCTTGAAGCGGTGGAGGCGGTGCATCGGGCTTTGCTTGAGCTTGACTTTGAAGTCATCCGAGTTCCTCTGGTATCACCACTGAGACGGGCCGAAAGTAAGCTGAGAAAGCTCAATACGGACTTCGTTTTCAATCTTTTCGAGGGCTTTTGTGGCTACCCTGAGACTGAAGCGGCACTGCCGGAGATTCTATCGGAGATGTGGATACCCTGTACCGGCTGCCCAGCGTCGCTGCTGAGGTTAGGCTTAGACAAGGCTAAGGTGAAGGTAATTCTAAAATATGCTGGAATCAGAACGCCAGACTTTCAGCTGCTAAATCCCGAGATACTAAAGTGGTTTCGTCTAGACTACCCCTGCATTGTCAAGCCCCGCTGCGAAGATGCCAGTCACGGATTGTCACCGGGAAGCGTGGTTAATGACTCTGCTTCTCTAGAGAGACAGGTCAGACTGGTGAGCAACTCGTATGGTGGGGGCGCCCTGGTTGAGGAATTCATCGATGGGCGGGAGTTTAACGCCACCATTCTGGGCGACTCCCAATGCAGCGTTCTTCCTATATCTGAAATCGTCTATTCCCTGCCTTCCGGGATGCCGCGAATTCTCACTTTTGCCTCGAAGTGGGAGACCGATAGCCCCTACTTCCAAGGTACAAAGGCGATCTGCCCGGCCGAGGTTGGGGCTGAGGAGCGGGAACGTATTGCCGAGACAGCGGTAGCAGCTTTCCGAATTGTCGGCGGCAACGGCTATGCCAGAGTGGACATGAGGATGGACCATGAGGGACAGGTAAATGTCATCGAGGTGAACCCCAACCCAGACATCTCTCCAGACTCTGGCGCAGTACGCCAGGCGAAAGCCGCCGGGATGACCTATACTCAATTCATTGAGAAAATTGTACAAATGTCTCTTCACGGGAAAGACAATGAAAATCGATATTCGCCCTATGATTCACGAAGACAAACCCAAGATAGCGAAAATACTGCGCAGTACGCCGGAATTCAAACCCACTGAAGTGGCGGTAGCTGAGGAAGTAATCGATAGCTACCTTAATGATCCACTCGGCTCAGGCTATTACATCCTCGTTGCTGAGGCTGACTCAATTATAGCAGGCTATATCTGCTACGGGTCTACGCCGATGACTGAAGAGACATGGGATATCTACTGGGAGGCCATCGCTCGAGAAAAGCGAGGCCAGGGCATAGGCACTATCCTGATGCAGAGCGCCGAGAAAAGCATCAGAGAGGCCGGGGGAAGGTTGGCTATTATTGAGACATCATCCATACCATCATACGAGAAGACAATACGTTTTCACATCAATAATGGCTACGAGATAGTAGCTCGCGTCCCCGAGTTCTATGCGCCCGGAGATGATAAACTAATCTTGCAAAAGCGGCTGAAATAAAATCAAAGGGAAGAGCCTCGTTCCGGCAGGTAAGGTTGCCCTCGATGGGCTTCATGTGTTTAGACTATACACGTCAAGAGTAAGGTAGGGAAACAATTATGTTTCGCATACGCCGAGTCTACGATGACGTTACTCCGATCAATAAGGAGGCAATAGCTCAGGTCCAAAACATTCTCCGTGAACAGTTTCCGTCTTTATCCAAACGTGAAATAGCGAGATTGCCTAAACAGCTACGTAATCCCTTGAAATACCGTTTCCGGTCTATTCTTTTTATAGCTGAAGGGCCAGGGAGACGTATTGATGGATTCGCTCTACTGTTCCACGAAGCTATTTTAAGGTTCTGCTATATGGATTTCATTTCTACCGCCAGGCGCAGGACAGGCGGCGGCATAGGCAGTGCCCTCTATCAGCGCGTTAGGACGGAGACGCTCAATTTAAATACCATTGGCCTTTTCTTCGAGTGTCTTCCAGATGACCCCAGACTGTCCCATGACCCTAAGATAAGGAAACAGAATGCAAAACGCTTGCGCTTCTTCGAGAGATACGGTGCGCTGCCCATTGCTAATACGGCTTATGAGACTCCACTTAAACCAGGAGAGGATAACCCTCCTTATCTTCTTTTCGACGACCTGGGACAAGAGACACAACTGGGACGTGATACTGCTCGTGAAATCGTACGAGCAATTTTGGAGCGGAAATATGGGGATTTATGCCCGCCGGAATATATCGACATGGTGCTTGAGTCATTCCAAGACGATCCGGTACAGCTTAGAAAACATAGATATTCGAAGAAGCTGACTGTTCCCACCGCACGATATATACCCGCCGATCAGCGCATCGTACTATTAGTGAATGACAAGCATGCTATCCATCATGTGCAGGAACAGGGATATGTTGAAGCGCCGGTTAGAATAGATACGATTTTGGCTGAGATAAATGGCACAGGCCTATTTCAGAGCTTTGTCCCACATCGCTTTTCCGAGAGACATATAAAATCGGTTCATGACTCCAAATTCGTCGACTACCTTAAGAAGGTGTGTGCCAGACTGGAGCCCAATGAGTCTGTATATCCCTATGTTTTCCCACTTCGAAATGTTGCCAGGCCTCCTATGGAGCTCCCCATCCGCGCTGGTTACTATTGCATTGACACCTTTACTCCTCTGAATAGAAACGTTTATCCGGCAGCAAAAAGGGCTGTGGACTGCGCTCTAACTGCAGCCGAAAAGATTCTTAAAGGTTATCGCCTGGCTTATGCCCTTATACGCCCGCCGGGGCACCATGCCGAACACCGCGCATTTGGCGGGTTCTGTTATTTGAATTCGGCAGCAATCGCTGCCGAATATCTCAGCAAGCACGGGAAGATAGCTCTGGTCGATATCGACTACCATCATGGTAATGGACAACAGAATATATTCTACGAACGCTCGGATGTCCTAACAATCTCCATTCATGGCCACCCACGCTTTGCATATCCTTACTTCAGCGGCTTCAAAGATGAAAAGGGTATCGGGGCAGGCAAGAACTATAATGTGAACATACCGTTGCCGGAGAACGTTGACGGTGAGCGATACCGTAGAGCTCTTGAGAGTGCCGTGAAGCGGGTAGTAAGATTTCGGCCTGATTTTTTGGTTATTGTCCTTGGTTTAGATCCGGCCAGAAGTGACCCGACGGGTACATGGAGCCTGGAGGCTGAAGATTTCGAAGCCAACGGGCGGCTGCTCGGTTCATTAAACCTGCCTGCGCTTGTCATCCAGGAGGGCGGCTATGACAACCGCGTTCTTGGTATCAACACACGTCATTTCTTTGCAGGGTTATGGTCGGGTGTTTTTACATAGGATACAGACCGTCATCATGAATAGGCTTCTATGACAGAAGCAATAACCCCTAAAACACTTTGACGGATTGTGTGGTTTTCCAGCCACTTTAATCGCCAAGTAATAAATTCAATTCCGCCTTTGGTAATCTGGCCCAGAAGATGCCAAAAGGCAAAAGCAAAGATTTCCGGGTAGCTCATCAAGGCTGCTAAATCCCGCCGTGGTTCTATTCCAGGTCTTGATCTACGTCTGCCTCAAGTGCTATGGATGGCAAAGTGAACAATCAGGTGTTGTGCGTTGTTGTTTCGAACAATTATCCTTAACTGGTTCTCCCAAACTAACTGAGTGGGGTTTTGGATTACTACATCGGGCCAAACGTGCTCCTCAATAAAGGGTTGACAAATTGTGCAACCCTGGTTTATAATGACTTTATTCTAATACTGTAGGTGTTGTAATGATGAACAATAGACAAAACAAGCAACCTGACAACCGGAATGAGCCAACATCCTTCGGGTCGAGAATTCGTGAATTGAGGTATCAAAGAGGGATTGGTATTAAGAGGTTGGCTCCCGAGCTCGGAGTTGACTATAGCTATCTTAGTAGGTTGGAAAATGAAAAGGTAGCACCTTCAACAAAAATGATAGACCGGTTATCAGAGTACTTTGATCAGAATAAGGATGAGCTGATGTTATTGGCAGACAAAGTGCCCAAGGATGTAATGCAGATTCTCCGCGAGCATCCTCGGGAAGCTCTTGCTTTGCTTCGGGAGAGTTTCATCAGAGATGGAGAACAACCCTGAGTCAAGACGATTATTTATCTCAATCATTGAACAACAGAGTGCAACGGATGGGATAAACGGCAGGTACTATAATGTCAATCGCATTGATGATGATGGTGGAGAGGGTAAATCCTCCCTTGTGTTTAGAGCTTATGATCAATGTGGGGGAAAGCAAGTAGCATTAAAGTTCTTCAATCCTCTTGGGAATGATGAATATAGAAGGAGGTGTTTCTACCGAGAATCAGACATCTTGGAATCACTTCTTGGCCAACCAAATATAATTCAGTTAGTAGAACCAAGATGTCAATACATTATCAGCATGACGCACCCACCCACAGGTATAGTTTGGCCATTGACTTTTGAGTTTATAAGCACTGATCTCGCCATGTCGAATATAAAGCGATATATTTATGAAACGGAAACGCAACCTTTGAAAAGCCTTGTATATTTTAGAGAGATGTGTAAGGGTATCCAGCGTATACATACAAGGGGAATACGACATCGTGACTTAAAGCCAGACAACTTCTTTATAATTGGTCGAAGGAATATTTGTCTGGGTGATTTTGGAAGTTCACGGTCCTTTGGGTCAAGTGGGCAGGCACTGGCTGAAAATTATCCTGTGCCAACTTGGAGAGGCGAGTTGTTCTATACGGCTCCTGAGATGCTTGGATTAACTGCTGAGGACGCTGAATCATTTCGCCGTGCAGATGTTTACTCACTTGGAGCGAGCTTATTTGAAATGTTTACCAAGCAAAAATTATATAACTACGTATTTGATGAGAGATTCAATTCACAACTATTAGAGATAACAGAATACGGACAGGGTGCCCCACCCCTCGCCGGTGAAAGGTTGAAGCAGATAGTAACCCAGATAGTTCGGGATGTTCGGTTACCGGAGATATACGATTTTGATACCGACGTGCCAATCGTAATACGTGAAAGACTAAATAGTCTGTGTAAAGGAATGGCAAACTTAGATCACAGAAAGAGAATATGTGATTTTGAAGTCGTGTTTAGAGAGGTCAATCGTTGTATTGAAATCCTCGAGAATAGAGCAAAATATGAGAGGTGGATGGAACTCAGACGGCTGTGGAATGAAAGGCGTAGGCAGCGTATTGAGAAGAGGCAATCAAGACAGTTTCAGTAACAGGCGAAATACATAACAAGAGAAGAATTGATTGGAGAGGCAAAATGAATGACACAAGTACTCTACTTCAAGATAAAGAGGAATTGGTAAAAGAGGTCGATAGGTTTCCCATACACTTTGGAAGTGGCAGTCCAGGTGGTGTTTTCGACAAGATAACCATAGAACATGGGGAGAGGAAAGCAAGAATTACTGGTTCCCTAAAGGAAGTACTCAAAGATGCAGCATTGCTTTCCTGTGTCGCACCTGAGCTCGGCAAATCTATCGAGAAAGAGATACAACGTCTCCTTAATGATTTGAAAAGAAGTCCTGGGAACGTATACTTGCTGAACAATCTGGGAAATACCTATCTAAATATAGGTGAGTTTGCTAAAGCCACAGAATGCTTTGAGCGTGCATTAGGCATTAATGAGGACTTTCGGTTAGCCATGGTGGGTCTAACAAAGTCTTATATGATACAAGACAGACCTGAAGAAGCTCTGAACGTTTACCTCGAGTACATTGGAAAATATCCAGACGATGCAAGGGCACTTATTGATCTAGCTCATGTATACCTGAGACTAGAAAAGTTGGAGGAAGCTAGAGCAGCCATAAACAAGTCAATTTCTCTCAACCCTAATAACCCGAACGCACATCACACATCAGGGATCCTCTACCTGATACGAGGAGATGCAGATAAATCTATCGCTGCATTTCGTAGAGCCACATCTTTAGATGTTCATTTCGTGCCTGCATACACTGCTTTAGGTGTTTGTTATGCAATCAAAGGAAGTCATGCGAAGTCGATAAAATACTTGAAAATAGCTTATGGAATCGAACCACAGGGTGTGTACGCAGCCAAGAATCTAGCCCAAGCCTATCAGGATGGAGGCGATTTTGAAGCTGCCGCTACGTTGATGACAGAATATCTAAAAAGGTATCCTCGTGACTGGGAAGCACATAATAAGTTAGCTTATTCATACTTTAAACTAGAGGACTATAGGCGCAGTTTAGAATGTCTGCAGTCTCTCTTGAGTAGTGCCTTTGAAACTCCGGTTGACGAGAAAAGGTATGCGTCGATACTAAATAACATTGGCGTAGTTCATCTACGCATGGGATCGATTTCTTATGCAGAAAATATGTTTCGCAGATCGCTAATGACTTCCGATCAACCTAACCCAGTAACATATTTCAACCTTACTAGGATACTGACAGACCTTGGTAGGAGAGAAGAAGCCAAGAAACTAATTGATGAGTATATAACTGTAGCGCCAGATGATAACACCCCTCTAATTCTACTTGCTCAAAACTACATGAATGATGGTGAATACGAAAAGTCAAAGGACATTTTGGATGGAATCTTGAGTAAAGACCCAGATTCACGAAGTGCCCGTGTGCTGCTGAGTGCACTGAAATCTGAAGTCTTTGATGATTATGAGAGTTCTATAGATATCTTAAAGGAAGAAATAGCCAAGAACAAATATGACCAAGCCATAAAGAATGATTTAGCCTACTGTTATCTGAGAAAGGGATTTATAGATGAGGCTAACGATATCCTGGCGAGCGTCAATTGGGATAAGGCAAATTTTGCGTTGTACGCAACCAAGGGATTACTCCAACTATCAAAAGGGAATCAAAGAGAGGGAACTCGTTTGTATAATATGGCGGTTAGCAAAGCTTCTACTAACGAGCTGAAAAATATGGTTCGCCAGAAACGGGGCATCGAGATTGCACGATATTTCTTCAAGAGAGGAGAGAAAGGCGAGGCACTACGAAAATTACAAGGTGTATGGTCGATCAAAACGAAGGCGAGGTTGTATCTGGACCAAGCTAACAGACTTTTGCAGCAGATAGAGGAGTTGCCTCAACAAAGCAAATTCCCTTTCCCCGAGAATGAGCCTAAAGATAACCAGCAAGGTGACTAAGAATCCGGCTCTAATGTCAGTCTACTGGCATTTGTTATAAGAACGCGAGAAATGATTAACAATCGGCTCCAATTAAACGCCAATCTTTGTCCTCAACATATTTAGACGCTAATTTAAGGCTTACGCTTTCTGACAGATTGTGTAGTTTGGTGAGCACCTTTAAGCGCTAAGGGCTAAATTCAACTCTGCCCTGGTTTAAGCCCTTTTCCCCTCTCTGAGGCTATGGAAGTTCAGGTCGTATTCTTCAATTAGGCCGGCATCGGCAAAGCTGAAGTATCTACTCTCGCCTACTATGATGTGGTCGAGGATCTTTATCTGCATAATATCGCCGGCGAAGACTAAATCCTTGGTTATAGTTATTGCTCAATTACGGCGGTGCTGGACTCGCTGGCGGGCCTGCGTGAGTTGAGCATTCCGCCATTAATAGCGAGGAGCTCGGGAAATAGCATAAGACCGGTCAGCGTCATAATTACCCTTCCAGCCACAGCGCATTTAAGCTCGGATTTATCCACTTTCGTCTTTTCCTAGGCGACGAGGGTGAGAACTCACCTGCCGCTTACGTTTCCTCTTAAGGCTCAATAGGTCCAGCAAATCAGCAACTACCGAATCCCTGATGAGTTCGTGTTTTAAATCCTGCGCAGTATTAATCTGGTAAATGTTACCCCTGCCGGTCCTTTGCCGGGTTATATATCCTTCCTTCTCCAAATCTATAAGAACTCTGTGTACAGTCCTTTCGGTAGCCTTAATGGTAGAGGCCATCTCCCGCGTTGTGCACTGAGGATGTTGTGAAATATAGAGGAGCATGAGTCCGTGATTGGTAATAAAATTCCAATCCTTCATTTCCCTCATGGAAAACTTCCTCAAAAACCTCTTGACAAATTATGACCATATCATATAATAGATATGACATAAATGTCAACACATAAATGTCGTATATGACCAAAGATGATGTGACGAAAAGCTAAGGATTGGACGCCAGGGAAGAGTCAGAAACGGAGTAAGAGATAAATATCTCTTGAATGACTTAAAGAAGGAGAAATCAGAATGGATATTGCGGTAGAGGTAAAAGACTTGACCAAAAGATATGGTGCTTTGTTGGCGGTGAACAAAGTCAGTTTCACCATAGAGGAGGGTGAAATTTTCGGGCTCTTGGGACCCAACGGAGCCGGGAAAACCACCACTCTTGAAATGATTGAGGGTTTGCGGAAGCCGGACGGAGGCTCAATTCAGCTATGCGGTATCGACGTAACAAAGAGAGCCTGTGACATAAAGCAGATTATCGGCGTTCAACTCCAGAGCACCTCTATTTATGACAAGATCAAAGTCGGTGAGGTAATCGAGCTTTTCGGTGGTTACTATTCTAAATACCGACCAGCGGATAAGGTTTTGGAAGAGGTATCCTTAAACGAAAAAAGAAATAGTTTTGTTGATTCCCTCTCCGGAGGGCAGAGGCAGCGCCTAGCTTTGGCCCTGGCACTGGTCAACGAGCCCCGGGTCCTTTTTCTGGATGAGCCGACCACCGCTCTTGACCCACAAGCCCGGAGGAACATCTGGGAGATTATCGAAGGATTAAGTCGAAAAGGGAAAACGATAATCTTGAATACCCACTATATGGAAGAGGCGGAACAACTCTGTGACAGAGTAGGAATTATGGACCACGGGCAAATCATCGCCTTGGACTCCCCGGCTAATCTGATTTCCAAGCAAAACCTAGATTCGGCAGTCGAGATCTTCTCACCGGACGGAACCAGCAAAGAGTTCTTTGAGAAACTCCCGAGGGTAGACAAAGTAACCGAGGACGGTGAGAAATTTATCCTGCATACCCGGGAAGCTTTATCACTGCTTACTGATATTGTGCACCTCCATGAGCAAGACAGGCTTAGTCTGAAAAACATCTCAGTGAGAGAAGCAACCCTTGAAGACGTATTCCTTGAGCTAACAGGAAGAAAACTCAGGGAATAAAAACAAAACTTAGCTTAGAGAGTAAGAATAAAAGGAGACGGGAGATGACTACTTTAGTGGGACAAATCAAGCTGGAAACCAAACTGTTCCTGAGAGGAAGGCAAAACCTGTTTTTAACTTTAGCCTTCCCGGTAATTATGATCCTCATCTTCGGTTCTGTGTTTGGCGGGCAGAGCTGGTCAGGAATCCCTGCCATAAATTACTTATTGCCGGGTATCATTGTAATGGCGTTGATGATGGCCTGCATGAACAACAATGCCATCAAGACCGTAAACGAGAGGGAAAAGGGCGTCTACCGGCGACTTTCTCTCACTCCCTTAAAAAGGCAGACCTTGTTAATGGGGGATATATTTGTCCGTTACTTAGTAGTCCTGGCCAGTACGATGTTGCTGATCGCCATCGGAGTCTACCTCTTTAAAGCTCATGTCGGCGGAAACTACTTTCTGTTCTGGTTTGTTCTGACCATAGGCGCGCTTACCTTTGTCACTCTCGGCTTTGTTCTTACCGCTCTTGTTAAAAATACTAACAGCATGATGACGCTGGGTATGGCGGTACTCTTTCCTTTTATGTTCCTGGGAGGATGCTTCTGGCCTCTTGATCAAATGCCAACGTTCCTTCGCCCTTTGTGTGAAGCCTTGCCAGCTTTGCACTTAAACAACGCTTTAAGGATGATAGCCGTGCAAGGAGCCGGGTTCAATGAGATCTGGCACGAGTTTCCGGTCATGCTGGGCTGGCTGGTTGGATGCTCAATCCTTGCGGTAAAACTCTTCAAATGGGAGTAAAGAGTATAGACGATTCAGGTGGCTATGCCAGCTTTGACCCCCGTCCGAAATCAGACAATCACTCCCCCACTATAGATTCGATAAAGCGACTTCAATAGGGATTGCGATGACATTAAATCTGCAGCCAACCTGATTATGCCTTCAAACGTTGCTTTTTCACGAGGATCATAATGATTTATGTAGTCAACTACAGTTTCGCCCCGCTTATTTCCGTTAGCGAGTTTTCCCCTCTTTAAGGCTCTGGAAGTTCAGGTCATATTCCCCAATGAGGCCGGCATCGGCAAAGCTGAAGTATCTATTCTCGCCTATTATGATGTGGTCCAAGACCTTAATCTGCATAATATTGCCGGCGAAGACTAAGTCCTGGGTTATTCGTCTATCGTTATCGCTGGGCTGAGGATTCCCTGCCGGGTGGTTATGGGCAAAGATTAAGGCTGTAGCATTATGTTTGACGGCGCTCTGGATAATTTCCCGAGGGAAAACGGCACTGGCATTTAATGTCCCTTCAAAAAGGTCCTCAATCTCCACAACCTGGTTTTGGGAATCAAGGAACATCACTTTGAACACCTCTTTTTTGAGGTCTCGCATAGAATGGTACAAGTAATCGAAGACCTCCTTGGAGGACCAGCAATAGGGTTTATCGAGGATTTGTTCCTTAAGAAACTCCCTAGCCACCTCCTGCATGAATTTAATTACAAAGATGTGAGTCGGGCCTATCCCTTTAATCTTCTGCAATTCCTCTGGAGAAGCCTCCAGAACGCCTCTCAGGGTTTTAAACCTGTTTATTGCCTCCTTGGCTTGCGGTTTACAGTCCCTGCGGGACGTCCCCAGTGTCAGCAGCAGTTCCACAATTTCATAGTCCAGGAACGCTGATAACCCCGATTGATTGAACCTTTCCCGCAGTCTCTGCCTGTGCCCTTCCTGGCTTTTAGCTTCCATGCTCCTTGTCTCTTAATTATATATTTTAACTATTGCTATGGGAATTAAGGGTATTCGTTCATGTGACTGGACCCTAATTTTACCCAGTAATGGCCGAGTCGCCTCCCTTCACTACGCTCAGGTCCTAGCTTTCTATAATAGCATAAAAGCATAAAGACATAAAAGCATTTAGGTATGGAAACCTACACGACGAGTCATCCGCCCCTAAACTCAAGACTGGCTCTAAGCCCCTTCTTCAACGAGAGGGATTTTATAACATCGAAAATCTTATAAGGGTTGCTAAATCCCGGCTGCGGCAGCTATCTTATCTAAATGGACTGTAGCCCCACCAAAGCTGGCTTCCCAGGCTTTAGCCCGCTTGAAGTAGAGTGGCAGGTCATGGTCCTCACAAAAACCGATGGCTCCATGAACCCGGTGAGCTGCAGTAGTGGCCTGCACGAGCTTCTCGCTAACCCAGGCTTTGGCCATGGCTACTTCCTGAGCTGCTGGAAAGCCTTCGCTGAGCCGACAGGCTGCCTGATAAGTAAGAAAAGCGGAAGCATCAGCATCAGATAGCATGTTGGCACAATAAAACTGTATCCCCTGGAAGCTGCCGATGGGGTGCCCGAACGCTATCCTTTGCTTAGCGTAGTCTACTGTCATTTCCAGAACCTGCCTGGCAGCACCAACCATCTCAGCGCACCGCGCTATCGTAGCTTTTTCCACCACTTTTTCTAATATAGGCCAGCCTTCATTAAGTTTGCCCACGATATTTTTCTTCGGCACCTTTACATTATCAAAGACAACTTCACACTGCTTATCTCCGGAGATAGTTTTGAGCAAAGTATAATTTATCCCCGGGCTTTTAGAATCAAGCAAAAATAGCGTGATGCCTTCTTCAGGCACCTTCGTTTCTTTGGTTCTGGCCGCACAGATAAGGTAATTGCTTATGTGAGCATCAGGGACAAAAAGCTTTGTTCCCTGGATAAAGAAATCATCGCCTTTTTGTGTGGCTTTGGTTTGGATTCCATCGGCGGTGTATTTAGCACTTGCCTCAGTTAAGGCCAAGGTCAGGAGTAGCTTTCCCTGAGCTAACTTGGACAAAAGCTCCTTTTTTTGCTCATCGCTTCCGGCTTCAAGGAGAGTCAGTCCACCCAAGACCGCTGTGGAGAAAAAGGGGCCGGGTAAGCAAGCTCGCCCCATTTCCTCAAGGAGCACCACCAGGTCGAAAAAGCTTCCCCCACCACCACCGTACTGTTCAGGGATTACCAAGCCTAACCAACCTATCTCACTCATCTTATCCCATAATTCGATAGGATGACCCGTTTCATCTTCAGCCATTTCTCGGACCAGGCTTTTAGGGCATTCGGTGGAGAGAAAATCTCGAGCCATCTTCCGCAGCATCTCTTGCTCTTCCGTAAGACTGTAATCCATAGTTGCCTCCCTATTCTATCTTGGGAATTTTGTCCTTGCGGAACATATTAGGATACTTGGATAGCGAAGAATTGTCAATAAGGGGATTGGGTGGGGAAGCTAGTCACAGGGGGAAATAAATCTGGGAAGACGATATAATTGTATAAGCGGGGTCAAGATGAGGGCGAAAATCCTAATTCTCAATGTAAGTTTATTACTCATTAGCTTTGCCATGACTAGTGGCTGTACATTCCTGATACCTAGGGAAATCGAGCCTTGCGAGGTCACAGTCGATGGCGTTTATCCCCTTTTCCTGGGAAAGGAAAGCGTGACCTATAACTTGATATTTAATATCTCGAACCCGAACTCGGTTGAGATGATTCTAGATACCTTGGAATATAGTACCACTGTCGATGGAAACACTCTAGCCTGGACACTAATTACTGATTATGTTTACATCCCTGCTGGCAAAGAGGTGAAATTAACAAGTGCCTTCAGCGTATCTATTGCAAACCTGATACGTGAGGCTTACCTGTCTCATAGTGAGGAGAACCTAGAGCTATTGCCTCCTACGCATGGGCGTATAAGCAGCTCAAAGCCAGAGCGTAGCTATCAGGCGGAAGAAGAAGGAACGCTGCAGTTAGCTGCCTTCCTTTCGGTCATACCCTTGTGGAAAACTCTTAAAGGACAGCTACCCGAATCATCGGAAGATGAGATGTACCTATGGGGGTTTTCAATTGAGACTGTTGTCGAGAATGCCTGGGATGCTGCTCCAAAAAAAGAGCCCCTATTCGAGGTGGAAGGGATTGCTTCGTTCCGTAGTGTTGCCGGCACACAAGAACTTGAATTCCAATCCCAGTGGCAAGCGCGATAAAAACCGTTGGCAGTGCGAATATAACATTCCCATTCTCGGTCGAAGACCAGTGTTTATTCGTGTACAGAACAAGCGGCATACTCAGAGAAGAAACCGCCTTCGAATAGATATGTCTAGCTGCCATCAATTTATCGAGACTGTTTATTTGCGAAGGGCATCGGCCTCGAAGCCTCATCGCAAATGAAATGAGGGAACTCATTGAGATTGCCACACGGAGTCTACCCTGAGCTAGAGTCTTCAGTTACTTCTCTTTCGCCGTGCCTAGCGCTTCAGCTCGTCCCTCAGAACAGCAGGATGAGCTACTCAGCAATCTGCTGTTGAATAGAGAAGCTAGTCATAAAGGGAAATAAATCTGGGAAGATGGCATAATTATGCAAGCTGGGTAAAGATGAAGGCGTTAGTGCAGCGGGTTGCTCGAGCTTCGGTAAGCGTTAACGATAATACAGTAGGTGAGATTGACCGCGGGCTGGTGGTTTTTCTTGGCGTCGCCCGGGATGACTCAGAGGAAGATGCTCGCTACCTGGCAAACAAAGTAGTCAACCTGCGTATTTTTGCCGACGAAGCAAGCAAGTTTGCCCTCTCGGCATTGGAAATAAGCGGAGATATTCTGGTAGTAAGTCAATTTACTCTTATGGCTGATTCACGCAAGGGAAGGCGACCCAGCTTCACTGAGGCAGCCCCGCCAGACCTGGCTAAGAAGTTATATGAGTTTTTTGTAGAGCAGGTCCGTTCCGCGGGGCCGAAAGTAGAAACAGGGCTCTTCCAGGAACATATGCTGGTGGAGATCCATAACGATGGGCCAGTCACCATATTGTTAGAAAGTAAGAAGGCAGCGAAGTAGCTGATTGGAGTGACAATCCATGTACTTGCTAGCAAAGTTTTTCCGACGTTACCGTTCCACGCACCTGCTGTGGTTCTGAGAAATTAATTGCATTAGCAATTTGTTGCAATAATTTTACTGTCCTGCTATAATATCATTTAGCAATGAGCTGCCATGAGGTTCTTCAAGAAAAGGGACATCGTTTAACCCCACAACGCATGCTGGTCATCGAGGCACTTCACAATGCCGATGGGCATATCAGTGCTGAAGAGATCTACGGGCAATTACATAGTCGATATCCCTATGTCAATATATCAACTGTCTATCGCACTCTAGAATTACTGAAGGAATTAAATTTGGTTGCTGAAACTGATTTTGGCGAAGGGCGTGTTCGCTATCATGTTGCTGAGAAGGGACATCACCACCATCTTGTTTGCTACAACTGTGGCAAGGTAATAGATTTGGAGGAGTCTGCACTATATCCGTTGAAAGACACTTTACTTCACGATTATGGCTTTGATGCTGACTTAAGACACCTAGCCATCTCAGGTAAGTGCAGTGGATGCCGCGGAAAAAAGGGAGACAAGTTTAGCCAACCATTGTGAATGAAAGTACTGCTATGGATGACGTTGAAGAAAAACTGAACATTCTTCTCGACTATTGGATTGAGCATAACAGCGAGCATGAGAAGGAATTCCGTGACTGGGCTGATAAAGTTGCGTCTTTATCCGGCGAGTTAGCACAACAGCTACAGGAAGCAGCCTCTAAGATGGCTGCGGCTAGCAACGATCTAATGAAAGCAAAACAGGCTCTGCCAAAGAGCAAGAGGAGGCATTAGGATGTGCATGGCTAAACTTTATGAGACTACGGAAGTTGACAAGCCAATTCTGGAAGACATCGCACTTATGATAATTGATGGCCGACGGGTGCAAGTGGAGACCCTCTTCGGAGAAAAGAGGGTTTTTCGGGGCAAGGTGCGCCAGATAGATTTCTTAAAGTCTCAAGTACAACTAGAAAAGGATTAATTTTTTTACCACCTTATTGCAATTAATTGCAAAAGCATGGAATATCCAAGGAGATTTTTATGAAAAGAAGACCTCTCCTAGGCTTCTTGGTAGTATTTCTCCTGTTAACTTTATTTGCGCCCTTATCCTGTGTTCAATCATCGGCTGACATCATGACCGGGAACTCACTTATCGCTGACGTGACGCAGGATCTAGCTGATGGCAAGCTGGAAGTGTGCAATCTCATACCCCCTGGTATGTGCCCGGGGCACTACGACGTAAAACCAAGCGATGTAGAGACATTAGCTAATAGCAAAGCCCTTCTTATCCACAATTGGCAGCAAAATATGAAAAATATAACTGGGCTTGTCGAAGCTGCCGACAATCCTGACCTAATTATCAAAGTTATCGATGTTCCCGACGCCCCGATGGTACCCGATGTCCAGGCTGAAACCATAGACAAAATTGCCCAGGCTCTGAGCGAAATATATCCGGAAAACTCAGCGTATTATCAGCAGAGAGGCCAGCTGAGAAAACAGGCGGTCTTAACGAAGGGTGAGGAA
>DAOUMB010000161.1:0-1767 GCA_034414335.1 Dehalococcoidia bacterium
ACCCAGTCTACTTGCTTCCATTACTGTAAGTAACTTCAACCCCAGCCTCAGCAAAGACACCTAGACAACCGAAATAAGAAGAAGCAAAATTATCCCGCTCTTATTATAAACACTTTAATCAGCTATCTTTAACTTCTTGCTCGCAATATTATGTCAACTTACCAATTAAATATGAGAGAGTTCACAGGTGCACTAACCTTAAAGTATGATGTTGAGAAAGGAAAAGGTCGGGTTCACTACTAGCGAGAACCCGACCTTTTTTTATTGAAACTAGCATTTTGTTCCTAAGCTTTGCCAAATAGTAGGATAGCAGACGCCTGAAGTTTTAACGGTTTGCGCCATCTCTAACCTTGAAGATTATTTTGATAGTATAGTGATACCGCTACAGGATAGCCTTAGCCAACTCTCTACCCAAAGCCTTACACCTCTCAATAATCTGTCGATCCGGTCTACCCATCGAACCAACTGGCTCACAGACCATTGTGCCAATGCGGCCAAAAATCCGCGGCATAATGTCCTTTATTCTACCTCCACCACCGTGTGAGTAGAAAAGGACAAAAGGTTTGCCCCGTAATCCCTCTAACCTCTTATGCACATCGTAGATATAGTGATCATCCACAAACATCTTCACCCCACCGGCAATATAGCTGTAATAGTCCGGCGAACCAATAGCCACACCATCATACTTTGGGAATCTGGTAACATCGAATCTGCTGTCATTGGTATTGAACAAATCTACGATGCATGTACTTTCTCTTAGACCGTCAGCAACTGCCTTTGCCATTTCAGCCGTATTGCCATATTCCTGAGAATGATACAATACCAATGCCTTCGCCATACTCCACTCTTACACTCGGAATAACTTGACCATTTAGTGGCACACTTGGTCAAACCAAATTCTACTATACCCACCGCTTTTTAATCAACTACGGAAGATATAAAATAGCAACTAGGACAGTGAATCAAATCATGCTCGTACAACATGGACTAAGGATTAAACAGATGTAGTTACTTAATCTAAAAAGCGCATTTGCTTTGTTACCAACCGCACTGCTATAATTCATAGCGAAGGATAGTCGTCGGCCAGATTAAGCAAGAAAAGGTGAGTCATGATAAGAGTGATTATAGAGAGGCGACCAAAGCAAGGGAAAGAACGCGAGATGTGGCCCCTGCTTTATGAACTCCGCAGACAAGGATTACCTCAACCAGGTTATATCTCAGGAGAGACCCTGGTGGGTCATGATGACCCTTCCCTCTGGGTAGTCATCGCCACATGGCTTTCTGCAAAGCACTGGCAAGCTTGGGTAAACAGCCCAGAGCGTAAAGAGTTGACTGCGAAAATAGAACCCTTACTCACCACCCCCGTCAAAACAACTGTATTAAAGTTCCTAGAGGAGCCAAAAGAGTAGCTGGGCGTTCACGGTGTCGTATTATTTTTGCCAGTTCACAATAACGATACTATGAAGCATGTGTAAAGCCTGCTAACACTCTTCAGGATATATCAGGATACTGAACGTTACCCCCTGCTCCTTACTAGTTTTGTCGCGAAGCTCCAATATTCTTTTTGCGCCTAGTCCCAGTAGGAGTTCTATGAGCCCCCTTAGGCCAAGTAATTGATCTAGAACCTATGACTTAATGGGCTCGGCAGGATTCGAACCTACGACCAGACGGTTATGAGCCGCCCGCTCTGCCACTGAGCTACGAGCCCTTGTAGCTGGAGAAAAGACTCAAGAGTTTCTCGGCTCAGCTCCTTGTCAACACCAATTC
>DAOUMB010000162.1:0-9986 GCA_034414335.1 Dehalococcoidia bacterium
CCCCCTCGATCTCTACAATGCAAAGCCGACAGCTTTCATGGCTTCCAGGAGTTCCCTTAACGGGTTGGCCGCCACGATAGACAAGGTCAACGGGTCTAACTTTTTCAAATGAAGGTAAATATGGGTGATAACAGAGGGTGGGGATATAGATGTCCGCAGTTTGCGCTGCCTCTAGCACAGTTGAGCTTTCCCCAATCTTGACCTGAGTCTGGTCAATGGTTAGTGTAACCGTGCCCATCAGCTAACCTGCAGCCTGAACTTACTAGGAATGCAAAATCGCCCCCGGCCCGCAAGCTGCCACACATGGCAGATTTTTCATCTCCCCGGCCGACACCTCGGTTGTAACTCCTTCCAAGGATGTCGAGTAAGGCTTACAAGGGGCGCAAGCATACCTTATCTTTTTCCGCTGTTCCTCTGTTACCTGTACCACAGGTTCCTCGCGGAATGGATCGCCTTGGTCTTCACCTACCTCTAGAACACCATAAGGACATGACTCCGAGCATTTTCCGCAGCCGTTGCACTTATCCGTATCAATGGTGATCAGAAATCCTCCCGCACCATCCTTATAACCATAATTAGCCAGCATACAATGGCTCGCTTTTTTCAGGCGGCTTGCCGTGATTTCAGCAGCAAGCCCCTGGCGAAAATAGCGGCTCCCAAAGCGCCAGCGATCTGGGGGTCAAGTCTGGCAGGAAGAGCTTCGATACACAGCTCACCCTGCAACCTCTTCACAATGCCGATATTCTTGGCAATGCCACCAGTAATGACAAAATCCCTTTCCATGCTGCCCAGGCGTTGTATCAAAGATACTACTCTATCAGTCATTGCCAAGCAATAGGCAGCGAGGACCTTGTTAACAGACCATCCTTTATCGAGCAGCCCTACAGCCTCGGCTTTGGCAAAGACGACGCATGTGCTGCTTACCGGGGGTGGTTCCTCCTCGATCTCCAGCGACATCGGTCCCACCCTTTCGATAGGAATCTCAAGCAGATCAGCAAACGCTTCCATACCCCGGCCCGTACCTGCGGCACACTTATCATTCATCAAAAAGGCCTTTACAGCGCCTTTCTCATCGCAACGGATAACTTTGCAGTCTTGACCACCCATGTCCAATATAGTTCTTACCGTAGGTCCGTACATGTAGATTGCTCCCCTGGCATGGCAGCTAATCTCAGTTATCGCTCTCTTAGCAAAGGGAACATTTACCCTTCCGTAGCCTGTCCCCACAATATACTGGATATCCTCAAGCCTCATTCCCGTTCCTTCAAGCGCCCAGTCCATTGCTTTTCGAGCGCTCTCAGGGCTATCCGATCCCGTCCGCATGCTGCTGTAGGCAAAGAGTTCACCGTCAATCATAATCACTGCTTGACTACTCACAGAGCCAATATCAATCCCAGCGGTGACAATCTCTGCGCTGCTCCACTCTTTGTCAGGTGCCATCCACCTGGATTCGGGCCATCTCCAGTATTCTGCCGTCATTTTGGCTCCTATGTGCCTTGTATTCCGCTCGCTGCAATAAGAGCAGCTCCGAGGGCGCCGATAAATTCTGGCTCTTCCGGTACCAATAGTTCGAGTCCCAAGCTCCTGCTCAAAGAATCGACAAAGCCGATATTTCTGGCGAGTCCTCCGATCAGGATGACATCCTTTTCCAGTCCTACGGTCCTCGCCAGAGAACTTATCCTGCTGGCTATGGCATCATGTATTGCTCGGGCAATATCCTCTTTTGCCGTTTTAGCATGAAGTAGCGACACTACCTCGGACTCAGCAAAGACGACGCATTGAGCATTCATCGGGATCGTCCTTTGCGAAGCCAGGGACAACTTGCCCATGTCTTCTAGCTTTAGCTCAAGAGTCCTTGCCATTGTCTCGGTGAAGGTGCCGGCACCTGCAGCGCATTTTTCATTCAAGGCGAAGTCCACAACCTTTCCTCTGGGACCACACCTTATTCCTCTACCTTCCTCAGCGCCGACATCGACCACCGTTCTTGCGGACTGGAAAAGCCAAGCTGCTCCTTTCGCATCAGCTACAACTACGGTAACATCGTCACTGGCAAAGTGAACCATTTCCCGGCCGGCACCTGTAGCTATGGTATACTCGATGTCGCTCCTCGACAGGCCTGCCTCCTGTAATGCTTGATCAAATACCTGCTTGGCATATTTTTCCTTTTCTCGGCCGCTTGAACCTATGCCTCGCGATAGGATTTGACCGTCCTTCAAGACCACAGCCTTTATAAATTTGGCGCCTATATCTATCCCTGCTGTTATCATGATTGATTATCCTTCCCGGGCCGGGCTATTATGAATCACGTTGTTAGCTTTCTCAGACCAAGGCTCTCCATAAAGGAGTCAAGCCTCTCATACACCTTGGCCTCATCATACTCCCGGGGATCAGCGTTATTCCCCTCGTAGGTCAATGTGGGGAGCCCCAGTTCTTCCTGAACTGCTTTCTTAATTAATAGCTGTCCTTGGGTCAGTCCCTCACAGCCACGGCTGAGGTGGAAAATCGCCGCATCGACCTTGAAATCCTGCAGCATCTTGAGTGTACAGTCTATAAGAAAATCTATATGTAAGACGTGCTCAAACTTCCAATACCACGTAGCTAGGTCCCAGACAGCCTCCTCCCTGTTCTTAGGCTGAAATTCAAGGTTCTCCGGCCAGCCAACTGTCCCATCATCACGGGGAAAGTACTTGCACCCCCACTGCTCAACATACCTGGCACCAACAAAAAGAGCACCGTACTGCTTCACATGCGTTATAGAATCGAGGCTGTGCCAGTTTGCCGGAATATTGTGGAATAGCCGTGCTTTCTCTTCAGGTATTGCTGCGATCTGGTTGTCAACCCGATATTGCACTTCATCCTTCAAGCTGGTGAAAAATTCGACCGCTTTATCTTTCGTTTTCATAGTAATCGCAGGTGCCATAAGAGTATGCATCATATTCAGACTGAGAGGCGCGGGAACGTTGTTATTAAGCTCCGTAATCTGCGACCAGAGGGCTAGGCTGCGCTTGGCATTCATAAACCCCTTAATGAGCTTTTCACCATCGTATTCTCTCCCGGTAAACTTCTCAAGCCATTCGATAGCATCGTGAAACTGTGAAGCAAGATACCAGATTTGTCGGTTTCTCTTCCTCTCGTCTGCCGGCCAGTCTCCAAGAGGTAGAGCCACATCGAATGCCAGCAGAGGAATACCATAGTAGTGAGCGACATTGCAAAACCATAGCCCATGGGTCTCGCAGTTATGCTCTGTAAAACAGAAATCTGGCTTTGGGAAATGCCCCCAGGGACTACGACCAGCAAACATGCTGCCTAAAAAGACCCGACAGTAAGCACAGGCATCTCGGGCAATTCCCCTTTCTTCTACATAAGGGAAAACACTGACAGGATACCCGGGCAAGGCGGCGCAAGTTGCCCCATAGGGCTCTCCACCTAGGAAAGCGTAATCCCCTATTCCCTCGAGTAATTCGAAAGGTGCACCTACCGAACCGCACGCGAGGATCTTACCATTTTCCTTGCCTGTCACGTAGTCCAGGTAGTATTGTTGGATCACTTCCTTATAATAGTTCCAGTTTTCTAAAGGCTTCGTCTGGTAAGCCATTCCTAGACCTCCTAACTACACCAGCTCAGTTTCTAGCATTTCGAGGAAAGCTTCAGTGCGGGTCTGAATCTGACCCACAGGCATCATGGTCTCCAGCTCGATGCAAAGCATGGGAAGACCATTCTGCTTATAGGCTTCCTGGAGGAAAGGAAAATACAACTCATGAGAATCGCAGAATTTCTGCTGCACCTGATATATTCCTTGGACGCCATAATTCTTGGCCAGACTCAAAACATGCCCAACCCTCCGCATATGAAGTGGGTCTTTGGTAGGGCAGTTAGGCTTGTCGAGATAGCGGCTGGCGATGGCTGCAAGTCTATCCTCTTCAGGGACCACTTCGCCCCAGAAGTATCTGGTCCCCATACACATGTCGTCTACCACGATATTAGCTCCCAGGCTTTCTACCAGCCGTAGCAGATCGGAGTTGTCCAGTGCATCACCTACAACCATCAATCGTGTGCCTGGAGCGGGCCGATCGCTTCTCATTGGTAGTCTCTCCAGCACCTCGGAAAGTAGCTGGTTGTGCTCCGCTTTGTCCATTAACATGCTTGATAACGTCATATCCATGGTTTCCGCACCTGAAACGGTCGGCGGAATATCCAGCTTGAGCTTATAGACATTCATCAGCAGTCGGCGATTGGTATTATATACCTCTATCGCCTTATCCAATGCCTCGGTGGATATAGTGTTTCCTATCCATTTCTCTAAAGAAGCCTTAAAGTCCTCGATCTCCCCTGTAAAAAGCTGCTTTGAATGCGGTTCCTGAGGGGTATGTGGCATATGTAAATAATAGCGGTAAGGAGTGGGCAAAAGCCGTTCCCAACACTGAAAGGCCCCAAGCATGTGAATGCAGGTGCGGGCCATCACTATCCCATCAAGGTAATCATATCTACCTACGAGGGCCTCGTGTAAACAGCCACGGGAAAAGGGGCAGTACATGGCAAAAAGGTAGGGATCAGCAAGAATCGGGCTCTCACGGCTACTCATGATGCGTACCGGCAGAATGCCCGCGGCATACATGACCTCCTCTGGCGCGTAGCAGCAAAAATAGCCTAGAACCTTTCCCCCAGTTCTTGCCTTCCATTCCCGGGCATATCCATGGCGATTCTCAACTATTTCCCTGAATCTTTGCATTTTTACCTCTTAATTCTAGCGTATCCCCCAAGATCCTTCCACTTCCTGCCGTCCGATTCTATCACAGCGATGTACCCTATCTCAATCGCCTGTCCTCGTTCATTACCTCAGTGACACATTATCCGCTTGCGTTGTTATTGCGAGACTCCCCCTCTTTGTCATTGCGAGGCGCGGCGGTGACGAAGCAATCTCGTAGTGGGATTCCTTGCTTACGCTGAGAACAGGCTCTGCAATTCCGATGGGGTTGCTGAGGATAAAGATTGCCACACTGCGCTCGCAATGACATAAGGAACTGTTAAAGTATCCCGAAGATATACGGTACACCGTGGTATGTCACCATCTATCTGAACTAGCTCAGCGCCCTTGTGCGAGAGAGTTTATCGCCTGGCACTGGGCCAAACCATTCGAAATTGCTCAAGTTGATCCGGAGTGCATCAGAGACCACAAGGCTCTAACCAAGGACCAGATCATTCATCCCGACCAGTACAATATACCTGACTATCAATGGGGTGCCTTAGATGTGAATTCCCGGTTCAAACTCATTGCTTATTCCAGAAAAAAATCCTGGATTGACGGGCTATGCTGGTATCTGTGGGTTATCTCTTGGCTAAGGTCTGATGGAGTAAAGTCATCAATTGTTTTTACCGTTGATAACGGAGAGGAGTTTGGTGGCAAGTCCTGGCCTAAGGTTAGAGAACTCCGGAAGCTTATAAGTAGTTTTGGCTGCAGATTGATCCAGAATCATAAAGGCCACTGCGAGAAAAACGCACATCTTGAACGTTCACATCGTACCGATGACGATGAGTTTTACATTCTCCGCGGTATAGCAATTAAAAGTGACGCTGACCTTATACAGGCAGTCATGGGGTATATCTACTATTATGACAATATAAGGGAAAATTCGGCATTAAATTACCGCACAACGTTCTCTTTTCTGGAAACCCAACTACCTGATATTGATGCTAAAATAGGGTTTTTTATTCGAATAATGCTAAACAAAGTCTCTGTGCAATTAGGCTCCTGGAGTGGATACAATGCCTTGGCACAGCACCCTCACTACTGCCTCATAACCGTCCACCAACCCGCGCACGACCTCCCCAGCACTCACGATCTGCGTTATCATCCCGGCTATTGCACCGCATAATGCTGAGCCATCCTTCATATCCCCTTCCACCAGCGCATTTCGTATTCGCCCGGCGCCTATGAAGGTTATCAGTTCTTCGGTGGACATCTTAGCCGCCTCCTTCTCCAGTAGTTGCCTTGAAAATTCGTTCTTGAGAATGCGTGCCTCGGCAACACTCATTCGTCCTGTAGCAATAGTAGCGGTGTCAGTCGCATTCAGAATCGCCTGTTTGAGGTTGGGGTGGGCATAGGATTCGTGGGTGGCAAGAAACCGGGTACCCATTTGGATACCTTCAGCACCCAAAGCCAAGGCAGCGACAAGGCCCCTAGCATCTGCAATCCCACCGGCTGCAACCACTGGTATCTTCACCACATCCACTATTTGAGGAACCAGCACGAAGGTGGGTATTTCATCTTGGCTGATAATGCCTCCCCCTTCGTAACCTGTGGCAACTACTATGTCGACCCCTTCGGCCTCTGCCTTCCTTGCGTGCCTGACTGAAGCCACGGCATGGATTACCTTTATTCCCGCTTCCTTAAGGTGTTTGGTATGTACCGCCGGGCTACCTCCAGCGGTGCTCACTATCTTGACTCCTTCCTCAATGGGAATTTGCACGAGCTCCTTGTGGCTCTTATGTTCCATACCAATGTTCACCCCGAAGGGCTTACTGGTAAGGTTTCTTGTTTTTCTGATCTGTTCTCTCAGATTCTCCGGCCAACCGCCCTCAAGCCTAGCTCCAGCGGTTGCAACGAGCATTCCAAGCCCACCGGCGTTGGAAACGGCGGCAGCAAGCTCGGCACCGGCTACCCAAGCCATCCCCGCTTGAATTATGGGATATTTAATTTCCAATAGCTCACAGAGCCTTGTTTCTTTCAAAACTGACCTCCTGCAGATTGCCTGTATCTAAACTCATCCCAGCCACCGCTTCATTTAATAATTTAATAATATGATAATAACGCATATCCCTGCCTTACGCACTCACTATCTTGAGTTTGGATTGAATCACTCGCTCGGTGCCATCTCGGTATTGGACTTTCACCTGTGTGCTCAGTTCTTCTTTTCCTTCATATATCGTTTCGATTATTTCCTGGTAGCGTTCCTCGACAAATGCCCGACGCAATTTCCTTGTCCGTGTAAGTTCAGCCTCGTCTGGGTCGAGTTCCTTGGGCAGATTTACAACCTTCAGGATCTTGGACCATTCTGGAAGCGTGTTATTCACTACCTGCACTTCTCCCTTCACTAACTCTAACACCTCCGGCCTTTGAGACAGATCCGCAAACGTAGTGTAAGCTACCTTGCGGCGCTCAGCCCATTTGCCGACATTTTCAAAGTCGATCGCTATCAAAACTGCCACATATTCTCTAGCTCCACCAACACATATAGCATCCCTAATGTACGGGCTAAACCTCAGCCTGCTTTCGATATAAAGGGGAGAAAATCTTGCACCGCTCTTAAGTTGCCTCAAATCGCTCAATCTATCCCAGAAGACGAGGTGTCCGTCCTCGTCTAAGTAACCGGCATCGCCAGTATGGAACCAGCCATCTCTAAACCTTTCCCCTGTTGCCTCGGAGTCTTTATAGTAGTCAACAAACAGGCCCCTGTCTTTAACTACAATCTCCCCCTCCTCGGTTATGGCCAATTCATCGCAGCCCTTCGGGCCTACGGTATGGAACTTCACATCTCCATCCCGGTGGAAACTGACTATGGGAGCCTCGGACAACCCATATACCTGTTTGATGTTCAAACCCAAAGCCCGGAGAAACCTGAATGATTCAGGGGCTAAGCTTCCTGCAGCAGTGAAGGCATTCACAGTTCGAACGAACCCCAGATCATCTTTAATTGGTCTGAAAACCAAGGCATAAGACACGGCGTATGTCATTCGCCAAAAGAGGTTTGGCTTTACCTTGTTGAAATGGAAATCAGCTATTTTATAGCCAACCTTGAGAGCCCACTTATAGATGAATCTATTGATTGGGCCAGAATCGTCAATTCTTCTATTTATCGCAGAGATAATGTCTTCCCACAACCTAGACGCGTAAACAATGGAGTGAGGAGCAATTTCTCGAATATTCGCTTGGACGGTTTGTGGGCTTTCTGGAAAATTCAGTGTATGGCCTGTTGCCAGGTGCAGATCAAGCCGAGCCTGCCCCAAGGCCCAGGCAGGTGAAACATAGAGGACCTCGTCATAAGAGGGCGGGATCTCCTCCATACGTAGAACTGATGCAATACGCCTTACCTGGAATCCATGTGTGTACCTCGCTCCCTTCGGCAACCCACCTGTACCTGAGGTATATGATATAGAAGATGTGTCATCAGGGCTGAGTCTTTCTACAGCATGCTGAAAAAGCTCTGGTTTTTCCCTTTGGACAGTTTGCCCCCCTCGGATTAACTCTTCCCAGCTCACCAACAATGGCTCAGTATATGCCCACAACCCCTTAGGGTCCCAATATATCACCTTCTTGAGAGTAGGAAGTTCACCTGCTATGGAGAGTACCTTATCAACCGCCTCCTGATCTTTGGCAAAAACAAAGCTGGCTTCTGAATGATTCAGAATATACTTAATTTCCGTAGGCAGAGAGTCGACAAAGACACCTACCCCAACGCCCCCGACGGCAAACGCACCCATCACCGCAAAAACCCATTCCGGATCATTGTCCCCCATTATGGCCACCTTGTCGCCGTGCTCCAGTCCCAGTGCTAGCAGGCCGGCCCCCACCCACAGCACATTCTGGTAATAGTCTTGCCAGGTGTAATCCCACCATCGCCCATACCTTTTCTTGCGCATCGCTACCTTTTTGGTGTCCCTATACTTCAGATAGCTATGCAATAGCAGACTGAACATTACATCTTCTCTGACATTCAAGCTTGTCATTAGTTATCTCCAGTTCGACGCAAAGCGTTTAGCCTGGCCTTCCCGTGGACTTAATCTCCACGCCTTGAATATCGCTTAGATTGCTACTCTGAGCTTCAGCTCAGAGTCTTGCCGATGAAACCCCAAACGCAAGGCTTCCGTCTATATCTCCGCGGAAGCCTTGCGTCAGCGCCATAG
This sequence comes from Dehalococcoidia bacterium, assembly GCA_034414335.1. Classification (GTDB taxonomy): domain Bacteria; phylum Chloroflexota; class Dehalococcoidia; order GIF9; family AB-539-J10; genus RBG-13-51-36. The sequence goes on from DAOUMB010000162.1 coordinate 8,902, forward strand.
GACCCTTTCTCCGCTCACTTAGAGATAGCAGCTTGCTGCGTAGCTTCACCCTTCCGGGTAAATCTGCGCCAGTGGTATTGTTTGCACCCAATCACTGATCACTTCTTCTCTCTGCGTTTGCGCATTCCACTTGGTGATCCTGAATGCCACGGGGCCGACACGGGAGCCCTCACAGTAATTAATAAGGGGCCCCACACCTAAATCAGCGTTGCACATTTGCTGAAGTCCATATTCCTGGACTGCAGCACCATCAAGGTTATCATAACCCACCTGCTTTAGCGCCATCTCGATGGCCTTGACTGATATCATTCCAGTCATTACACCGGGAGCGTAATCCGATGTAAATTCGGGTAGATTTCTCATTGTTTGAGCCAGGTAGTTGGCAATTTTGGCTTCCTCATACTTGTCCTCCTCATCTGGCATTACCCACTGGAATGAGGCGTAGGCCCTATCTATTTCAGAGCCAGCTAACTCGCGTTGAGCTTCCTCAAAACAGCCAGTCCACAGTAGGACAGGAATATCTTCGGCAAGACCAGCTTTGCCACAATCCCTCAATAGCATCCCGAACCCAGCACCGTAAAGCCCGCCGACGATAACGTCTGGATTTGCTGCCTTGGCGGCCAAGAGTTCAGGAGTGTAATCCACAGTAGTCGCGCTAGGATAGGCTTCATAGGCCAATTCTGCCACGCCTGCTGGCTGCATCTCTATCCACCGCTTCACACCTTCCGCCACCGTCCTGCCGGTGGCCATATCCCACGCGATGATTGCCACCCTCATCGGCCGGTCCAGACCCTTCTGCTTCCATATATTGGAATAGTACCAGTTTACATGTGTGGCAAATTGTTGACCTGCCTCAGGTAGAGCAGCATAATACACGTCTGCAGGTAGAAGCAGTTCCTTGGTCGCAAATATACCTACCGCAGGAATTTGGGCTGTGTCCAGTGCAGTTCGGCTCCCCATAACATCTACAGTATTGCTGCCGTTTATCAATACCGCGCCCTGGTCTATGAATTGGTTAACAAATGTAACGGCTGTGGCAGAATCGAATTTTGTATCCCCCCAAGATACTGCAAGCTTTATACCAT
>DAOUMB010000163.1:0-24938 GCA_034414335.1 Dehalococcoidia bacterium
GACGTACTTTGTCTTTATTGCCTAGGCCGGAAATACGGGACGTGCCAATCTGCCAGCATGGCAGCATCGACTATGCCGAGGCGGAGATGCTGGGCATCCCCCCTCAGGAGATTCTGGATTTCAGCGCCAATCTAAACCCCTTTGGCCCGCCGCCGGAAGTTATGCAAGCCCTACATAGTGTTAGCTACGCCACGAACGAAGCAATCTCTCATTATCCTGACTCCGAGTCCCGCTATTTAAAGCATTCTCTGTCAGAAAGGCTGGGGATAAGCATCGATAATGTACTTATTAGTAGCGGTTCCACTGAGCTAATACGCCTTGCCGCCCTGACCTACTTTGGCAAGGGAGATGAGGTCCTCATTATCGAACCCACCTACGGTGAATATGAGCTTGCCTGTCGTATTGCCGGGGCTTCCGTCATAAAACAGCAGCTTTCAGCCACAAACGCTTTTCTTCCAAATATAGATGAGACTATTAAGCTGATTAAGCAATATCACCTCAAGGGCATTTTTATTTGTAATCCCAACAACCCTACGGGTAGATATCTTTCACGGTCAGATTTCAATAGGATTCTGGATTCCGCTAAGGATTCCTTAGTCGTACTGGACGAAGCCTATGTTAGCTTTGTAGATAACCCCTGGTCCTCTTTGGACATGATTGAGGGAAATAACTTGCTCATCCTGCGCACCATGACCAAAGACTATGCCATGGCCGGACTTCGCCTGGGATATGGAGTGGCAAAGGGGGAAATTACCGCTAACCTTCGCCGCATCTGCCCGCCGTGGAATATAAATGCACTGGCTCAAAAGGCAGGTCTCATTGCTATCGCCAGGGAAGGATATTTGGAGCAGTGCCAAGCCAGGCTCAGGAAAGTAAAAAACTATCTTGTGAAGGAACTTTCTGGCCTTGCTTTGCCCCCGCTTCCTTCGGAGGCAAATTTTTTTCTTGTGGAAGTGGGCGATGCTTCTTGGTTCCGCCGTGAATTGCTCAAACGAAGAATGCTGGTGCGTGATTGCACCTCCTTCGGCCTTCCCAATTATATTCGTATTGCACCCCGCACCTTGCCTGAATGCCGGAGCTTGGTGACTGCTATTACAGAAATAAGAGACAGGTGACTTAGATGAAAGCTAAGACTTTGATGATACAGGGAACAGCTTCCTCGGTAGGCAAGAGCATTTTAGTGACGGCTCTCTGTCGAATTTTCAAACAGGATGGTCTTTCTGTGGCACCCTTTAAAGCACAGAACATGGCGCTCAATTCCTTCGTCACAAAGGATGGCGGTGAGATGGGGCGGGCTCAGGTGGTGCAGGCCGAGGCTGCAGGGCTCGAACCCAGCGTGGACATGAATCCTGTGTTACTTAAGCCAGAGGCAGATGCCAGATCTCAGGTAATCGTTCGAGGCAAAGTGGCGAAGACCATATCTGCCAGTAATTATTATCGCTACACTCCGCACCTACTAGCAGCAATTCGAGAGTCGCTAGACCGTCTCTGTTCTACCTATGACGTAATAGTCATCGAGGGAGCTGGCAGCCCTGCGGAAATAAATCTCAAGGCGAGAGAAATAGTCAATATGCGAGTATCAAGAATGGCCTGTGCTCCGGTTCTCCTGGTAGGAGACATAGACAGAGGAGGGGTGTTTGCCTCCCTGGTAGGCACCCTGGAGTTGCTGGAGGAAGAGGAGCGCAACTATATTAAGGGCTTCATCATTAACAAATTTCGCGGCGACCCAACGTTGCTTCAGCCCGGCCTTAAACTTCTTGAGAAACGCACCACAAAGCCTGTCCTCGGTATCGTGCCTTACTTTCGAGACATCGCCATCGCCCAGGAGGACTCGGTCCATCTCGATGAAAGGACAGAAGATATGCCGTCGGCTGATTTGGACATTGCTATCATCCACCTCCCCCACATCTCAAACTATGACGATTTTGACCCATTGGAGGAGGAAGGCTGCCGGGTTCGCTACGTAGCTCACCCTTACGAACTAGGTTCCCCCGATCTCATCATCCTGCCTGGCACCAAGAGCACCATCAGCGATCTTCTTTATCTATGGCGGTCGGGATTAGCTGAAAATATTATTGAGCAAGCGAGGAATGGAATGCCAGTAATAGGCATCTGCGGCGGCTACCAGATGCTGGGGAAGAGCCTCCATGATTCACATGGCATAGAGTCGTCAGAGGATGGTGCCCTGGGCTTGGGATTACTGAATGTGGTAACTACTTTTGCTCCAGAGAAATCCACCACTCAAGTCAAGGCGCAGGTGTTAGCCAACCGAGGACTGCTTCAAGAGATGAAGGGACAGGGAGTAGTAGGTTACGAGATACACATGGGGCAGACTACGAGCGAAGAGAATATGGGTGCCTTCCAAATCATTGAAACACCACAGGGTGAAGTCGATTACCTGGATGGCACACTTGATGCTCAGGGCACAGTATTGGGAACCTACCTGCATGGTCTGTTTCACAATTTTGGCTTCAGGCAAACTCTGCTTAATACCCTACGGCGAAATCGCGGCTTGCCCGAAAAGTGGGGTGGAACTATGCTGGCAAAGGAGCATCAGTATGACAGGCTGGCAGACTTAGTGCGCCACAGCCTCAATATGGCTGCAATCTACAAAATAGTGGAGAAAGGTATCACTGAATAATAAAGAGAACGGAGGATAAAACCAGTGAACAATTCGTTATCCCAGGTATTAAAGCAAATAAAGCCCCTGGATGCTAAGGCAATAGAAGCCGCCCGAGCTAGACAGAACGAATTAACCAAACCAAGGGGCAGTTTAGGACGTCTTGAGGAATTATCCATCAAGATAGCTGGCATTAAGGGCGAGATAATCCGTGGTTTCGAGCATAAAGCCATTGTGACCATGGCTGCTGACCATGGCGTGGTAGAAGAAGGAGTGACCCTTTATCCCCAAGAAGTTACGAAGCAAATGGTATTTAACTTCCTTAATGGAGGCGCCGGTATAAATGTTCTCGCCCAATTTATCGGTGCTCGCGTCGTCGTGGTTGATATGGGCGTGGTCGGCGGATTTGAGCCACATCCCAATCTCATCTGCAAGATGATAGATTTCGGCACCAGTAATATGGCCAAAGGCCCCGCTATGACCAGGCAGCAAGCTCTGGATGCCATCGAGTCCGGAATCGCTGTAATAGAGGCCGAGATAGTTAAAGGACTCGACATCGTCGGCACCGGGGATATGGGCATCGGCAATACCTCTGCCAGCAGTGCCATAGCGGCTGCTATTACAGGCAAGTCGGCAGAAGAAATCACCGGACGGGGCGAAGGGCTTGATGACGAGCAACTGGCGCACAAAATCAAGGTGGTTCAAAAAGCTCTGGATGTCAACAAGCCTGATTCGCGAAACCCTATAGATGTATTAAGCAAAGTTGGTGGCTTCGAGATTGGCGGGCTGGCAGGAGTTATGCTCGGGGCAGCAGCACATCGTATACCTGTGGTCATTGATGGCTTTATTTCAGGAGCTGCTGCGCTTATTGCCACCGGGCTTGCACCAGAATTGAAGGATTATCTTATCGCCGCTCACCTTTCTGCTGAGAGTGGGCATAAAATATTATTACAGCACCTGGGATTGGCTCCGCTCCTAAGCTTGGAAATGCGCCTTGGTGAGGGAACCGGAGCAGCACTGGGTATAGCGCTTGTGGAGGCGGCAGTAAAAACCCTGGCTGAAATGGCGACCTTTGCCGAAGCTGGCGTATCGGAAGCCCAGAAGGAAGCTGAATAGATGCGATTCTGGATTGCCTGGCAACTTCTTACCATAATCCCCTCCCCTCCTCACTATCGGGGGTACAGTGTTGAAGACCTAGGACGCTCAATAAGCTTCTTTCCCATAGTCGGACTTTTCCTCGGCCTGGTGCTGTTTGGGCTTGACTACCTGCTGGGGTTATTTCTGCCCTCCATTGTAGTGAACATCTTGCTCATCATCGCCCTGGTAATTCTTACGGGGGCACTCCACCTCGATGGCTTTGTCGATACCTGCGATGGGCTTGTGGTAAGAAGCTCGGCTTCAGATAAATTGAGAATTATGGCTGATAGCCAGGTAGGCGTTTTTGGAGTGGTTGGGGGCTGTTGTCTCATCCTGGCCAAGTTCGCCGCTTTATTCGCCTTGCCTGAGGGATTACGGGCGAGTGCCCTGATACTTATGCCTACTTTGAGTCGCTGGGGAATGGTCTACGCTATCTATGCTTTCTCCCCAGCCAAGGCAGAAGGGCTGGGCTGGGCTGCCAAGCAAAGAACGAACTGGAAGGGGATGGCAACGGCAACGATAATCGCCTTAATTCTCGCATTGGCCTTGTTAAGCTGGTGGGGAGCAGTGTTATTGGCAGCGCTTTGCCTCATTCTCTGGGCGGTCTCAAAGTATCTCTCCTCCAGATTTGGAGGGCTCACCGGGGACAATTACGGAGCCATAAATGAGTTTGCTGAGGTAGCCGTGCTCATCCTAGCATTTATAATTGCTGAATTAGGAGGCACCAGCTGGTTAGGCTCATTCTTGTGAAAAAAAGCGGCAAGTCTTGTTGCAAGACTGCTTTCCTCTCCCTTGACGGGAGAGGATTAATAAGATGAGGTGAGGGTGAAAATGAACAAGCAATTCGGGTTCCCCAAAAAATCCGCAGAAATTTTAGGGTTAAGGTCTCATGGCTAAGAAATTCATCTTAATCCTGGGCGGAGCCCGCAGCGGCAAGAGTACATTTGCTCAAGGCATGGCTGCGAAACTTGGAAAGAGAGTCCTCTTTGTAGCTACTGCTGAGCCTCTCGATGAAGAGATGGCTTCAAGGGTTGCGGAACACAAAAGGATGCGTCCCAAGAATTGGCGAACTCTGGAAATTGATATCAAGGTAGGCCAGAGGTTGCGCGCCCAGATTGAAGATGCCGATGTGGTCCTGCTCGATTGCCTGACCCTGCTCGTCTCCAACATACTAACTAAAGAAGATGGGCTATCCTCTAATCGCCAGCCACACAACGCCGAAGCAATCGCCGAGGCAGAAAAACAAGTCATGGCTGAGATGGAAGACTTGCTTGCGTGCATCGATAAGCATGCAGGCGATTTTATAGCCGTCTCCAACGAAGTAGGTCTGGGCTTGGTGCCTGATAACAAACTGGGACGAGTCTATCGCGACCTCCTGGGCAAAGCCAACCAGCTCCTTGCCCAGCATGCCAGCGAAGTCTATTTCATGGTCTCCGGAATTCCAGTGAAGATAAAAGGCTAATCTTGTTCAAAGTTTTCAATGTTATTCGGAACGAAGTGAAGAGTCACTAAAGACATTCCTTCAGGGGCCGAGAGAAGCCGCAAGCTGGGCAATGGTACTTGCCTATGCCTGCTCCACAGCAGGGATATCTAATTTCCCCATCCTTAAATTTGTGTATTTCCCCACAACTTGATCATAGATACGCCAGCGAAAGAACTGTTCCTTATTTATAAACTTTATGTCAACTTACTCAGCCACTGATCATAATTCTTAATCTGTGACCATATTGTTTATTGTCCCCTGAAGCTTGGTAGAGCCAGAGCCGTACTCTATAGGCTCCTTTCTCCTCCAGACAATCTCTGGCGGAATCGAATCCTCAAAGCTTTTTCTCAAGATATACTTCCCTACTCCATCTCTGACCTTAAGCTCCGGGCTTATTTCCAGAGCAAAGCAGACGAAATCGCCGTCCAAGAATGGTTGCTTTACCTCAATGCCCAAAACCCTGCCAAGATAGCCAGATGAGAAGTGCCAGTTCTCCGAAAGCTTCCCTATATATCTTTCCAGGTCTTCAGGTGAAAGCCCAGTCATATAATAATAGCCAGCGAAGGGTTCATCGCTGCCGCCACCGGTCATAACAGAGCTAATCTTATTCCCCCTGGCCAGCTTCAGGGCAAAATGTATGGCAAGGTCGTTGGGCAAAGCGAGGTCAAAGGTCCTCAACATTCTTGTAACCTCAGGAAGCATGGCAAGCGCTTCTTCCTTAGCGAATTCCATTTTCTTATTCTGTATTCCTAAGAGCTTCGATATCCTTTCCGAATAAACAAGGTCAGACGCCAGGGAATCTTTTAAAGCCACTGTGAAGCCCACGCTTGGCCTGCCCATAAAAGCCAAAATGCTGGTGTCAAGCCCCCCTGATAGGAATATGCCATCGGCTTTGTACCTCTCTACGGCTTTCTTAAGCTTGCTCTTTAACTGCTCATAAATATTCATATAGCGCCGAGCCCTTTACAGCCTATAATAGCATTTCCCACACCTCTGATTTCTTGACCATTAACAGGTCTGTGCTTTGATTTTTGACTTAACTCCCCATATTATGGTAAAATATAAGTGTTAGGCAAGAATGGTCGGTGCCTAGCAAGGAGGTGGAGGCATGACACGGAGAGAAGCCTGGTTATGCCGATGGGTGTTTCCCAGTCGGGGCTCTCCGGCAATGTAACTAGGAGTGGACCACAATAGAGAAGGTGCGTTGGCGGAGAGCACATGGAAGCCCTAAGCTCTTCGTCTATAAGGCGAGGCTCCCAAAGAATGGAGCGATGGTAGTTCAGCCGGAAGCTGAAGTGGAAGAGTAGGGGTGATTTAAAACTGAATACGATATTCAGGAGCGAGCTTCAAAATCTGAAGCTCGCTCTTCTTATCATGTAGTTATGCGGCTTTGGCATTTGTCACCTAAACAGGCGAAAGACAAAATTCAGAATTACGGTGAGCACAATGCTAATTATGATACAGGTTACTATGGGGAAGAAGAACTGAAAGCTCCCCTTCTGCATAAATATGTTGTTACCTGGGAGCTTTCCTAAGAAAGGAATTCGCTGCCAGAAGACCAATAGCAAACCGAGGAAGGCGAGAAAGGCTCCGCCCAAAATTAGAATCTTGCCTATGCCTTGAAAATCCATACTGAGCCGCTTAGCACTAATTTTAGCTTATCATGCTATCTTTTGTGTAATCTGGTTTATAATGATGGAAGATATGATTAACTCATATAGCCGAGAGTTAATGGTAGGTATTCCTCAAGGGACCTTGATTGATATAGAGACTACAGGTCTCGATATGGGCCATGATGAGATAGTGCTTTTCGGCTATATTCAAGGGAGTCACCTTGAGATAATTTGCCGGACTTCGGAAGAAGAGATGCCGCTTATCGCCCAGCTTGGCAAACTTGTTCCGATTCTGCCCAAGCCATTTTATGCCTATAATCTCTCCTTTGAGAAGGGATTTCTTAAAGCCAAGGGGATTAATATAGAAGGGGTAGACTTATTTCAGCCTTGGAAGGAAAAAGCCGAAGCACTTTATCTCAAATGGCCTAAGTTGGACGAGCTATTCTCTCACGCAGAACACTATTTTAATGAGCCAGTGATAAGCGGCAGAGATGTCCCTTTGCTATGGCAAAGATTCCTTTACACAGGGGATGATAAATATCTGCAGCAAATCATAAAGCACAACGAGTCTGATCTGCTCAGAGAGCTATACTTGCTAGTGTATTATCGAGATAGCTACAAGGTTTGAGGGGAGACTGCAAAGCCACGCACTGAGAACATCGAGGGCTTTTTTCTCCGCCTCGACAACTTTGGTGTCGCAGGCTGTCTGCAAAGTCCACGAAATAATCTTATAGCTCATGATAGGATAGAATCTAGACGGCGTGAAAAAGCAAAAAGTGGATGAAAGTTGGTATCGCGCTTACTAAACAAGCTGCAACTGCATAAATTGTTTAACAAATTATCATCCCAAATTAATGGTAAAAGTCTGAGATATTTTGATTTAGAGTCTTGGCCTTGTCTAGAATTTAGAGACTAGGATTCCCTTACCACGACCTAACGCGCCTGGCTATGCTACGTATTACTCCAAATATCTCGGCAGAGGGAAGGGAATAGTCAGTCCGTATTCGAACATATCCATACCTGGGCTCGGGGAAGATCCAAATGCCCCCTTTGAGAACATTAACATCAGCCCTTAGCAGCTTCTCCTCCAGACTATAGTCCAGATTAAGGCACCGTGTCAGAGAGTCGTCTCCCTTCCAATCAATGGCCACTACCTTGCCCCATATGGGTGGGCTCTTCCTTCTAATGAGCCTAGTTGTCTTGAGCATCCGCTCTCCCGATATGTTCGGGCTCTTCACCAGGTAGTCAATAAAGTAGCGCTTTCCATACTGCGTAGATACGCTAACGACATTTATCGAATCTATACTCCTGTCCTCCAGCACAATCAGCCCTTCCGACTCCTGACCTGAAGCCCGACCTAGCCCTATCCCTGCTCTGCGGTCACCCTCCTTAGCTAGAGATGCTTCCACCCCTAACCCTCGAAGATGCTGGTAAAGCTCCTCTATGTTTGCAGCGCCCCCCCCTTTCTTTCTTCGGCGAACAATAAGAGGTAGTGCAATAGCTATTAAAAGGAAAACCAGAATGCCAGCTACGTTACTCCAGTTTTCCATTTCTCCAATCCTTGCTGCTCAAAAACATTCCTTCATCCGATTGCTTCGTCTTGCAGTGACAGTGAGACCATTTTGCATGGTCCTAATAGCTAAATTTCCTTCAATTCGAAATCATAATTTTCGATGATGGGATTAGCTAGCAGCTTACGGCACATTTCATTAACTTGCTCTTGGGCCCTGCTTTGCTCATTCTCCTCTATTTTAACCTCTACATACTTACCCATGCGGACACTAGTTACCTCAGTGAAGCCCAAGTTATGCAACGCCCCTCTTATGGTCAAGCCCTGAGGGTCGTTAACCGTCGGCTTTAAGCTGATATAAATTTTAGCCAGATACATTCTAAATCCTCCTTACTGAGAAAGCACCGTGTCCTCATCCTCATAAGCAGGCGCGCAACAACAGAGAAAAACCAAATCCTCGTCTCCAGTGTTCCAGATTCTATGCTTTTGCCCAGGGAGTATGACAATACCATCCCCTTCAACTACTTCTTTTATCTCGCCTTCCACTGTTATTTCAGCCCTGCCCTGCAAAATATAATAAATCTCCTCCGTCTTGATGTGGTAATGTTGTATCGTGGCTTTGCCCGGTGATACCCTCGCTTCAGCCAGGCTTTGATTTCCCAACGAAGAGTTTCCTGGAGAAAGAATCTCTCTAATCTCAGAGTTATCCTTGGTGATAAAGGGCTTAGTCCTGCTTATATTTACAATCTGCATCTTGCCTTTATCCGAAAGAACCGTCGGTCAACTTACTATATACCTCGCGATATCTTTTCGATGTCCCCTCGATTACATCTTGTGGCAACACGGGCGCCGGCGATTCTTTATCCCATCCTGAATCTGAAAGCCAGTCGCGAACGGGCTGTTTATCAAAGCTGGGTTGCGAATGACCAACCTCATACTGGCTGGCATCCCAGAAGCGACTCGAGTCTGGTGTTAGTAGTTCATCGATAAGGGCCAATTTACCATTAATGAGGCCGAACTCAAACTTGGTATCGGCAATTATTATGCCCCTGGTTTTGGCGTAATCTCGAGCATAGCGGTAGATAAACAGGCTCTTTTCTTTTAATTCTTCAAAAAAGCCTTCAATGCCAAGGCCCTTTATGTCCTGCTTGGTTAAAGGGCGGTCATGCTCTGTGTCACTCTTAGTAGTGGGGGTAAAGATGGGTTGCGATAACTCCTGGCTTTCTTTCATTCCCGAGGGCAAACTGATATGGCCAACTTTTCCGGTCTCTTCATACTCTGCCCATGCCGAGCCGGATAGGTAGCCCCGAACGACGCATTCTACAGGTATACGCTCAGACTTAACCACAAGCATAGAGCGACCAACAAGATAATCTGAAGTTGCCAGCTGGGAGAGGATATCCCTCAGCACATCTACGCTATCTACTGTCTTAATAAGATGATTAGGGAGGATATGGACTGTTTTTTTAAACCAAAAAGCAGAAAGCTGGTTAAGAACTCTTCCTTTGTCAGGAATACCGCAGGGCAGGACGGAATCGAAGGCGGAGATGCGGTCGGTAGACACTATGAGAAGCTTATCACCTAAATCATAAACATCTCTGACCTTGCCACGCCGAAACAAGGGAAGGGGTAAATTAGTTTCCAATAATGTCGACATTCACTGTCCTTAGGAAGCAAAAGCTTGAACTTTAGCGAGGGGCCTGGTGTTCAATACGCTTCCCAATCTCCTCCACTCTTTGCAGAAACCTTTCTGCCTTCTCAAGATATATCTGAATTTCCATTGGACCCATATATTCGTCATAGAAATTTTTATGCAACTCATTCAAGGATAAGAATGACCCGTAGAGTTCTTTGTCCTCCAGTTCCCTAGAAAGCTTGCGCATAAAATGAAAAAACATGGGATGTTTGATTACACTTATATTCCTCATGGCTGCCACGGCCTTTATAGATTGAGCTACAGCACCCCAAAGGAACTCAGATGCTTTCGAGAATTTTCCTTCACCAACATATTTCAAACCATTATTCCAGTACTCATCCCTCTTCCTTAAATACCTCTCAGCTTTTCTAGCTCTATCCTGACTCTTCATACTTCAATACTCTACCGGTTTTGTCATCAATCTCGAGCTCCACTAACTCTTTGGTAACGATACCAGTGTCAAACCTTACTTTCCAAATACCATCGTCAAGTTTAATGCTCATTAGACGATGGATGTAATACCCTCCCTTTTTTTCCAAAAACTCTGTTGCTTTCTCAACAGCTTCTTCTATATCCATTCTGAGCCTCCTTCTATCGCTTTCAGGAAAATACAGTCACTTAGATAGCACGTGGAGCCAAGCCTTCTGCCTCAGATCGTACTGCCTTCTTTACCTCGCTCAACCCTAGCCGGTCAAAAACGTTGTCCACATATTTCAGGTAATAATCATAATCAAAGAGAGATTTTAGCTCCTCTTTACTCAAATGAGATGTTATTCGCTTGTCTGCTTCAAGCAAATTCAAAAAGCCTTTCTTCTCCCCCCAGGCCTTCATGGCGTTATCCTGTACCATCTTGTAAGCTTCCTCCCGTGATAGACCTTTATCTATTAAGGCGAGGAGAACCCTTTGAGAAAAGATTACCCCTTGTGTGAGCTCGATGTTATTACGCATATTTTCTGGATAAACCTTGAGTCCTTTCATTACTGAGGTAAATATAGATAGCATGTAATCCACCGCCAGACAGGAGTCAGGCAGGATAATTCGCTCTGTTGAGGAGTGGCTGATGTCTCGTTCGTGCCATAAGGCTATATTCTCCAGAGAGGTTAAGGCATGGCCTCTTATCAACCTGGCCAGCCCACAAATACGCTCACAAAGCTCAGGATTCCGCTTATGAGGCATCGCTGAGGAGCCCGTTTGTCCTGCTTCAAAGGGCTCCTCAGCTTCACGGACTTCCGTTCTCTGGAGGCTCCTGATCTCAGTGGCAAATTTTTCCAAGGAGCTGGCGATAATGGCTAAAGTGGTTACGAATTGGGCATGGCGGTCACGCTGGATTATCTGGCTTGATATCGGGGCTGCAGATAGCCCTAACCTGGCGCATGCTATTTTCTCGACTTTAGGAGGCACAGTAGCATACGTGCCTACCGCTCCTGATATTTTGCCCACAGAGATATTCTTCTTAGCTTCAGCCAACCTATGAGCATTACGCTTCATTTCTTCAGTCCACAGGGCTATCTTCAAGCCCAAGGTAGTTGGCTCAGCGTGAACACCATGGGTTCGCCCCATCATAATCGTATATTTGTGCTCTACAGCTTTATTCTCCAAGACAGATACAAGCTCGACTACGTCTTGCGCCAATATATCTGCCCCCTGGGTCAACTGCAAAGCAAGGGCAGTATCCATAACATCTGAAGAGGTAAGACCCAGATGTATAAAGCGTGACTCTTCACCCAGGCTTTCAGCAACCGAGTTGAGAAAAGCGGTCATGTCATGATGGGTCACCTTCAGAAATTCAGCAACACGGTCTAATCTGTAGCTAGCCTTTCTTATTTTGGCTACACTTTCACGAGGGATTTCACCTAGCTCAGCCCAAGCTTCACAAGCAGCTATTTCTACCTTAAGCCACTGGTCAAACTTATTTTCTTCAGACCATATTTTTTTCATCTGAGGTCGAGAATAGCGCTCAATCATCTTTTTACTCCGAAAAGTCTACTCTTCTGCTGATTCCTGTTCCCCAAGTTGGCTCTCCACGGGCAGCTCCTTCATACCCTCTCCAATAGCCTCTCCCGAGAAATATAAGCCGTTTTTATTTACTATGTCTCTTATCTGCACCAAGCACTCTTCTATTTCGTCCAATAGTTTTGGTGATGCCATTTCCTCCTGATTAAAGACGCGGCCAATTATTAGGAATCGCGTATTTCCAAGAGCTTCTAAGCTGAATGCTTCCTTATTCAAGTTATCTCCTGTTACTCTATTTAGCAACTTATAGCCCACACCATAATAGCTCACTACGCAGGTGTCGACGGTATGTAACTTCTCAGCTAGATGACAGCTTTGTGATGCTTCAGCGAACATTTGTAGAAACTTGACATTTTTACCAAAACCCAAACGGTAGCCAACCTCTAACGTTGAAGGATCAAGGCGTAAGAGGAAGCCTTGGCGGGGATCTTTTTCCTTCCACTCGTTATCCCAGGCTCTCATAGCTATCCCACCAGGTAGCCACCGCCCACAATCTTGCAGCACCATTCGACTCCTAGTACCAGTTAGCACGGTCTCCTGAGTGAAGCCTTTTTCTATGCAAGTGATACCCTTCTCATTAAGCCGTCCCGACAAACTTCCGAGTAGAGCAGAACACTTGTGCAGGAAGTCAATCACTTCAGGCCAAAGTACGGCTAAACTGATAAGTTGTGCTTCCACAAACCCTATAAAAGAACTCAATCCTTTTGCCTCCAGCAGCGAAAGCAAGTTACCAATAAGTTTCTCCTCGGTTTGGTTCCCATTCTTGGCATTACTGTATAGAATAGCATAAATCCTCTGCCAGTTAATCCATTGTACATTCGGGTATTTGATTCCATTTTTAGTTAATAACTCTTTTGATTTTTGAACTTCAGATGGCTCAATCCAATCACTGGTAACAGCCATAAGCCAAAAATTCTTGTGGGCTTTTATGCCATCTTTATACTCGTCGACTAATTGATAGACATCGAGAGGAGCGTTTAATTTATTCTCAAAAAATATAAGATTTAGATTGTCTTCAAGGATGACATCGGGGATCCTTTTGCCCATTCCCTTCCAGTAGTTGAAGGTAAAACTTTCAAGAAATGCCTCCGTCGATAATTGAATTCTGCATTGCTCAAGAATGAGCTCAAGAAACTTTCTTCTGTCGAGAATTTCCAGCGTTCCGAATACACTGGAGGTCAGTATATCCTCCTCACCCGTGTGTCCTCTAACTTCTGCCTCAAAAAGACCCATAAACTGTCTCTTATTGTCCCTCTGCTAGCTCCTCTTTATATCTGTAGTAGGCCTCCCTTATTTCCTTGCGTTCGGTGCCTAAAATCTGGGCAGCGAGCAAAGCAGCATTCTTTACCCCGCTTTGCCCAATGCCCATGCAGGCTACCGGCACTCCCGCAGGCATCTGGCTTATTGAGAGCAAAGCATCTATGCCCTTCAACTCACTGGTAGGTAAGGGCACACCGATTACGGGTAAAGTTGTCCAGCTAGCTAAGACGCCGGGAAGGTGGGCAGCTCTGCCGGCGGCAGCAATAATAACTTTGAGCCCTCTCTTCTCTGCTCCCAGACCATACTCCCTTAGTTTTTCGGGATTTCTATGTGCTGAGATAACGGAAAGTTCATAATCGATGCCCAATTGCTTAAGCGTGTCGAGCGACGGCTGTATCAGTTCGGTGTCTGTCTTGCTGCCTATGACCACGCCCACTAATGCCATTCAGGCAATCTCCCTCAAAGCAATATCTTTGCGATGATAACAACCTTCAAAGTAAATATTAGGAATATTGCGGTAAACCTTTTCCCGAGCTTCAGCCATGTCTTTGCCTGTGCCTGCTACGGTGAGTACTCGACCGCCGTCGGTATAAATTATGCCATCATTTCCCAACTTAGTTCCAGCATGGAAAACTAGCACATCCTTATCCACATTGTCTATCCCTTGTATGGGAAAGTCGGTTTTGTAGCTTCCAGGATAACCACCCGAAGACATAACTACTCCAACGCAAGCCTCGGAATTCCACTCTATGGTCAACTGGTCAAGTTTACTTTGAATTACTGCCAAAAGTATATCCAACAGGTCGGTTTTGAGAAGGGGCAAGATGACCTGAGTTTCAGGGTCGCCAAAGCGAGCATTGAATTCCAGCACCACAGGCTCTCCATCAACAATCATTAACCCCGCATAGAGCACTCCCTTATAGGGCATGCCTTCTTTAGCCATGGCCTTCACAACCGGCAATAAAATATCCTTGGTTACCTTTTCTGTCATCTCGGCAGAGAAAAACCCCGGTGGGCTGTAGCTTCCCATGCCTCCTGTGTTGGGGCCCTGGTCATTATCCCCGATTTTCTTATAGTCGCAAGCTGGCACCATGGGTGATACTGTATTGCCATCGGTAAAAGCTATGAGGCTTACTTCTTGACCGTTAAGATATTCATCAATTATCACCCTATCCCCTGCGGAGCCGAAAATCCTTGCTTCCATGATATCGCCGAGAGCTTTATCTGCTTCCGTCAAAGAACCAGCGATAATCACACCTTTGCCAGCGGCCAATCCATCAGCCTTAATCACAATACGTGTGCTTTGTTGTTTAAGATATTCGCGAGCCTCAGAATAGGAAGAGAAAATAGCGCCTCTGGGACAGGGAATGCCATACTTCTCCATCAAATTGCGGGCAAAAACCTTACTCGATTCTACCCGGGTGGCTTCTTTGCTGGGTCCAAAAATAGGGATGCCGAGAGCATCAAAATAATCCACTATGCCCGAAGCTAATGGCGCTTCAGGGCCTACCACGACAAGGTCAATGCCCCGCTCTTTAGCTACCTTGCCTAAGCCTTCTATGTCTGCGGGGCGCAAATTCAAGTTTTCCGCTATAGCCGCTGTGCCGGCATTCCCCGGGGCAGCGAAAACCTTCTCCACCCTGGGACTCTGGGCAATCTTCCAGGCTAATGTATGTTCCCTGCCTCCACCACCAACGACCAGTATCTTCAAATTTCAACCTCGCGTGTCAGTCCACATAGTACAGGCGCACTAAGTCCTCCATTTTCTCGGTTTTTCAACGCCAATTTTCTGAAAGATGGCGCTGGAAATGATGGTGAAAGTGACTAGGAACAGCCAATCCTAGCCTCGGTAAATATCTATCACTTCTTCTTCTTCTTGTGCTTGCCCCTATTCTTCTTCACCCCTTTTAGTTTCACTCTGTGTGCCATAGCATTATAAAATCCTCTTGAATTTCTCGGCCTGAACAGGGTCGAGATTTTGAATTAGCCTCAGCAACTCAGCGACATGTTCTTTTTCCTCTTCAATAATATGCTCCAGTGTAGCCATAGCCTCTTCATTATCCAGGCTTAATATGTGTTCCTGATACTGGTTTATGGCCTGCAATTCGCTCATCAAATCCTCGCGAAGCATATCCAGGTCATCCTGTATAGCTAGCTGTTCTTCATAACCTTCTTCAAAAGAATGGCTCATCTTCTTCTCCTTTGACGTTTATTCCCATTCTATGGTTGCTGGCGGCTTACTGGTGATATCATAGACTACCCTGTTGACATTGGGTACTTCGTTAACTATGCGGTCAGATACCCTAGCAAGAAGGTCATGGGGCAGGCGTGCCCAATCGGCGGTCATGGCATCTTCACTAGTTATAGCTCTGACTGCTATTAAATAGCCATAGGTTCTATAGTCGCCCATGACGCCAACACTCCTGACATCAGTAAGTACAGCGAAGCTTTGCCATAGCTGGCGGTAAAGCTTAGCCTTTTTAATCTCATTCATAACAACCCAGTCAGCGGCTCGAAGAATCTCCAGCTTTTCCCTAGTCACTTCACCAATGATACGAATGGCTAATCCCGGTCCGGGGAATGGTTGACGCCAGACCATATCTTCGGGCAGGCCTAAAGCTAGCCCTACTTCTCGAACCTCGTCTTTGAACAAATACCTTAGGGGCTCGATAAGGGTGAACTTCATTTTGGTGGGTAGACCACCGACATTATGATGGCTCTTTATCTTAGCTGCAGCTTTGGTCTCCGCAGAGGTGCTTTCGATGACATCGGGATAAAGAGTGCCTTGAGCCAGAAAATCAATCTTGCCCAATTTAGCCGCTTCTTCCTCAAAAACTTCAATAAACTCGTTGCCTACTAAACGCCGCTTTTCCTCAGGGTCAGTGACACCTTCAAGCCGTTCTAAAAACCGCTCCGTAGCATCTACATAAACCACATCCATTTTGAGGTTACGCTTGAAGGTATTAAGCACTCTTTCAGGTTCATCACGGCGCAATAAGCCATTGTTGATGAAGATACAGGTTAATTTATTGCCAATAGCACGGTCAACAAGGGTGGCAGCTACTGCCGAATCGACGCCTCCAGAAAGAGCACAGACAACTCTCCCACCACCCACCTGCTCTCTAATTTTATCTACACTCTCAGATATGAAATTAGCTGGCGTCCAGTTGCCTTGGCAGCCACATATTTGAAGTACAAAATTATGGAATATGGTTTTCCCTTGCAGTGTATGAACCACTTCAGGGTGGAACTGAAGTCCATAAATGCTGCTATCGTTACCTATAACGGCGAACGGCGAATTTTCACTATAAGCCAAGGCCTTGAAGCTAGGAGGCATCTTTATTATTTGGTCACCATGGCTCATCCACACAGGGAGGGATGGAGGAAGGCCAGCCAAAAGGGGGCAGTCATCAGCACTTATGTGTAAGATTGTATGCCCGTATTCGCGCTTTATTCCCCGTGCTACCTGGCCACCCAAGTGGTAAGCGATAGCCTGCATCCCATAGCAAATGCCCATTACAGGTAGGTGACTTTCGTAGATGTATGGTAAAGGCAAAGGAGCCCCAGAATCGTAAACGCTGGCTGGACCTCCCGAGAGGATAAATCCCCGTGGGTTAAGAGAAGCTATTTTCTCCCAAGGCGCATCATAAGGCACGAGCTCACAATAAACGTGGCATTCCCTCACCCGCCTGGCAATGAGCATGCTATATTGAGAGCCAAAGTCGAGCACCACTATAGTTTCAAGCTCGCTTGGTGGCAGCTGAGGCTCAACTACCGGTTGCTCGCCACGCAACTCTTTGGCCAGCTCCAGATAGGTGGAGACTTCGATATCATCGCTGGCAGCAATTCTGTGGCTTTCTAGTTTCTTTTTCATCTCAGATTCATAGGGATGGATGTATCTAGCTTACCACCGTCCTCCACTATTATCAACCTGAGATATACTAAGCTCAGGCGTAATATGCTTAGCTCACCCGACAATATTTAACAAGAGGACCACGTCTAACATTTTTCGCAGTGTCGCTTGCTTATTTATCACAATTGGAATACTGGGTTATCTTCGAGTTAATCTTCCTCGCAGGGAAAGTCTCGAAGACTTCAAAAGCGTGCTAATACCTGTACGGTCAGTCAAACTCTGGCATAATGCCAGCCGTCACGCCACCATCAATTACCAAGACTGCTCCGGTGGCAAATGAAGCATCGTCAGAGGCCAGGTAGAGGACAGCCTGAGCAACTTCCTCTGGTCTCCCTGTCCGCCCTACAGGCTGCCCTTTTCTGAAGGTTTCTTCAGGGATATACTTAACCATTGGCGTTCGGATTCCGCCTGGACAAATACAATTGACACGAATGTTCAGGTGCGCACACTCTAAGGCTATCACTTTGCTTAGCTGGACAACCCCTGCCTTGGAAGCGCTATAAGCAGGCATGCCCGCCACTCCGAGTATGCCCGAAGTGGACCCAGTATTGATGATGACGCCCCCACCTTGCTTAACCATTACAGGGATGGCGTACTTCGACCCCAGAAAGACACCTTTGAGGTTGGTGTCAATAATACTGTCCCAATCCTTTTCTGTGGTATGCACCGCAGGGGCATATGTGCCTAGAATACCGGCATTATTGCAAAGGATGTCTAGCCGTCCATATGTGCCCACGGTTGTCTCAATCATCCTTTGCACCTCGGCTGACTTGGAGACATTAGCTTTAATGAAGATAGCCTCGCCCCCAGCCTCGGTGATCATCCTGACCGTTTTTCGCCCCCCTGACGGAACGCGATCGACGACAGCAACTTTAGCACCTTCCCTGGCAAAGAGACCTGCAGTGGCTCGTCCGATTCCAGATCCAGCCCCGGTAATTAAAGCTACTCTCCCATCCAACCTACCCATGTTCAGTACCTCCTCTATCTACATTACCAAGTTTCCTATTTTAGCACCGCATCCACAATACAAAAGCAGGGGCTACACTTAGAAGCAATGCAGCCCCCGCCACCTTCCTCTCATGCTTATTCTTTGTCTCTCCAAAAGGCGTGCACCTCTTGGATTTTTTGCTCCCAGAACTCCACCCTCTTGGCCTGAATATCAATTGGTATGGCTTCCCCACGTACGCCTTTACTCTCCCAGGCATCGTAACTAATGTTCTGTGGCACTCCGGTTAACCCATAAAGACCATGGCCCGGGCTACCTGTATCTTTTTCAATAGCGATGGCAGAAATTGGAGGCCGACCATGCTGCAGCTCAGCCTCGCTACAAGCTCCTACCACAAACCCGATAACTCTTGCGCTGCCGTCTCCGAACGTTGACTTCAATCCATCAAAAACTTCCAGTTCACTATAGAATATAGTCTTTCCCTTTTTCGCTCTTTCCGCAAGCTGTAAGTAGGTTGTCTTAACAAGCCTTTTGAAATCTTCAAGGTTAATAAACGAATCCAGCTTCCATTCCTTCCATGATTTTTCTATGTCCTTCTCGGCTATGGTTATGTCTCTTACCTCATGCTCGGCTATAGTTTTCTTGCTTGGCTTAGCCACCTCACTTGGCTTAGCCAGGTCAGCCCCTCGGTATATTCTTATTTCCTCCAGTTCTCCCCCCATCGCCACCACCCACAGAAGTGCACCACAGCCAAGGCATTCAACTCTACCTTCAAAATTTTTGGCAATAGCATAGTCAAGACTTTTGCCGCAGTTTGCACAGGTCACTTTCATTCGCTCTATCCCTTAACGTGATTATACTCCTAAGAACTTTCAAATCAAAGGCTTCATGGGAGGAACAGCGATCTTGGATTGGTCTTAAGCCAGTACATCACCTAACCAGAGGATGTACTGAAGTTCGAAGCTTTACAAGAGGCTTCTAAGCTCCACACTAAAGCTTAACCAAAAATCTCAAGGCCTAAACTGCATCTGAAGAGCATTGAAGAGCCAAGCTGTGACTCTCTATGACCCCTGTGGCACAAGCATGGGCGCCTGTTGCCAGTCGGTTACAGGAACCACATCTCCACTCTGTACCTCATATACTCTTATTAATGCGCTGCCCCTATGGTCCTCCGGGGTATAGGTAATTGGCCTGCCAATATGGTGAGGGTCAAAATCCTTGATGCTGTACATGGCTTCCGTCACGGCGCGACAGTCAAGGTTTTCGTAACCCACATTTTCAATGGCTACCTTTATGGCTTGAATCCACACAGGTACAAATAGTAGTGTGCAGGCACCATCCCCCCCTGTGTCTAACTTTCCATTAACCTTCCTGAGTATATCAAACAGAATTGGTGTCTCCTCGTACCAGGGAGCTCTCCTTGGAGACCAGTAACCCTCAGCAGCAGACCCTGCTGCATCAATCAGTTGTACTGACTGGCTATTTTCCATGCCGCCAAATCTTATCTTGTCCGTAAGTCCCAGCCTATCGGCATTCTTCAGAATCGGTATGGCTGTGGACCAGATGCTTTGGATATAGACAAAATCCGCCCCTTCCTGCTCTAGCCTTAATAATTGAGGAGTCACATCCAAGGGCAAGTAAGGAACGGTTTCAAAAGGCAGCATGTCTATGCCTATACTCTTAGCATAGGCTGTACCCATCACTTCCGGTGCATGCCCTGATGGCGTATCCGTGCCAATTATGGCCAACCTCGGAGGCCTGTCTTCCTTCCAATTTTTCATAATCCAGTCACACGCAACGGCGAATGACTCCGAGTCAGTGGGATAAACCGTGAAAACCGAGCTCGGAGGATACATCATTGATTCGTCTATACTCATCACAAAATTGACCATCCCATCCTTATCCGTCCTCGACTTTAATCCTGCTCCTTCGACAGGGCTGGGCGCGTAGATGAGTACTACATTTTCCTCGCGCATCCTCTCGTATATGCTAATTGCCCTGGCTACGTCAAAAGCGCTGTCTCCCCACACTAGGTCAATACTCACTCCCGGTGGAAGACTGAGGCCGGGAACGCCCACATTTTTAAAGTATGAAAGGTAATCAAGTACATTCCTCCAGGCGATATCTACAGCGGCAGCCGGAGCCCCGGTAAGAGGAGCTATCATCCCGACTTTCACCACCTTTCCCTCCTGTGGGGGTGGCCCAGGGGCACAGGCAGTAAACAGAAGCAAGGCTGTTAATGCTACTGCCAACACAGCAATCCAAACTGCTCTTTGTTTTACCAGCCTAATTTTCATTCCATTGCCCTCCTTAGTCTCTTATGTACGATATGAGCCTATTCACCCTGAGCATGAAATTTAGCGCACAAGTATATGAACGTCCCGATAATCACTCACACGGACTATCTTCCCGCCTTGTATCTGATACACTGCGCAAGAAGTGTCGCCTCTGCGGTCTTCTGGTCCAAAGGTGAATTTAACCATTCCCTCAACATCGAAGTCCTGCATACTTTCCAGGGCTCTTTTCATCGCAGGGCCATCAACGTTCTCTACACCTACCTCAGCTACCGCTCTACTTGCAGCTTCACACAATATGGCTCCATACACCCAACCAGCAATAACCTCGGGAACTCTATTTACTTCCCCATGGTACTCCATCATTTTATCTACCATCGTCTTTACGCCGGGAATATCCGTATCATCAAACCAGGGTAAAGCCCTTGGGCTAAGAAAACCCTCGGTACCGGCCGGAGAGAACTCCATCAGCCGGTCTCCAAAGATCCATTCATTTCCAGAAAACTGCATCTCGTTCTGAAGCCCCAACCTCTCGACATCCCTCATGATTGGCCCTCCTCCTGAAATAATAGTCTGAATATAAACCAAGTCCGCCTGACGCTCTCTTATCCTTATCAGTTGAGGGGTCGCGTCTATGACCACATGAGGAGCAACCTCCAGCGGCAGCACTACATAGCCTATGCTCTCAGCGTACGGCGTGACTTCTGCTGCCGGGCTCCTCCCGTATGTCTCATCCAGAACGAGAAGCTGTAACTTTGGAGGCCTTTCCTCTGTCCAGCTTTGCATAAAATAGTCCAGGAGTACCGTAGCTGCCTCACCCTGAGTAGGCCAGGCCGCGAAAATCCAGCCCGGGGGCACAATCAGGGGCCCTGTCGCACCTCCTGTAACAAAGGGTACCTGGTCTTTTGCCAATTGTTCCGTAAGCCCTTCTAACGGAGTAGGATAGTTTGAGAACATGAGCGGTATGCCGCTGTCGACAAATTCGCGGTAGGCGCTTATAAAGGCGGGTATACTTGTTTGGTTGTCCCTCCACACGAGTTTGACGGTCACTCCGGCAATGCCTTTCTCCTCATTAAAGTATCTGACGTAATCCTGGGTGGCCTGGAAGCTAGGTTGATCGGCGGTGCCACCGCCGCCAGTGAGACAAGGTATAGCACCAATTTCCACCACCTTCTGTCCCGTGGGCGGGGTTGTTGACGGGCCACAGGCAGTAACCACAAGCAAGGCTGTCAATGCTACCGCCAACACTGCAATCCAAACTGCTCTTTGTTTTACCAGCCTAATTTTCATTCCGTTGCCCTCCTTAGTCTCTTATGTACGATATGAGCCTATTCGCCCTGAGGATGAAATTTAGCGCACAAGTATATGAGCGTCCCGATAATCACTCACACGGACTATCTTGCCGCCCTGTATCTGATTCACTGCCAAAGAAATGTCTCCTCTGCGGTCTTCCGGTCCGAAGGTGAACTTCGCCATTCCGTCAACATCGAAGTCCTGAAAACTTTCCAGAGCTCTTTTCATCGCAGGACCGTCAACGTTCTCTACACCTACCTCGGCTACCGCTCTTCTTGCTGCTTCACAAACTATGGCGCCATACACCCAACCGGACAAACCCTCGGGAGTCCTATTTACTTCCCCGTGGTACTCCATCATTTTATCTACCATCGTCTTCACGCCGGGAATATCTGTATCATCAAACCACGGTAAAGACCTTGCGCTAAGAAAACCCTCGGTGCCGGCTGGAGCGAACTCGATCAGACGATCTCCAACGACCCATTGGGTGCCAGCGAACTGCATCTTGTCCTGAAGCCCCAACCTCTCAACATCCCTCATGATTGGTCCGGCTCCTGAAGTAATGTGCAAGATATAGACCAAATCCGCATCACGCGCCTGTATCCTTATCAGTTGAGAGGAGGTATCTACGGGCACATGAGGAGCTGCTTCAACCGGAAGCACTTCATAGCCTATGCTCTCAGCGTACGGCGTGATTTCCTTTACCGGGGTCCACCCAAATCCCGAATCCAGGATGAAAAGTTGTAACTTTGGGGGCCTTTCCTCCGTCCAGCTGTCCATAAAGTAGTCCAGAAGGACTGTAGCTGACTCGCCCTCAGTGGCCCAGGCACAGAAAACCCAGCCCGGGGGCACCACTAGGGGCCCTGTCGGACCTCCTGTAACAAAGACTACCTGGTCTTTTGCCAATTGTTCCGTAAGCCCTTCTAACGCAGTACCATAGTTTGTGAACATGATCGGTACGCCACGGTCGGCAAACGCACGGTAGGCGCTTATAACGGCGGGTATGCTTGTCTGGCCGTCTCTCCACAAGAGTTCGATGCCTGCTCCAGGAATGCCTTTCTCCTCATTGAAGTACCTGACGTAATCTGAAAATGCCCTGAAGCTAGGTTGATCAGCCGTGCCACCGCCGCCAGTAAGCAAGGGTATAGCGCCAACTTCCACCACCTTCTTTCCTGTGGGTGGAGTTGACGGGGCACAGGCGGTAAACAAAAGCAAGGCTGTTAATACTACTGCCACTGCGCTAATCCAGACCATTCTCCGCTTCATCATCCTGCTTCTCACTCCGCTGCCCTCCCTTAGACTCGTTAACTAAGTAATTTTACATTTACCATTTAAAAAAAGTCAACAGCAAAAGTCAATTATCCGTGCTCTATTGGAGCGCAGCTAGAGTTTCATTCTTTCATCTTCAAGGCTTCCCATGTCTGGCCAAAGCCTTCCTGAGTCATCAAATGTAGCAAAAAGAAGGAACTTATGACCTAGGCAAACACCGTGCTATACTAGCGCTAAGAAGATGGCTGTTTTACAACGGGAAATTGAGAAAGGCGTTAGAATCCTTAAAAAGGGCGGGGTGATTGCCTTCCCCACTGATACTGTATATGGCTTAGGGGCTGATGCCTTCAAATTCAGGGCCGTGGAGAGGATTTATGAGATAAAAAACCGTCCCAAGCATCAGCAAGTTCCTTTGCTTATCGCTGATACATCTCAATTGACCGCTATCGCTGACCCAATACCAGGAATTGCCTGGTTTCTGGCAGAGCGTTTTTGGCCCGGCGGGTTGACTTTGGTATTACCCAAAGCAGATTCCTTGCCTGCCCACCTAGCCCTAGGGCGCAGCATAGCACTACGCGTTCCTAACCATTCCATTTGTTTAGGTCTCATCCAACGCCTAGGGAATCCCATAATCGGAACCAGCGCTAATATCAGCGGCCAACCACCTGCCCTAACTGCCGCTGAAGTTCGACAGCAACTGGGAGGAAAAATCGACTTCCTTATCGACGGAGGCAGATGCTCTGGCGGCAAGGAATCCACGGTAGTAGATGTTAGCAGCCAAGAGCCAGTAATTTTGCGTCAGGGCATCATACCCGCATACGAGATTGACAAAGCTTATAAGGAATACCTGGAGGTGAATAGTGAAGCGCGTTGCTATAGGTTGTGATCACCGTGGCTTTGCTTTAAAGCAGGTAATTATGCCCTTTCTTCAAAAGTCAGGTCACAGCTATCAAGATTTCGGTTGCTATAACACTGATTCTGTTGATTATCCAGACATCGCCCAAAAAGTCGGGGAGGCAGTGGCTTCGGGCAATTTTGACCAGGGCATTCTAATATGCAGTACTGGTATAGGCATGAGTATAGCAGCTAACAAGATAAGGGGCATAAAGGCAGCTTTATGTTGTGATGCATTTGCAGCAAAACGAGCTCGCCAGCACAATGATGCCAACGTCCTGTGCCTCAGAGGGGAGGATATAGACACCGAGTCGGCTTTGGAAACGGTCAAAACTTTCTTAGGCACAGACTTTGAAGACGGCAGGCACACACAAAGGGTGAATAAAATAAGAGCTTTGGAAAAAGCTTCACAAGAATAATAGTCTTTGTTCTTAAGGGCTACAACCTAAGGAGTAAATTATCTCAGCAGGTCACACTATATATCGACTTCTCAAATCGCGAGATAACATAGCAGCTAATTCCAAAGCCTGACTTGCCGCTTGAGGCGACAAGCTCGCCAAGCCACAAGAAGGAGTTATCAGCCCCTGAGCTATAATCTGCTTGAACTTAACGCCATCCCTGGTGAATGGAGCCATAGCTTCTTCCAGGCGGTCACGAAGACTGGACAAGGATTCTTTAGCCAAGGCCTCTTCATCATTGGGAACTATCCCCCAGGCGAGGTTGCCACCGCGCTCAAGGAAGGACTTCACCTTGTCGGAGTGAGTGCCCAGGGAAGAGGCATAATTGTAAGCATCAAAGCTGAGAATATCGACTTTAGTATCTAGAAGGACTGACCAGTCGGTATTTCCGCAGCAATGTAATCCTTTTGTCCCCTTAATCCCCTTGAGTACCTCCTCTAACAGAGCAGGTACCTTTTCTTCAGGAATAGGAGTAAACACTGAGCCCAGAGAAACCAAATAGGGCTCCTCAACAAAGATGATGGTATTAGGTGATATAT
>DAOUMB010000164.1:0-15183 GCA_034414335.1 Dehalococcoidia bacterium
ATTTCCAACGAGCTAGGTATAAGAGCTAAGTGGGATTTGGGGAGTCCCGACATCGAAAACTATGCAATTGACAAGGGTTGGTGGCCAAGAGATAAAAGGGATTCTTTCGACTTCGCCCAGGCATTCATAGATGAGAAGGTGCCACGCCAGGGCTCTTGTATGAGAGCTATGAGGTCACAACAACTTTTGGCTGAAAAATACGGACAGGTGACAGTTCCCTGGATGATGGGGATAGCGAGAGACCATTATGAAGGAACGTTTTTAGAAAGTTCCTATTTTGATGCTGCGAACCCTGCTTTCCAATCCATCTGCATGCATGTATCGCCTGCCGGGTTCACATGGGGAAATACGGCAAGTTCTTGCATTGTAGTCTTGCCAAAGTCCCCACAGGAACTTCCAGTATTCTGGTGGACTCCTGGCCCTCCCTGCAATGGCTGTTACGTCCCATTTTTCGTCCACGGAACTAAACTACCTGAGACTGTATCCAATGCTGGCACATTTGGTAGAAAGATGGTTCCACCTCCAAAAGCTGTAGAGGATGAATTCTCTTCCGATTCGTATTGGTGGCTGTTCAGACGCCTTATGGATAAAACAAAAGGGGATGCCATCAAGAGTTTGCCCGGTTACTATAAATCCAGGAATCCCATAGTGCGGGCGCAGTTCACCGCAATCGAAAAGAAAATTGAGGCTGAACTTCCTGGAGTGCTGGAAAGGGCTACAGAATTGAGAAATAGGGGTGGAGATATGGCGGCAGGCATTCTGAACCAATTTACGGAAGACTGCGTAGGCAAAGTAGTAGTGGCGCTAAAAGAAGTACTAAGAGAGTTCGACTGATTCTTGGTATCGGCTGTAGCAAATGCAAGGAGCGCCGAAAATGTGTGTTGTGATGGACTGGTTACATATGTTGTCCAGTAACCAAATACTCATGCCAAAGATGGCCACAAAGAGGCTGCATTTTCGTTAGAAAACGATGCTGCTTTTTCCTGAATTTCACCCATTGTCATTCCCTATACTTGTATTCTAGCATTGAACATATCATCAAGCGGGAGGCTCTTGAGAGAACCGTAGAATTTGACGTACTCAATATGTGGCTTGGCATCTCGGTTAAAATTAAAAGAAATTTATGGAGACTGTATAAGAATGAGGGCGCTGCTATAGTAATCAATGATATGATAATGTGTGAATAGGATGTCTACAGTAGTTCGCAAGAGGTTAATTTGGGCCGGTGCGCTTATAGTAGCTATTTTAGTGATAGGAACATTTGGCTATTGGCTTATTGGAGAAAGACAATATTCGCTTTTAGATGCCCTTTATATGACCGTCATTACCGTTGCAACGATTGGATATCGTGAAGTGATCGACGTGGCTAACAATCCTGTTGGTAAGGTGTTTACGATGGTCATAGCCCTCGCTGGTATTGGCACGCTAGCATATATTCTTACAAACTTTACCGCTCTCATGGTGGAAGGGGAGCTGACGAAGTCATTTAGGAGAAGAAAAATGGAAAAGATGATAGAGAACTTTCAAAATCATTACATTGTATGTGGTATCGGTAGGGTGGGTTTGCATATAGTGAATGAACTTCATGCTACTAGAAGACCTCACGTAATAATAGATACAGATAAGTGCAATATAGAAAGTGCTTTAGAGACATTTAAGGATGGAGTTTTTATAGAGGGAGATGCCACCGATAACAGCATTTTATTGAAGGCTGGGATTAAGAAAGCCAGGGGAATATTCGCAGTAACCGGAGATGATAACCACAACTTGGTAATCAGTTTAACCGCAAAACAACTTAAACCTGATATAAGAGTGGTGGCAAGGTGCAGTGAACTAAAAAACAGTGAAAAGATGCAAAGGGCTGGAGCTGATGCTGTAATTTCACCTAATTATATAGGTGGACTCAGGATGGCTTCGGAAATGATAAGACCAACTACGGTCTCATTCCTAGATACAATGTTGCGAGACAAAAAGGTAAATTTGCGGGTTGAAGAAGTTGCCGTGCCTGACCCATTTATTGGAAAGACCATTTCGTCTCTAAATTTAAGGAGATACCCTGATCTATTGTTGCTTGCCATTAAGACAAAGGAAGGGTGGATTTACAACCCAGCCGATGACTGTGCCCTCGGACAGGGAAGCACCCTAGTTTTTATGGCTACCCCAGAGGCAAAATATGAACTGGAGGCAATTTTTTCACCGTAGAATAGGACTGCAGCCTCCGTTCAGTGCAGTTGGATAATGTGAGCTTCTGCCTTACCTTGATTAATTTCCAGAATGCCTACAGTGCCTAATTTTCGCAAGCCCATAGGTAGAGTTGGACTACCTGGATTTACCAAGAGGACTCCTTTGGAGGTCTCAACCATTGCTTTGTGACTGCCGCCAAAGATGAAGATATCCACTGGGCCGCCGAATTCAGACCCCATCGCATTTTCAAGACTTCTCCAGGAAGGCTCGGGATAATCAAGGCTGTGGGTTATCCCGATGCGTAATCCCTCTACATCTAGCACATGGCTCTCCTTTAAGCGCGGGTCTTCAGGCAGCCATATATCACCATTGCCTTGGGCAGCAAGCACAGGGGCTATAGTTTCCAATTCATCAAGGACCTGGAGAATATAGATATCGCCGGCATGAAGGATGAGGTCCACGCCGGTAAAAATCTCTCTTACCTGCGGAGGGATTTCATCGGCGTCCCGCGGGATATGGGTATCAGATATGATTCCAATTCTCACTGTTTTAACTTGGAAGTTAAGAAATCTAGCAAGCCTAAGAATATAGTAGTTGAGTTTGCCAGGAAACACAACTTCCAAGTCACAAAATTCCCTCTTCATTCAGTGGAAAAGCAAATAAGCTTGCTCAAGGAAAGTGATGTTAACATAATCATTTAAGGGACATATGCACATCCCGTCCTAGTCAAGAAAGGCAAAACGAATATATAATTAAGGGACTACAAGTGGAGTATACTAAGGCTAAATTGTAGAGGTAAATAGTATGGAATTTGATATAGCGGTTTTGCCTGGCGATGGCGTTGGCCCCGAGGTCATAGCCGAGGCAATAAAAGTCCTGCAGACCGTGGGTGAGAAATTCGGGCATAGCTTTCGCCTTCATGATGGTCTCATAGGTGGCGTTGCCATAGACAACTTGGGCACGGCCCTCAGCGAAGAGACCCTAAAGTTGTGTAAACAATCTGATGCGGTGCTGCTGGGCGCGGTGGGTGGTTCTAAGTGGGATGACCCTCAAGCCAAAGTACATCCTGAAGATGGGCTTCTGGCTTTGCGGAAAGGGCTGGGGCTATTCGCTAATTTGCGCCCCGTAAAAGTTTTTCCTATGCTGGTAGATGCTACCAATCTCAAACCTGAGGTAGTTGAGGGAGTTGACTTAATGGTAGTCAGAGAGCTCACCGGCGGACTTTATTTTGGCCAGCCCAAAAGGCAGTGGCAAACTCCAGAGGGAAGACAGGCTGTTGATACCTTGGCTTATTCCGAGGCAGAGATTGAACGCATATTAAAGGTTGGCTTCGAGCTGGCGCGCAGTCGCCGCAAAAAGTTGACATCGGTGGATAAGGCCAATATTCTCCAATCATCCCGATTGTGGCGGCAGATTGCCATAGAAATTTCTGCGGATTATCCAGATGTTGAGCTTCAACACATGCTGGTTGATGCTTGTGCTATGAGGTTTATTCAGCGTCCTGCTAACCTGGATGTCTTGGTTACCGAAAACATGTTTGGAGATATACTCACCGATGAAGCTTCAATGCTGGCTGGTTCTATGGGTATGCTTCCCTCAGCCAGTTTGGCAGGAATTCCCAGGGGAAAAACCTTTGGCATGTATGAGCCAATTCATGGCAGCGCTCCAAGTCGAGCAGGGCAAAACCTGGCTAATCCTATTGCCACTATTCTTAGCGTAGCTATGATGCTTCGCTATTCATTTGTGCTGGAAACTGAAGCCCAGGCAGTGGAAAACGCTGTCCTCGCTGCTTTAGAGAAAGGCTATAGGACTTACGATATAATGTCGGAAGGGAAAATTCGGGTAGGAACCAAAGAGATGGGAGAGTTTATTGCTCAAAAAGCGAAAGGCTAAGAAGGTTTTCTATGGCAAAGGTACAGCTTTATGATACGACTCTAAGGGATGGTGCTCAGCAGGAAAGGATTTCCTTTTCTGTTGAGGATAAGCTGAAGATCGCTCGGAAGTTAGATGAGTTGGGCGTGGACTTCATCGAAGGCGGCTGGCCCGGTTCTAATCCCAAGGATACAGAGTTCTTTACCAAAGCGCAGAATTTTGATCTGGCTCACTCGACATTGGTTGCCTTTGGCAGCACCAGGCGCTCAAATTGCGGGGTGGAAGAAGATTCTAATCTCCAAGCCCTAATCGGGGCCAGAACTCAGGTGGTCACTATTGTAGGGAAGGCCTGGGATAAGCAAGTATCCCAAGTTCTGGAGACAACGTTGGAAGAAAACCTCAGCATGATTACAGATTCCACAACTTACCTTAGGGCTAAAGGGCTCAAGGTTTTCTTTGACGCCGAACACTTCTTTGATGGATATAGAAGTAACCCTGAATATGCATTGGAAGTAGCTGCTGCTGCTGCTGAAGCGGGTGCTGAATGTGTGGTTCTTTGTGATACCAATGGCGGCGCCTTACCACAAGAAATAATGGAAGCTATTAAAGCTGTTCAAAAGGTAACCCCTGTTGCTTTGGGTATTCATACCCATAATGATGCCGAGCTTGCCGTAGCTAACACCCTGGCCGCAGTGGAAACGGGAGTTATTCAGGTCCAAGGAACCATTAATGGCTATGGTGAGCGTTGTGGCAATGCCAATCTTTGTTCCATCATACCAACTCTGAAACTTAAGATGGGCATTGACTGTGTTACTGACAAGCAGCTAAGCAAGCTCAGCGATGTCTCCCACTACATATCAGAGCTAGCCAACATGCCTCATTATGACCGGCTTCCCTATGTGGGCAATGAGGCCTTTACCCATAAAGGTGGAATTCACGTCTCAGGCTTAATAAAATGGGAGGATAGCTACCAGCACATAAATCCGAATCTAGTTGGCAACCGCCCCCGCGTTGTAGTTTCTGAGTTGGCTGGAAAGGGTAGCATTATCTTCAAGGCTAAAGAGCGAGGTCTACCTATTCCTAAAGGCAAGGAAATTGAGAAGGTACTGGAGCAAATTAAGTTATTAGAGAAACAAGGTTTTCAATATGATGTTGCCGAAGCATCTTTCGACCTTCTACTTCGCCGGGCTCAGCCCGACTATCAGCCACCTTTTGAGCTAGCCGACTTTATGGTGGTGGTTGAGAAACGGCGTCGCCCACCCAGCAAAGGAACTCAAGAAGAGCCGTTGTCAGAAGCCACTATCAAGGTCAAGGTTAGTGACAGGATAGTACATACGGCTGCTGAGGGCGATGGACCGGTCAATGCCCTTGACCAGGCTCTGCGTAAAGCTCTACTTCAGTTCTATCCTGACTTGACTGTTGTAACACTTATTGATTATAAGGTGCGCATTCTGGAAGAAACCGCGGGCACCGCTTCGCAAGTACGCGTGCTCATCGAATCCAGCGACGGCAAGGAAAACTGGAGAACGGTAGGCAGCTCGACTAACATCATCGAAGCCAGCTGGCTGGCTTTAGCAGACAGCATCGAATTCTGGCTGATAAAGCAGGCCGGGAAAGCAAAGAACTGACGTTCATTACAACACTGACAAGATAGAAAGCTCTTTATGGTTTGGAAGAAAATGACAACCAGAAGTCACCATTTGAGGCTTTGCTCAGAGTCGTGCATAAACGAAATACCTTGCAGAACATGCTAATGTGGGAACATGAACGAAGTGATTCGGTTATTCTAGGTTATATGAAATTGGCCCACCCAAAAACAAAACAACAACGGTGGAATATAAAACGAAAGATTAGAGCACTGCTCAAAAGAATCATCCCAAGGGAATATCATCGGCAATTTGTTGATTGGTATGTCAAGTGTAGGGCTTTCTTTCTATCCCTTCTGTACACTGGCAATAAATTTGAGTGTCCGTTTTGTAGGGGACATTTCAGAAAATTTCTACCTGCGGGATTAGATCTTCCAGTGTTTAAGGAGAAAAATATCGTGGGAGTGGGTTATCGGGTAAATGTGCAATGCTCCCGCTGCCGATCGTCTGACAGAGAACGTCTTACATACCTCTATCTAAAGAATAAAACCGAGTTGTTTGATAAGAATCTTAAAGTGTTACATGTAGCACCAGAAAGGAATTTACAAAGAGTTCTTATGACATGTCCCAACATAGATTATCTCAGTGTTGATCTTAATTCTCCATTAGCAATGGTCAGAATGGACATTACAGAGATCAAATACGAAGACAATTCCTTTGATGTTGTTATTTGTACCCATGTCCTGGAACACATTCTGGACGCTTGGAAAGCTATGTCAGAACTATATAGAGTATTGAATCCCGCAGGTTGGGCAATATTACAATTACCTATTTCACTGTTACTTAATAAAACCTACGAGGATTCAACAGTTACAACGCCAGAAGAAAGGGAAAAAGTATTTGGACAAAATAATCATGTTAGAATTTATGGTAAGGATTACAAAGATAGGCTGGAGAAGACTGGATTTTCTGTTGAAGTTTATAACTTTGCAAGCAAATTTGGTGAGTCCACTACTCACAGATATGGATTATTGAAAGAGGAGGATATATATATGTTCAAAATCAAGGCAAAAACATTTAAGAGGGCAAATTCATATTAAACATCATACATAAAAGGTTCGTGCCTTACGGCACTCACTCAAATCCTCAGCTAACGCTCGGCACTTTTCTTATACTGATAACATTGTGCAAAATCGCTTTTCAAAAAGAAAGGAAACTGTCATGGATAGGGTAGAGTCCAATCTTGGTTTCAGGATTATGGCCTTGGGCTATAAATTTCGCGACCTTCGCTTGCCCCGCATGGATATCTTGAAGGAGGTGGGAATAAAGCCGGGATTTCATGTGCTCGATTATGGCTGTGGACCTGGGAGTTATATAATCCCCCTGGCAGAATTGGTGGGCAAATCAGGGAGAATTTATGCCCTAGATATCCATCCTCTTGCCATTCGGAAGGTTCATGATATCGTTTCAAAAAAACAACTGGCGAATGTGGAAACCATCCTTTCCGACTGCAAAACCAGCTTGCTGGATAATAACCTGGATGTGGTTCTATTGTACGATGTCTTTCACAAATTGAGGGACCCGGAAGGCATATTAGAGGAGTTACATCGGGTGTTGAAATCAAACGGAGTCCTGTCCTTCAGTGACCATCATATGAAAGAACATGAAATAGTGTCCCATGTAACTAATGGGCGATTGTTTAGGCTGTCAAGAAAAGGTGAAAGGACCTACACTTTCTCGAAATAGAAATCATAATAGGCGACTTCTCACAACTGAGGCGTAGTATATTCATGCCTTGCCACGCCCAGCCTTTTCACCCAAATAGTACTGGGTAATAAATTCTCGGGGCCAGCACCTGCCATACTAAGCAGACAAAAACCCTCCATCAACGGGTATAAGTGCTCCATGGATATAACTGGACAAATCACTGGCAAGGACCACGGCAATACGAGCTACGTCATCGGGTTGGCCTCCCCTTCTTAGTGGTAATCTCATTGCAAATTGAACGCCCGTTTTAAGGAGGCCTACTTTGAAGCGGGTAAGTTCTTTGGCAACAGCCCTTGTTCCAGTAGTTGTTATGCCTCCAGGTAGAATTACGTTTATCCTGAAACCATTTTTGCCATACTGTCTGGCTAAGGCCCTTGTCAGGGCAATGACTCCTGTCTTGCTAATGTCATAGGGGACCAAGTCTTCTGCGAAAGGCAGAATGGCTTCAATAGAACCAATATTTATGATTACTCCTCCCCTCTTTAATCTTCTCCTTAGCATATGCTGGCACATCAAAAGAGCTGACCTCAAGTTTATATCTAGTACCTTCTTAAGAAAGGCATCATCTACTTCCAGGAAATTCTTGAAAGGATATATTCCAGCGTTATTCACCAGTATGTCAGGCTCTTTTCCACTGAGTTCTTGCCATAGAGCATCTATTTCCTCTTTCTTGGAAAGGTCTACTTTATAAATGTCTATTTCTGCCCCCGACCGCGAAAGCTCGCTTTTAACAAGCCCTAGCCCTTTTCTATTCATATCTACAAGTTCTAAATCCGCGCCCGCTTCGGCAAACCTGTAGGCCATTGCCCTGCCAATACCAGCGGCAGAACCGGTAATCAGAGCCCGCTTCCCTTCCAGGGAAATAAGTTCAGATAAAGGCTTCAACACTTTCATAGCGTCAGACTATTTGTCACAGCTTGTTCTTTCATTATACTACTATTGAGAGCATTATTCGAAGGCTGTTGTAAAATAGATGGGCAAATTAGTAAAAAGAGGAATCGCTATGGTTGTAATCACGGGAGCGACTGGGTATCTTGGGAAAGTCCTTGGCAAAGAGTTGCTGTCAAAGGAATAAACCTCGCCATGAATTATATTACTACCCCTGCTTTATTAGAGAAGCAATTGCGAATGCCATCTAATGGTTAAAATAAACGGGTAGGCTATAATATATATTAGGTACTTAAATTATCCAGATATTCAAAAGCAGCGTATAAACGAGTGTGTCTTTAGCAACAGCTTCTTGGAAACATGTTTTGGGATAACGAATATAAAAGCAATGAGTGTGTTTGGGGAGAGGGGCCGAGTGAGTTAGCCATTGCTGCAGTTAGATGCCTGCAAAAATGCAAATCAGGCAGAGAGGTATTAAGCATATTAGACATTGGCTGCGGCTATGGTCGTGATGCGTTTTATTTCTTAGATAATCTCGGGTGCAGGGTTCTGGGGATAGATAGCTCTAAGAAAGCCATAGACATTGCCTTGAATGCAGCTCTTAAGGAGCAAAGTGGAGTTGTGAAATTTCGATGTTGCAATTTCACGGAACTGGAGAAAGACAGCTACGATATTGTGTTTATCTCCAATTTATACCATCTGTTGAAGAAGTATGAGAGAAAAGAACTCAGAAAAGCAATTCTGAGAATGCTGAAACCGGATGGGTTACTATTTCTCAGCACACTTTCAGTAAAGGACCCCGAACATTACGGAAAGGGCATTCCTGTCCCCGAAGAATCTAATTCGTTTCAAGACAGAGTATATATCCATTTATGCACTAGAGAAGAACTATGCGAAGATTTTGCTTTCTTAGATATCAAGGAGCTGTACGAGCATGAGTATTACGAACCCCGTGCCACGGGCGAAATTCATCATCATATTTTGTGGCTATTGATAGGGAAACGAGCATGCGCTTGATAAACGGGCTAGTCAGCTCAGGCCAAAGCTTATCACATAGCTTTGATAGAGGGAGCAACCCGGTTTAGCACCTTGCCTTTAGCCAATCCAAAACAAAGGCCATTGCTGCTTCTTCAAGGCGCATTTTGTGCTTGGCGCCAGGGATTATGCTTAGCTCTTTGGGCTCTTTAGCTTTGTGGTAGAGCTTATGTGCGTGCTCCAAGGGTATTAATTCATCGGCATCTCCATGAACCAGAAGCAGAGGGCGGGGAGAGATTTTATCGATCCACTTGATTGGAGAGACGGTTTCAAATCCTCTTTCCCATTCCTCTATTGAGGGTGGGAATTTCCTATCCCTAATAGCTCCAATTTCACGAAACCGTTGTATGGTGTCGAGAGGCGTTTCTCTTTCATGGAGAGTGTGAAAATCCGCGGGGCAGGCACATGTTACTACTGAAGATATTCTGGGGTCATGGGCTGCTGTATAAACGGAAACCGCTGCCCCTCCACTAAATCCGAGTAAGCAGAAACGGGTTTCATCTACTTCTTTCAGGTTATAGAGGAAATCAAGAGCGGCATGCAAATCTCGACTCCAGCCTAAGATGTCTAAGTTACCTTCGCTCTTTCCCGTTCCCCGAAAGTTAAAGATTAAGGTGACGAAGCCAGCATGACAAAAGCGTTGCGCCAGTAATGTATAGCCTCTATCAGTGGGGTCAGGAGGACCAGCCGGAATGCCATGGCAGATG
This sequence comes from Dehalococcoidia bacterium, assembly GCA_034414335.1. GTDB lineage: Bacteria > Chloroflexota > Dehalococcoidia > GIF9 > AB-539-J10 > RBG-13-51-36. The sequence goes on from DAOUMB010000164.1 coordinate 10,040, forward strand.
CACAAGGCAGGATGAAGCTTGTCTCGTGACGGAATATGAAGCTCGCTGGCAAGCTGGAGTCCATCGGCTTTCAAACGAATTTCCTTTACCTGCATCTTTTAGGAGGTCAAATATAATAGATTCGCCTTCTCCTCCTGAAAAGAAAGCCTGCTACAACTCCCAGGAGCAGACCTCCAAGGTGGGCTTGCCAGGCTATACCGGGGAGGAAAGAGATGAAGAAGAAGATTAGGATTGCTACCCAGAGCGGCATAGGGACGGGGATGGGAAATATAAGAACTTGTGCCCTGGGAATCATTACCACCAGTGCCCCGCCAAGGGCAAAGATGGCTCCGGAGGCTCCCACCACTGGAATGGACGGATTGCCAAAAGGAGGGCCAAGTAGACAAAGAAGGAAGTAGAGGATATTTCCCGCCAGGCCTCCGAGAAAATATACTGCGAGGAAACTCCTCTCTTCTACCGCTCGGAGCAGGAAGCTCCCCAGGAAGTACAGGCTTATCATATTAACTATGATATGGCCCCAACCAGCATGGACGAAGATGCTGCTTATGATGGTCCAGGGTTGTTGTATGAGTAGCGCTGGCGTCAAGCCCAGAAAAGAGATTGCTCCTGGACTTATCAACTCGATTATGAAGATTACGACATTTAGAGCTATTAAAAACCACAGGACATTTAGATCGACAGCACGATAATGTCGCATTGAACAATTATAGATTAAAGCTGGCTCTTGATTCAATAAGGGGACAGCCACCCTCAGGACCCCGATGGCTTAGGGCGTGTGTTGTAATATTTGTAATATTCGGGGCGTGAGCTTATAATAGAGAGGATATCTGGGTTAGCAGGATATTTCTTTACTGGAATTCTAAGTGAACGAACAGACTCCTGAGCAAAAACGCAGACTTCCCTCAGCAGTTATAGTTGGCATAATTCTGGCAGTCATCTGTGGCATCTCAGTGTATTTACGTATAGTCCTGCCTCACGACAAGATTTTTGTCGGTGATTGGGTGTGGTTCCGAGGCACAGATGCCTGGTATAACATGCGACTCATAGATAATATTGTCCATAATTTTCCCCACGTTAACTCTTTTGACCCCTATTTACTCTACCCTGGTGGAGGAGGAACTGGTAGGCCGTTCTTCAACTGGCTTGTCGCTGGCGTGATTCTGCTTGTTGGCCGGGGGATACCAGCCCAGCACACCATAGATGCAGTGGGCGCCTACATGCCTGCTATTCTGGGCACGCTGACGTTATTTCCGGTGTACTTCATTGGGAAGGAATTGTTTAACCGCTGGGTGGGTGTAATATCAGCCGCCTTGGTTGCCATATTGCCCGGCGAATTTCTTAATCGCTCCCTGCTTGGCTTTACCGACCACCATGTGGCTGAGGCTCTGTTTAGTACAGTAAGTGTGCTCTTTTTGATAATGGCCATCAAGCAGGCTCGGGAAAGAGAGATTTCATTTGGACACTTTCTGAGTAGGGACTGGCCAACTATCACCAGACCTCTCGTCTATACCCTGCTTGCCGGCATTTTCTTAGGTATCTATCTCCTTTCCTGGCAGGGGGGGCTTCTCCTTGTCTTTATCATATTTGTTTATCTGGTGATTCAGTTCATCGTAGACCACTTAATGGGCAAATCAAGCGACTATCTATGCCTTATTGGCACTCCCGTTTTCCTTATTGCCTTGCTCATGCTTCTTCCCGTATTGGGCGGAGGTAGTCTGGATACCATTTATCGTGTATCTATGCCGGCTGCTATAGTGGCACCCATAGTTTTAGGTGTTATCTCACGGCTTCTTAAAGACAAGGCTGTCAAGCCTGCCTACTATCCTTTGGCCTTGCTGGCACTGGCTGGGATAGGGTTAGCCGTTTTGCATGCCATCGACCCTTCGCTGCTTCATTCCATGCTGGGGAAATTTCGTATCTTCACCCCGAGCGGCGCTGCGCTGACCGTTCTGGAGATGCAGGGCCTGAGCCTAAACATAGCCTGGGTTAACTTTACCACCTCCTTCTTCATCTCATTTATTTCTCTTATCTGGCTTATTTACGTCGCTGTCAGAGAAAAGAGCGCCGATAAGACACTGTTCCTGATATGGAGCATAACAATGTTGATAGCAGTCCTGGGGCAGCGTCGCTTTAGTTACTATTTCGCCATAAATGCTGGCCTGCTCACAGGGTATTTCTCCTGGAGAATGCTGGACTTCGCTGGTTTAAGCAAACTGGCAGCTAAGCCCCAGGAAGTGGTTGTGGTAACTAAAAAGTTCAAAAAGAGGAAAAAAGCCAGGGAGAAGGCAAGGCCCAAAAAGTCCCTGCAACCCAGAGCCGCCTGGGTAAGGATAATTGTTGTTGGAATAGCCATCTTTTTCCTGGTCTTTTTCCCAAACATTAGCAAGGCGGAAGCGCTGGCTGAGGGCGGCTCTCTTATGGACCGGGGGTGGTATCTTTCGCTTGAGTGGCTAAAAGACAACAGCCCCGAGCCTTTTGGTGACCCTAATTTCTATTATGCGCTTTATCCGCCAAAGGAAAGCTTTGAGTATCCCGAGACCGCCTACGGCGTAATGTCCTGGTGGGACTATGGGTACTGGATAATGCGTATTGCCCATCGCATACCGAATACCAATCCCACTCAGGCTCGGGCTAGTGAAGCCGCCGACTTCTTTATCTCTCAGAATGAAAGCGCAGCTGATGAGCTAGCGGACGAACTGGGCTCGAAATACGTGGTGATTGACTATCAGATGCCGACTTCAAAATTCTATGCTATGCCAAGGTGGGCTGGCAGCAACGAGAGTGAGTATTTCGGGGTTTACTATCAACAGACACAAGGTGGGAATTTGCAGCCCGTGACCCTATTTTACCCAACTTACTACCGTTCCTTGGTCGCCAGGCTTTTTAACTTTGATGGTAAAGCCGTGACCCCCACAGAATCGATAGTCATTTCTTATGAAGTAAGGACAAGTGCAGAAGGAACAAAGTATATGGCAATCACCAATAGCTGGTCCTTTCCTACTTATGAAGGAGCCGAGGCCTATATATCAAGCCAGAACTCTGGAAATTATAGAGTAGTGGGCACCAACCCCTTTGTCTCGCCCGTGCCTCTCGAGGAGTTGACCCACTATGAGCTCGTCTATCAGTCCGAGGCCACAGCAACATTAGCCGGCCAGAAATTGCCCAGGGTGAAAATTTTTCAGTATCTTGGCGAGGGTGGGCCCTGAATTTGGGGCTACCCCCGAAAAGACAGAATCATCGCTAATGTAAGTACCAGAGCACTATCGCACAAGTAAGCATCACGGACTGCGGTTGCACTCTGATTGGAGTATAAGGCTTTGGTAAACTTCGATATGTCTTAGTGCTACTGCCTGCCATGAATGGTCTTGAGCAAAACGTAGCAAGTTCCTCTTCATCTCTTGTTTCTGCTCCTCCTTGAGATTGAGAAAGGACAAAATTGCCTCTCGTAGACTATGAGCATTCTCAGCCTCGAAAGTCAGTCCGAGCCCGTAATTCTTCACAGCTTCCCCTATTTCGCCGACATCAGCGGCAATGACGGGAAGACTAAACTGAGCTGTTGTCGCAAGAACTCCAGAGGCACCCCCAAAATGTTTGCGATGCGACAATATCGTGGCATCAGCAGCGCAAAAATAAATTGGCATTTCTTTCTCAGGGATAAATCTGTCGGCAATTGTAGTGTTTTGTTCCAAGCCGTATTTCTCGGCTAACATTACGGGATTATTTGCTCGGTAAACCGGGTTAAGCTTACCAGCAAATAGCAGCGTGTAAGGCACAGGAAGTCCTTTCGCGGCTTGAAAAATGACCTCAAAATTCTTCTCAGCATGGTTGCTACCGAAGTGAAGGAGTAATGCTCCATCCTGAGACAGACCTAAGTTTTGTCTTGCCTCAAGTGGTTCCAAAGTCCCAGGGTCTGGAACTGCCACGCCATAGGGCATAAGCACTATTTTATCGTAATAGGGGCTATTAGAATACGAATCGCGCACCGCTTCGGTATAACAGATGAAAGCCAGGTGATTTCCCCTGCCGGCTCTTCGATAGAGGAATCCTGCGAAGGCAGTAGCGGGCCTGCTATTGAGCAGCACCCCCGGCCATAGTCGAAAGCCCACTAGAATTTGTCCTTTGGAGAGAGCATCAGCGAGTCTTGCTCGGCGGATCTTCAGCCGTACCTCACTGGACGAATGATGAAGAGTCAATGTCAAACGATGATGGTTGACAAGAGAGCAGAACCAGGGAAAGGCGTAGTCAGGCACAGCAATATCGAGGATGTGAATGACATCATTTTTCTCCCTTCGGTCCTCTCGGACTGCCAGGCGAAAAACACAAATTGTGGCGAGAATAGAGCTCACTACCTTGGGGAGATGGCAGGACAAAAACCGCCATGCTGGGCCGAAAGCGCCACTTTCGGAAACAAAGGAGATATGTTTCACGTCTGCATCCCACGCTGGGGGCTCGCCCAAAAGCCCATCAAAAGTAACGACGGTAACATTCGCACCAGCATCAGCCAGGGCTCTACTCAGGTACTTGGTGTGGGGTGAACGATGTCCTCCTTTGTGCCCTAGTGGCTCAACAATCAGCACTTTCATACCTTACTCTGCGTGCTCATTGACTTCAAGCTTTTTAATCTCCTCGTTTATCTCAGCCACAGCGTCAAAGAAGTGAGTGTTGAGTCCAAGTTCGTTGACAAAAGATGTTGAGGCAGCCCGATCCTTAGAGAGACAGGCACTGCCAAATGAGGCGCTACCTTTGGTATACTACTCTGGAATGTGCCCCCCAGGGAAGACTTAAGCATTGCTTGTGAGATTGCTTCGTGGTCGAGTCCACACTTCTGGGCAATAAGATATACTTCTTTGAAGAAAGAAATCTTCATAGCATTGTAGAAATTGGAAAAACATTTGATTGTTTCAGCATTCTTAAGGGAAGTTCTGAAGCAAAGTGCTGGAAAAGGCGCGTATAATTCTGCCAGCATATCGCCACTTCGCTTGTCTGCCTCTCCAATTACAATTATCGGTGGATTGAGGAAATCCTCCGAGGCATGTACTGCTCTCAAAAATCCGGGGTTGTAGCAGACGCCGTATTCATCACCTAATTTCATAGGACAATAACGTTCTATCAGAGACATTACCTTTCCTCTCATGGTAAAGGGT